>NZ_MVOJ01000012.1:0-179316 GCF_002018845.1 Pseudomonas sp. MF6394
GCTTGAGGACGGCGCGGTCATCGGCATGGCCGGGTTCGCCAGTGGTGCCCAGGTTGAACAGCAGGACACAGCTCATTGCGTCTTGGTCGATGAAGCCGCGCGCGCCTGGTTCTGCGCGTTCCACCACATAGGTGCTGAAGTCTGCCAGCGAATGGGTGCTGTAGGTGCCACGGAAGCGGCTACGGCCGGACTGAAACTTCTCCAAGTCGATGACTTTCGAGCTTTCCGGAAGCACCACGGTAGGGACCAATGTTTCCAGCTTCTTGCCGTTGGCTTCCAGCGCCGTATCGGTGATCAGCTGAATTGCATCTTTGGTGAGTGACATCGCTTATTTCCTTGGATTGCGGAGGGAGGGTGAGCGGGGTGAATCAGGTGCGTTTGGGAATTGGTGCGTCATCGCGACTGAACAGTTGGTCATGCTTTTCCGCGAAGAGGGTCACGCGGCCACCGGTCCCCACGTGCATTGGCGTATCGAGGCTGGTGTTTTCGCTGCGGGTGCCGCGTTTGGTTGGCACCTTGTAGTCGAGCTTGTGCTTGATCTTCACCTGGTGCGATTCGCCGATCTGGCTGAAATCCAGAGTGATCACCAGCTTCCCCGCCTTGCCATGGTCAACGACCCCCGCGGCTACTTCGGAGATGGCGTGACCGATTTGGCTGGCGAAGGCGCCGCCGTTGAGTTCTTCAAGAAACTCGGCTGTATCTGTTGCTGTGGACATGGCTGTTTCTCCGGGGTGGCCAAGAGGCCGCTGGGTGGTAGGCTGAATTGCGATTGGCGAAGGCGTTGGCGCACCTGGTTGCTTAAGCGCCTCATGGGATGTTGGCGAACTTGAAGCCGTTCTCCTGGGCGATCAGCGTCACGCGCTTGATGTGCATGCCCAGGTTCTTCGCTGCCACGCTGGCCACGACACCCTTGGCTGCTTCGGCGCGTACGGCCGGTGCAAGCTTGTCGCGTTCTTTGCGCAGGCGTTCGTGGTGTGCCGTGGTGCCGTTGTAGGGACCGTCCACACCAACGCCGTTCGGTATGACCTGGGCTTTCTTGCCAGAGCCGAAGAACGCTTCCAGCTGCTGGTTCAGGTTGTCGATAATCGAGTGCCGTGGATCCGGCATTGGCTCGCCGATCATTGCGCACCGACCGAGAGCGTTACCTTCACGCCGTCTGCACGAGACTCCAGGGCCTGGGCGAAGTTACTGGCCTCTTTCCATGTCCAGCGGAAGCCCTTCACCTTGTCGGTGGCGAGCTCCACGATGTGGTAAGCATTGCCGGCGGTGCGGATCTGAAAGCGAATCTTCTGCACGGGTTGCTCCTTGCCGATGATGGCGTAGAAGTCTTCGGTGGCGATGCGGGAGCGAACGTGCAGGGCCGCAACCCCGTCTACGCGCTGTTGAATTGATGCGTGCATGGTGGATACCTCAGTGGGTTGCGTTTATTCGTCAGCACCCTGACCGCCTGGTATGTGCCGTTGGGCCCAGGGGAGGGTGCTGGCGGGTAAAGGCAAGTCGTAAAAAAGCCCAGTCGAAACCGGGCTTTCAGTGCGCTTCGTAGACCTCCCTACGTCACGCGGTCGACGCTGTAGCGTCTAGGGTTCGTTGTGGTTCACATGGCTGCCAATCCTCCGTGCTGAGTGGGTTGAATGCAGGTGGCCAGCGTCTGCTGGGTTGGCGTCCGCATCCCAAAGCCCACTCAAAGAATGGGCAGAGGCGATGCTTATTCGGCCTGCAGCGCTTCGATTGCCTGGCGGTAGTCGGCAGCGTTGGAACGGTTGGTGGCGGCACTTTCGTGTTCGCCTTCGCGCTCCTGGATGGCTGCGTTGTTTTCGCAGTTGGATGCGTGGGTGTCGAGCTGGGAGATTGCTGTTGCGTGCTTCATGGTGGGTGCCTCTGGTGGATGAATTAGGCGAGCAACACGGGTTGTTCGGCCCGGCGCACCATCCGCACCTGGGCGGTACGGCGTTCCGGTACTCGGCGGTCACGACGCATAGAGTCGTCACCGATCATTGCGTGCATGGCGATCAGGCTGGCCAGCACAAAGCACATCGGCGAGATGATCTGCCGGCGCATGGCTTCGGCGACCGCCGCTGTCTGGCGGGTCACGCCGAGCTTGAACATGGCGCAGGAAAGACGCTTGGCCACGGTGCAGGCCGCCACGTCGAACTGGCGTGCGATCTCTTTTGCTGTCTTGCCCTGGGCGGTGCCCAGCAGGTACTGAACTTCCTTTGGCGCAAGGCCGCGTCCGAGATGACCCTTCCATGCGCCGCTGACGATTGTTGCTTCCATCAATGTGACTCCCGGTTGGTTTCCTGTCTGGCCCTGTCGCCAAGGCCAGCCAGTGAAATCTTCCGTTCTGCTTAAAGAACTTGGTCCAGTCGGTCCCGTTATCCGGGGCTGGGAGATCACTTCGCTGATCCCGTGCTATCTGGCGGCTTCACCAGTCGTTTGATAACCTAAGTTATGGATCAGATAATAACTCAGGTTTGCTTTCTGTCAATAACCTAAGTTATTAAATTTATCCCAGGCGAAAAAAAACCTGCTCAGCGGCAGGTTTTTTTCAGGAGTGAATTTTATCGGAACACAGACTTGGCAAGCTTCCCATCAATGACGGTTCCTACAATCTCCCACGTATCATCCATCGGGGTTGTGGGAAATGATGGGTTCAGCGGCTTCAGATAATATCTTCCGGAATCGCGAATGAATTGCTTAAAGGTTGCCTCATCGGTGTCGATCATGCGAGCTACAACGTATTGCCCGTTCTCAGGCTCGATGTCCGGCGCCACGAGGATGACCATTCCCTCCTGAAATATTGGGGTCATCGAAGGGCCGACCACCCTCAGCCAAAATCCATTCTCACCTGCCCAGGCCTCTGATGAGTGCCTTTCGCAGTCCGCCAGATTCAGTTCCTGCACAGACTCCTTAGCAGCTCCCGCTTGCACCCAGCTTAACTCTGGATATTCGAATGATCTCCGCGGCTGAGGGGCTAGCCCGACATTTGATTCAAATTGATCGTCGGCCGTTTTTGAAGGTGAAGCGCCGCTCATCAGCCACTCTGCGGACACACGAAGTGCTCTCGCGATTTCTACAAGCTTCTTGGATGTCTGATTCCTCCCGCTCTCCAGGTGCTGAATCGTCACCTGGCTCACTCCTGCAATGTCAGCCAACTGCTGTTGGCTTAACTCTCGTTTCAATCGCGTGGTGAGTACCCGGTCTTTAAGCGTTTCGGTTCTGTTTTCCATGTGAGCGAGATTAAAACATGTGTTATCGCTCATCAAATAACATGTGTTGGTCATATCCATAACTTAGGTTATCATTCCTTCCACGACCCATTGAGGCAGCTGACATGCCAAACAAAGAAAGGCCAATCGACGAGGTGGTGAGACTAGCTGGTGGACAGGCTGAGCTTGCACGCCGGTGTAGCACCAGCCAGCCACGTATTTGGCAGTGCGTTCACCGCAATAAACGCATCCCTGCCGACCTCGTTATTCCGTTCGAGCGAGCGGTGGGCGGGAAGGTCACTCGCTTTGAGCTGAGGCCCGACCTTTATCCAAATGAAGAACTCGCTGGCTGAGGTAATTCTCCGGAATTCGAGGCCGCCCAGATAGAGATTCTGGATCAGCTGTTAATTCATACAGTGCATAGGAAGGGAATAGAGATGGCAGAGGAGAAAACCTTGATCAAAACGGACGTGCAGAGCCGTGCTGAGTTTTACGCGGCAATGCTCTGCCATGGCGTCCTCGATTCGCGGAGATTCAAATGATTTCCTCCGGAGTCCTGATCGCTTGTGCCGTCTTCGGCGCAGGTGCGTTTGGCTTTTTCGTAGGGTTTTTCACTTCCAGCGCGAAGGCACCTCGAGCTGAAGTTTTCCCGCTGACACATGTGTCTTTCGACTCCGGAATGTCCAGGCTGGAAAAACTTCGATTTCTCGATATGGCTGCTGAATTGGTGCGGAAGGGTGCCTTAGGCCAGACCGACAAGCTTGGTGATAACGCCACCAGCAATGACAAGGAATAGCCAAATGAATGCCTTCTTGATGCTTGGTCCGCGCTTTTCCCAGAACGCTCTCAGCGGAGGGCTGTTGAAACCAAGCATCCCGAAGTCACCGCCATCGTACGTGTACACGCTCTTGTCCCAATGCTTGACCTTCCAGCGCGCCCAGAGCGCTTTGATCTTTTTCATGTCCGGTCTCCGTGACCTTTTCGTGTGGAAGCAAAAAGCTACCACGGATGCGCCGGACACCCATAACGCCTGAATCGCAGGCACAAAAAAGCCGGGCTGCAACCCGGCTCTTTCAACAACTTGTAAAACACAGTGGGGCCATTATGAACACACTTGTTGCTCCAAGCAATACCGTCACCATGTCGAGCCGGGAGATCGCTGATCTCACTGGCAAGCAGCACAAGGACGTCATTCGTGATATCCGCGTGATGCGTGATGCCCTTCAGAAAGATGGCGCAACTTTGCTCCATCTTCAGGAAGAGAAGGATGGTCGCGGCTACACCGCCGAGTTCCTACTCGACCGCATCCTCACCGAAACGCTACTGACCGGCTACAGCATTCCGCTCCGTCATCGTGTCGTGACACGTCTTGGCGAACTTGAAAGCGTGTCGCGACACGTAGTTATTCCTCAAACCCTCCCAGACGCGCTGCGTCTCGCGGCTGACCTGGCCGAAAAGAACGGTGAGCTTCAGCGACTCGTTTCAGTCCAGGCGCCAAAGGTGGCGGCTATCAAGCGTTTGGCTGCCGCCGGTGGAGCTATCTGCATCACTGACGCGGCCAAACAGCTTGGCATTGCACCGTCTCGGCTCTTTGCATGGCTCGAACAGAATCGTTGGATCTTCCGCCGCCATGGATGCAAGCGCTGGGTTGCATACCAGCCACGTATCACTTCCGGACATATGACCCATAAGGTCACTGCATTGAAGCCTGATCCAGAGACCGGTCTAGAGCGTGCCGCCTTCGATCCAATGATCACCCCCAAGGGGCTTACACGCCTCGCTGAACTTCTGCAGGAGGCCGCGTAATGGCCGGCGACTGGATCAAATTCGAACTCACCACCTTGGACAAGCCCGAGGTTTGCCAGATCGCGGACTTGGCTGACATCGACCCGGATGCCGTCGTCGGAAAACTGATGCGCGTATGGGGCTGGTTCGACCAACAAACAGAAAACGGTAACGCTCCAAGCGTTAGCAAAAAGTTACTTGATCGTCTGGTTGGCGTTATCGGTTTCTGCGAGCACATGAAATCGGTGGCCTGGATGATCGAGGTGGACGGTGTTATCAGCCTTCCTCATTTCGACCGTCACAACGGCAAGACCGCTAAAAACAGGCTTCTCACGGCAAAGCGTGTGGCTAACCACAAGGCAAGTAACGCAAAAGGTAACGGTTCAAACGTTAGCGGTGCGTTACCTAAAGAAGAGAAGAGAAGAGAAGATCAAAACCCTATCTCTGCGCAGGAGCCTGTCGACCCTCGAATGCCAAGCGAGATGACGCTCGATTGGGTGCCGGACGAAAAATTACTGACCACCTACGCATTCCACCGCGGCTTGGCACTCGATCTGTTCACCGAAGAGGTGCGCATCGCGTTCACTGCTCACTACGAACCTCAACACCAAGTAAACACCCAGGCCGAATGGGTGAGCATGTTGGTCAAGTGGGTGAACAACGACAAGGTCCGCGCTGCAGCGAACAACGTCACGCCCATTCGGCAGAAGACCGTACCAGCCTCCGACTTCGACGATGACAGCACTGACTGGCAGAACGGGGTGCAATCATGATGAAGCAAGTATCCGCCGTAACCCAGGGCCTTTGGGCCAACCCCAAGGCAGGCGAATTTATCTCGGCAGACGAAAGCGCTTCGCCCCAGGACGAAGGCCGCCGCCAAATGGCCTCCGCGATCAACGACCTATTCACTGAGCTTCGCCTGATCCGCTCAGCCTGGCGCCAGGCATGGCCCGATAAGGAGACCTACCGGGCTGCGAAGGTCCAGTGGATGCAGGCGTTCCTCGACGAAGGCATTCGCACTCAGGGGCAGATCGAGTTCGGCATGATCAAGGCTCGTAAGCAGGTTTCCGATTTCATCCCTAGCCCTGGTCAGTTCATCGAGTGGTGCAAGCCTTCGCCCGAAATGCTCGGACTGCCATCGCTTGCGGACGCTCATCGCGAAGCTGTCCGAAATGCTCACCCGAGCATGGCCGGCCAGGGGAAGTGGTCGCACGACGCGGTATGGCACACGGCCAAAGAGTGCGGGTTTGAGAGCCTGAACAAGCTCGACACTGCGCTCAGCCTCAAGTTATTCGAGCGTAACTACACGATAACAACTCGCCGTCTGCTTGATGGATTGCCGCTTCAGCCAATGCCCAAGGCGTTGCCGGCAAAGGTTGATGGGCGAATCACCCCAGAAGTGGGGAGGGGGGCACTGGCCGAGCTCCGCGCCAAGCTTGCGGGTGGCTCCCAATGAGCAAGCTCACCCAGGCCGCGCGTGATCGTGACTGCCAGGTTCGGTTCCCTGGCTGTTCTTGCGAGCCGTCCACCACAGTCCTGGCGCACTACCGCCTGGCCGGTACTTGCGGCATGGGCATGAAACCCAACGACTTCCAGGCGGCCTGGGCCTGTGGCTACTGCCACGACATTGCCGACGGACGCCTGCGTGCGCCCGGGGAGCTGACCAAATACGAGGTCCGCCTGTTCCTCGCCGAAGGCGTCATGCGCACCCAAGACATCCTGATCAGTGAAGGGAAGGTAAAACTTTGAAGCCATTCATTGCAAAGCCAGTGCGCGCCAAGTCCATCGACCGTGAGGGCCTGGAGCAGGCCGCGTTGCTCAAGGAGGTCGCGCTGCGTTACCCAGTCGCCGCCAAGCTGATTTTTCACGTCCCGAACGGTGGCCACCGGCACAAGCTGGTGGCGATCAAGCTGAAAGAGCAGGGCGTGAAGGCGGGTGTTCCCGACCTGATACTGCCAATGGCCCGCGGCGGGTACTTCGGTCTGTACATCGAATTTAAGGCCACGGCGCCGCATGACGCCGCCGTTTCCCCGGCCCAGGACGCATACCTTCAGGCGCTGACCGATCAGGGTTACCTGGCCATCGTCTGCCGCGGGCACTTCGACGCCATTGAGGCAATCCGGGCCTACCTACTCCAACCACAAACGAGGGCTGCCGCATGAGCCATAACTTCAAGCCGGGCGATTTGGCGCTGACACTAGTTTTTGACGCTGACATCCCACAAGGAAGCCAGGTAGAAATCGTTGGGCGCCTCGAGAAGGGCCAGACGCTGACGATGAAAGGCTACCCTTTTGTTTTGCCGACCTTAGGTTGGCTTGTTACCCATCCGCTGATCGCTCCCCTGAATACAGCTTACGGCACTGCCGAGTTAATGCCCTTGGATGGCGGCGCATCCATAGAGCAGCAGAAGTCCAGAGGGTTATCGGCGTGAAGACTTCAGCGGTGAAGATCACCGATGCTGAGATCAAGCGCCAGGCCGCCGGCGCCGCGCGGGATCTGCGGGACACAGACAACCGCGGCCTTTACCTGCGCTTCACCAAGGCCCGTGACCGCGCGTCCTGGTACTTGGTCAAAAAGCGCGAGTGGAACCTGATCGGTTGGTACCCCGACCTCAGCACCAAGCAGGTTGTCGCGGCACTCCCGGCCATTCGCCTGCGCCTGGAAGCGGGCGAGGGCTCCAGTCTTTCGAAGTGGGGCACAGTCGGTGAGTTGCTGGCCTGGTACGCCGAGCGCATGGCCCGTGATCGCAACCTGTCGAGCAAGCGCAAGAAAACCGGCGCCTCGGCTGTCAAGTGCCACCTGATTCCGCGACTGGGTGACCTCCCCCTTAATGGAGTCGACAAGGCCACACTGGACAGCCAGTTGATGTGGCCATTGCAGGAGACGCTGTCCATCGACTACGTGCGCCTGGTGTTCCAGCTCCTGGCCCTGGCCTTTCGCCAGGCATTCAAACTGGGCCTCATCGCCTCCAATCCCATGGCCGGCATCAAGTTCAGCGACTTCTCCAAGGCCAAGGTAGGGATCAAGCCGTCCCGGCTGCGTGGCGTCCAGTTACCTGAAGTGCTCAAGCAACTGGCTGGCGTGTTCGTCTCAGCTCCGCGTGATGCAATGCTGGCCCTACTGATGCTGTGCCACGGCACCCGGATCGGTGAAAGCCGGTTGACCCAGTGGCCGCACGTTAGCCTGGCCGAGCGCGAGTGGTTCATCCCTGGCGACCACACCAAGACCGGCGTCGAGCATCACCTGCCGCTGACCGAGCAGATGTGCGAAATCCTGAAGCGTTACCGCGAATGGCAGTACGCCAATGGCTACGACGGGCAGTACGTATTCCCGGCCCGCAACGGCAAGCCACTGGGCGAGGGCCAGGCCAGTGCCGTGTTCACGCGCCTGGGACGTGGTGAGTGGACCAGCCACGACCTGCGCAAGGTGGCCCGCACCGGTTGGGCAGATATCGGCATCGACCACTTGATCGGTGAGCTGCTGATTAACCATGCCATGGGTCACAACGTGAAGGTGTACATCCAATCCGACGTGATGGGGCGCAAGCGCGATGCCTTGGAGAAGTGGCACGCGCATCTAGACCAGCGTGGCTTTGCCCTGATTCACGGGTTGACCGGCGTTAGAACGGGAGATTCCGGTGATTCGCTGGAAGCCACGGAAAACAAGGGCTGCAAGGCCATTCAAGAATCAACCATAGGCGAGGTTTAAAAACGATGAAAAAGCAGCATGGCCCCGCCTTTCGCCGGGAATTGAAGTTCATCGTTGAGTGCTCCGTTTGCCGAGGCACTGGCATTTACACGGGTGTCTTTCATCAAATGACCTGCGAGAACTGCCATGCCTCTGGCTGGGTTTGCGGGAGAACGCTTAAAGCGCTGCCGCTCATCGATGTTGTGCAGGTGCTTAACACCAGACTGCGTGAGGCGCTGGACGAGATTGCCAAGGCGAACCGCGCTGCTGGTGGTGCGCACCAGCAGTACGAACAGAACAACCGTCGCGGCGCCGGCGGCACTAACTTCACAGGGGACTGACATGCCGATCGTATTGACTGACCGCGAAGCGTTTATCGCTGGCCTTCTTGCCGGCGTGTGGAACGAGTACCTAAAGCTCCCAACCGAACATCCGATGGAGCGCGATGAGTTTTGCAGGGCGATCCACGCGTGCCAGGACATGGTCTTGGCGCGCCCAGGTCGCCGCTTTATCAACAGACAAGCAGGGGATTGAGCCATGGCCTTCACACCGACATTTAAAGAGCGTACCGCCGAGGATCTGCTTGAGCACTGGGGCCGCTGGGTCGTGCTGGGTTCTGGCGTGTCCTGCTGCGCATCCCGAGAGAACACCATCCTGTCGCCGATGATCACTGACGACGACGCTCTGATGATTGATGGTCTGATGGGGCGGCTGCTTAAGCGTTACCCGGAATGCGGCCAGGTGTTGATGAAGTACTACACTAGGCTCGACAGCTCCTTAATGGAGGTTGGCAAGAAGATGGGCTTCGGAGAAGAGAAGACGCGGCAGCTCTGGAAGGCGGGTGTTGCGTGGATTGATGGAGCTTTAGATATTCGTCGCCAGGCTGCTTGACAGGACCGGGGACGATATATAGATTTAAGTTACTTTGCGGTTTTTCCGCGAGCAAAGCCCGACCCTAGAGTTGGGCTTTTTGCTTTCTGGAGATGATCAAAGCCCGGCGGCAACGTGCAGGGGTAACAGTCAGCGTGGGGACTGGAGGGAAACGCCACGACAGAGGCCTGACAGGGTCTCCATCTCCGCCCATATCGAGCCTCGGCATTTGCCGGGGCTTTTTCGTTTTCGGCTCCACCACATCCATCGCGCTGAGCTGGGAGTGCTGTTGGGGCCGATCTATTCACTCCCCTAAAGGGAGGAACCTGAGATGTCGAACATGCCAGACAAACCAGATACCTGGCTCATCGTGCTTGCATGGCTGAGTCAGCATTCGCCGACTCTATATGCCGCAGGCTTATCTGCATTGATGGCTGGTATCAGGATCATCTACGGCGGCGGGACCCGGCGCCAGGCTCTGCTCGAGGCCGCAATCTGCACCTTGATCACGATCGGACTGATCCCGGTCCTTGAGTACTTCGGGCTGCCGCAGAACCTTGCGACGGCGGCCGGTGTGTTTATCGGATTCTTGGGTGTTAAGAAGCTGGCCGACTTTGCTGATCGGGTTGCGGAGTTCAAGTTTCCCAGTCGCAAGTCTGAGTGATGGCTTGCAGTGGATGCGCCGCCCGGCGCGAATGGTTCAACAAGATGAAGAGGCTGGCCTATGAGCGAGCAAGCGAACTGCTTACAGGCCGAGATGCTGGCCGAGATGAAGAAACAGACCGCGCTGCTGGAGCGGATGGAGACGCACCAAGCGCTACTGATCCAGGCGCTGGCAGAGGATCAAGCCGAGCAAGACCCTGATGCCCGCCCGTTGACGTACATGGATGGCACCCCGTGCCGCTGAGACCGCAGAAGCCGTGCAACGCCCAGGGCTGCAATACGCTGACCCGCAACCCTCGGTACTGTGATGATCACGCTCACCTACTCAAGAGCTCGACCTGGGCCAAGCCTCGAGAGAGCAGCACCAAGCGCCACTACAACTATAAGTGGCAGCAGGCTCGGGCAGGCTGGCTGGCCAAGCATCCGCTATGCAGGTGCTGCGAGCAGGTAGGCAAGGTGGTCGCGGCGACGGATGTTGACCACATCATCCCGCACAAAGGTGACATGACCCTGTTCTGGGATCGTGACAACTGGCAGAGCCTGTGTGGTCCGTGCCACTCCAGCAAAACTGCCTCCGAGGATGGTGGTTTCGGAAATTCACGGCGCTGAAAACAGAAAATCGACCGAAAATCAGTGGAAAGCGATCAAATGAGAACGATTCTCGCAGAAAGGGAGGGGGAGGGTCGAAAGTCTGGGCCTTTTCGCTTCTAGACCGCGCCCTCAATCGTTTTTTCACACCCGCGAAATTAAAAATTCAGGAGTTGCGCGATGGGAGGCACCGCCACGGTCGCCGGCCGTGGTCGCAAACCCAAGCCAACGGCCAAGAAAGCACTCGCCGGAAACCCTGGCAAGCGTGCGCTGAATACAGCCGAGCCGCAGTTTTCCAAGATCACCCAGATCGACCCGCCGGAGTGGTTCAGCCCGCGGGCCGCCACCATGTGGAACATGATTGTCCCGGAGCTGTTGCGGGAGAACGTGGTGGCGATCACGGACTTGCACAACGTCGAGGCCTTCTGTAGCGCATACGACAACTGGCGCCTTGCGCAGGAATCGATCCAGTTGCATGGCATCGTCGTCGCCGGTGCCACTGGTGGGCCTATGAAGAACCCCGCACTTACCGCCGCGAACGAAACGATGCGCCAGATGGTGACGTTCGGTTCGATGCTGGGCCTAGACCCGGCCAGTCGCACACGACTGATCGGCGGCAACAAGGAGAAAGAAACCAACGAATTTGCCAACTTGCTGAGAACCTGATGACCAAATCTGCCCACCCCAATGTCGATAAGGCAATGGCGTGGGGTCGGTCATTGCTCCGCGGCAAGGTCCCGGCATGCCGTTATATCCACCAGGCAGTGCAGCGCCACTTCGATGATCTTGCGGCGAGCCGCAAACGCGCGTTCCGTTTCAAGTTCGACCCAGCCAAGGCAGAAAAAAAGCTCAAGCTGATGCAGCTGCTCCCGCACACCAAGGGCGAGTGGGCATTCAAGCGTCAGCTGATTACGCTGGAGCCTTGGCAACTTTTCGGCCTGGCCGTGACATTCGGCTGGGTCAAGAAGAAGGGCGGGCACCGCCGGTTCCGTGAAAGCTACTGGGAAGTGCCCCGGAAGAACGGAAAATCGGTTGTCGCCGGCGGCGTAGGCATCAGTATGTTCGTCGCCGATGGCGAGTTCGGCGCCGAGGTGTATGCCGGTGCGACCACAGAGAAGCAAGCGTGGGAGGTTTTCCGGCCCGCCAAGCTGATGGTCAGCAAGTCGCCGATGCTGATTCAGGCCGCCGGCATCGAGGTGAACGCCTCGAACATGAACATTCCGTCCGACTTCAGCCGCTTCGAACCCTTGATCGGCAACCCCGGCGACGGCGCGTCGCCAAGCTGCGCCATCGTCGACGAATACCACGAGCACCCAACGTCAGCCCAGTACGACACCATGCTCACCGGCATGGGCGCGCGGCGTCAGCCTTTGATGTTCATCATCACCACTGCCGGCGCTGACATTGAAGGCCCCTGCTACGACAAACGCCGCCAGGTCGTCGAGATGCTGGCCGGTACCGTGCCGGACGAGGAGTTGTTCGGCTGGATTTGGACGCTCGACGAGGGCGACGACTGGACCGATCCGAAGATGCTGGCCAAGGCCAACCCGAACCACGGCGTGTCAGTGTTTCAGGAATACCTGGAGAGTCAGCAGGCCAGGGCCATTCGCTCTGCGCGCTTTGCCAACACCTTCAAGACGAAGCACCTCAACCTCTGGGTGAGCGCCAAGTCCGGCTTCTACAACATGGAAAGCTGGAAGGCCTGCGAAGACACCTCTCTCACCCTTGAACAATTCGAGGGGCAGGAGTGGATTGCCGGCTTCGACTTGGCGCGCAAGCTCGATATGAACTCGAGGGCCAGGTTGTTCTGGCGCGTCATTGATGGGAAGAACCACTACTACAGCATTGCGCCGAAGTTCTGGGTTCCCTATGACACAGCCTTCAACACTGACAACAAACGTATGGCTGAGCGCTTCCAGGCCTGGATTCACTCCAAGCATCTGGATGTGACTGACGGTGCCGAGGTCGACTACCGCGAGATCCTTGAGGACACCAAGGAGGCGAATCACCACGCCCCAGTGCGTGAATGCCCAATTGACCCGCACGGGGCTACGGGCTTAAGCCACGACCTGGATGACCAGGGGTTCAACCCGGTCACGATCACGCAGAACTACACCAACATGTCGGACCCGATGAAAGAACTGGAGGCCGCTATTGAGGCGGGCCGGTTTCATCATGACGGTAATCCGATCATGACCTGGTGTATCGGCAACGTTATCGGCAAGAACTTGCCCGGCAACGATGACGTCGTGCGCCCTATTAAACAGGGCGATGACAACAAGATCGACGGCGCTGTGGCGCTGATCATGACGATAGGCCGCATCCTGGCGAACGCTGAGGTGCAAGGTTCTGTCGACGACTTCCTCTCCAGACCGATGAGCATGTAATGGCAGATACCGACTACAGCATCGACTTGCGCACGCGCAGTCCCTTCTGGGCGCGTATGGCGAGCTTCTTTGTCGGCGGCCGCCTGGTTACACCTGAAAAAGGTTCGCAGACAGGCCCAGTATCAGCCCAGGGTGTAGTGGGTGATTCGGTCGTAAACGATGAGCGTTCGCTCCAGATATCCACGGTGTTCGCATGTGTAAGGCTGATATCCAGCGTTACCGCGTGCATGCCCTTGGATGTATTTGAAACGACGGGTGATGACCGCAGGAAGGCGGATCTTAATAATCCCCTGGCGCGGTTGCTGCGGTATAGCCCCAACTCTTTCATGACCGCCTTTGATTTCCGCGTGTCGATGACAATGCAGCTCTGTTATTACGGCAACGCTTACGCACTGATCGAGCGCAATAGCACCGGGGATGTGATCAGTCTTGTCCCGCTTCTTTCAGCCAACATGGACGTCAGGCTTGAAGGCCGCAAGGTTGTGTATCGATATCGCCGCGACAATGAGTACGCGGACTTCAAACAATCAGAAATCTTCCACCTCAAGGGGTTTGGCTTCAATGGTCTCGTAGGGCTTTCCCCGATCGCGTTTGCGGCTAAGAGCGCAGGTGTGGCGGTGGCCATGGAGGATCAGCAGCGAGACTTCTACGCGAACGGGGCGAAGTCTCCGCAGTTGCTGATGACCGGTGATGGCAAGGTTCTCAATAAAGAACAGCGCGCCCAGGTTGAAGAGAACTTCAAGGAGATATCCGGCGGTCCGGTGAAAAAGCGGTTGTGGATCCTTGAGGGCGGCTTTACCACCCAGGCTATTGGTGTGAGTCCGCAGGACGCTGAAACGATGGCTGCGCGGAAATTTCAGGTTAGCGAGCTGGCCCGATTCTTTGGTGTGCCTCCCCACCTGGTGGGCGATGTTGAAAAGTCCACCAGTTGGGGCTCCGGTATCGAGCAACAGAACCTCGGTTTCCTACAGTACGCGCTTGATCCCTACTTGGAGATCTGGGAGTGCAGCATCCTGCGCTGGCTGGTAAAGCCGTCTGATCTTGGTCGGGTTCATGCTGAGCACAACCGCGACGGACTTCTCAGTGGTGACTCTACCGCCAGGGCGAACTACATGAAAACGCTGGTTGATACCGGCTTGCTGACGATCAACGAAGGCAGGCGAGTCAACAACCGGCCACCCGTTGCCGGTGGCGATGTCGCCACCAGGCAGTCGCAGAACGTACCGCTTACCCAACTTGGTCAAACAAGCCCCGCACCCAGCGGGGTTTAGTTTTTCTGGAGCTGCCAAATGTCAAACATCCAAAAGACCCTGGCGTTCGCTGAGGCTGAGATCAAATTCGATTCCGGCGGAAGGGCCGGGGTTTTCGAGGGATATGCCAGCGTTTTCGATGTGATCGATTCGGATGGAGACATCATCCTTCCAGGCGCCTTTAAAAAAGCCTTAAGCACGCAGAGCCGGCAGGTTGGGATGTTCTTCAACCATCAAACCTACGGTTTGCCCGTGGGTAAATGGCAGTCGCTTGAAGAGGACAGCAAAGGCTTGATCGTTCGCGGCGAGCTCACGCCAGGCCTCTCTGTTTCTAACGATCTTCGCGCCGCGATGGAACACAAGACTGTCGAGGGCATGTCTGTCGGATTCACCGTCATGAAAGACGATTTCGACATGATCGCCACCGGCCGCGCGTTCAAGAGCGTGGCGGCACTTCGCGAGATCAGCATTTGCACGTTCCCAGCCAATGAACTGGCAACAATCGAGTCCATGAAATCCATGGAGTCGATCACAACTATTCGCGACGTTGAGCACTGGCTGAGGGATTCGGTCGGTCTGTCGAAGTCGCAAGCTCTGGGCCTCGTGGCCCGGATTAAGTCCGCAGTTCGGAGCGATTCCGAAGGTGGCGAAATCACCGCGATCCTGGATCGCCTCAAGTCCTTCCCATCTGTAGGAAAATAAACCATGTCCGAATTGGCCCAGATCCAAAAGGCTATTGAAGAATCGCAAAAGAACATGACTGAATTGTTCGATGCGCAGAAAAAAGAAATCACCGAGACCGGTGCGGTCAGTAAAAAGCTGCAGTCCGATCTCCAAACCGTCCAGGAAGAGCTGACCAAATCCGGCACTCGCCTGTTCGACCTGGAGCAAAAGCTTGCCGCCGGTAACCTGGACAATCCGGAAACGAAGAAGTCCTTCGCAGAACAAACGGCAATCGATCTTCAAAAGTCGTGGGATGGCAAGTCCTCGGGCAAGGTCGACGTCAAGAGCTTCAACAAGCAGCTCGGCAGTACGGCAGGTTCCGCCGGCGCATTGATCGAGCCACAGCGTAATGCGGGCATTTTGATGCCAGGCCTGCGCCGCCTCACGATTCGGGACCTGCTCGCCCAGGGCCGTATCAGCTCGAACTCGCTGGAATATGTTCGCGAGAACATCTTTACCAACAGCGCTGCACCGGTCGCCGAGGGCACGCTGAAGCCCGAGTCCAACCTGACGTTCACCAAGGAAACGGCGAACGTCAAAACCATCGCTCACTGGATTCAGGCCTCGCGCCAGGTCATGGACGATGCTCCGATGCTCGAGTCGTACGTGAACAACCGACTGCTGTTCGGCCTGGCCCTGGTTGAGGAGGGGCAGTTGCTGAACGGTGACGGTACCGGCGACAACCTGACCGGGCTGAACAAGGTTGCCACGGCCTACGACGCAGCGCTGAACGTGACCGGTGACACCCGTGCTGACAAGATTGCCCACGCGATCTTCCAGACCAGTGAGTCTGAGTTTGAAGCCTCCGGCATCATCCTCAACCCGCGCGACTGGCACGCAATCGCGCTGCTGAAAGACGCTGATGGTCGCTACATCTTCGGTGGACCAGCTGCGTTCGCTGCCAAGGTCATGTGGGGCCTGCCGGTGGTTGCCACTAAAGCCCAAGCCCTGGGCACGTTCACCGTCGGCGGCTTTGATCTGGCATCCCAGGTCTGGGACCGCATGGACGCAACCGTCGAAGTCAGCCGCGAAGATCGCGACAACTTCGTCAAGAACATGCTGACCATCCTCTGTGAAGAGCGCCTGGCCCTGGCTCACTACCGGCCAACCGCGATCATCACCGGTCCTTTCGCAACCGCACCATAACCGAGGCCGGGGCAGGTAACTGCCCCGATTGCGTCATGATCAAGATTCGCGCGTTGCGCCAGTTTTCGCACTACCACGCCGGTAACTTCAGCCAGTTCGAGGTTCGTGAAGTAAAGGACGAATATGCCGAGGCTTTGATCGGATTGGACTTGGCAGAAGAGGTTGAGGCCGATCCAATCCTGGAGCCAGAGCCAGAGCCAGAGCCAGAGCCAGAGCCAGAGCCAGAGCCAGAGCCAGAGCCAGAGCCAGAGCCAGAGCCAGAGCCAGAGCCAGAGCCAGAGCCAGAGCCAGAAGCCACCACCGAGACTACCAAGAAGGCAGGCGGTAAAAAATGAGCATCCCCGTCACCGATCTGCTGCCGATCGCCTTGATGCGAAAGCATCTGCGCGTCGACCATGAAGACGATGACGACCTGATCGAGCTCTACGCCGAATCGGCACTGGCTTGGGCGCTGTGGTATTGCGACAACCCGGCACTCAAGTTGGTGGCTGACTTCCCTGCGTCCTTCAAAGCAGCGCTTTTGCTGCTGCTAGGGCACTCGTATGCGACTCGTGAAGCGGTTGTGATCGGCACCATTACCGCCGAGCTTCCCCTGGCTGTCGATTCGCTTCTTTGGGCTTCCAGGAACTGGCGCGGTGTGGCTGATCCCGAGGTGATCCCATGAGGGCCGGCGACCTGCGGCACCGTATTCAATTTCAGAAGCTGGTTCCGGGCGTCGATCCTGAAACCCAAGAGCCCATAGCAGGCGAGTGGGTCGATGTTGCAAAGGTCTATGCCTCTATCGAGCCTTTGAGTGGTAGGGAATTCATCGCTGCCCAGGCGGTTCAGTCTGAGGTCCTGGGGCGCATCGTGATTCGCCGCCGTACCGACATCAAGGCGCAGATGCGTGGGGTTTACCGGGGTCGGATCTACAACATCCAAGGTGTCCTGCCCGACCCAAAGTCCGGCTTGGACTACCTGACGCTACCCTATTCCGAGGGAGTGAATGATGGCTGACGACATCCAGTTCAGCCTTATCGGTGTCGACGGCCTGCTTGGAAAGCTGGCTACGGTGAATGATGAGGTCAAGCGCAAGACCGGCCGCACCGCGCTTCGGCGCGCTGCCGAGATGGTCGCCAACAACTTCAAAGAGGGCGCCCGGCGATGGGATGATCCGGACACTGGGCGATCCATTTCCGACAACATTGTGCTGCGGTGGAATGGCCGGCTGTTTCGCCGCACTGGCGACCTGGGCTTTCGAGTTGGCGTGCTGCACGGCGCGGTGCTGGTCAAGAATGGCAGCACTGAGAAAAGCGCGCCGACACCGCATTGGCGTCTGCTTGAGTTTGGTACCGAGCATATCGCTGCTGACCCGGTGGCACGCCCGGCCCTGGAAGACCATATCGGCGAAGTAACCAATGAATTCGCCACTCAGTTCGAGAAAGGCCTCGACCGGGCAATTCGTCGTGACCAGAAGTCCAGGAGCAGCTGATGTTCGCACCAATAAACGCCGTGTGCGCCCTGGATGCTGGCGTGATCGCAGTACTTGGATCAGCACCTCAGCGGCTCTACCCGTTCGGTGATGCGCCGCAGGATGGGCAAAAGCCTTATGCGGTCTGGCAGACCATCGGCGGTGATCCGGAGAACTACCTGGCGGGGCGCCCAGACATCGACGGCTACACGCTGCAGGTCGATGTGTACGCCACGACCGGTAAGGACGCGCGGGCTGTGGCCAAGGCCATCAGAGACGCCATCGAGCTGAAGGCCCACATCATCCGCTGGGGTGGTGAGAGCCGCGACCCTGCAACAAAGAATTACCGGTACAGCTTCGACGTGAGTTGGTTCGTGCCCCGCTGAACGGCAGCGGGGCAGCTACTCAGAGCTTTTTGTACATGTCTTCAAAGTCCTTCATTGCATTCATCAGGTTGTCGAACTGCTCTTTCTGGAGATCACCTTTTGACTTGGTGGCTGGGAGTCGAAGTAGCTTACGGAGCATCAGTTTCAAACGTTTCATAGATTCTTCCTCGAGTGTGCCGAATTGGCCAATGCATCCTAATGCATAAAAAACACGCGTTATTCGAGGGGTTTGCATCCTCATTGCCCGCCGAGTGCGGGCGTTTTTTTGCCCGACATTTGGAGAACGCCATGTCGATCCTTTCCCAAGGAACCCAGATTTACGCCGCGGTACCCAGTGCAGGTAATCCATCTGTCTTCGAGGTTATGGAGATCGAGTGCGCTACGGCATTCAGTCCCGGCGGAAACCCAGCTGACCAGATCGAAACCACCTGCCTGAGCGAAACGGTTCGCAGCTATATGCGCGGACTTCGTACTCCAGGCCAGGCAACACTAACTCTGAACGCAGATCCTCGGAATCCATCGCACGTACGACTGCACCAGCTTTCCGAAGACGACTCTATCGAGAGTGTCCGCTGGGTTGTGGGCTGGTCTGATGGAAAAGGCATTGCCCCTACCATTGGCACTACGGGCTCTCTCGCGGCCATCAGCGTTTTGTCTGGCGGTACTGGCTATACCACGGCGCCGACAGTAGCTATCACAGGCGGTGGCGGTACTGGCGCTACGGCAACGGCCACCGTCGCCGGAGGGTCGGTTACCGGCATCAGCATCACATCGCCGGGCACCGGTTACACCAGTGCACCAACTGTCGCGCTCACTGGCGGCGCCGGCTCTGGGGCTACAGCTACTGCGGAACTTGGTGATGGTGATGATTTTGTTCTTCCGCCAACCCGAACATGGTTTGTTTTCGACGGGTACGTATCCGACTTCCCGTTCGACTTTGCGGCAAACACTGTTGTGACCAGCGCGGCGACGATTCAGCGCTCTGGCGGTTCCGCCTGGATCCGTAAGACCACTTAAGGAAAAATCATGCAGCTCAATATTGAAAGCCTCAAGGGGTTTGGTGCCTTCACCGGCGCCCCTGTGAAAAAAACGATCAAGTGGGAGCAGGGAGGTAAGTCTCTGAAGGGCGATGTCTTCGTGCGCCCATTGGGATACCGAGCTGCCGTGAGCGACCTGATTGCATCCGCCGGCATGCAGGACGGCATTGCTGGCCGAATAGCGGCCAGCATTTGCGACGAGTCAGGTGCTCCAGTTTTCACCGTCGCGGATATCACTGGCGATGCAGACCCTGATCGTGGCTCGCTCGATCGCAACCTCACCACGGCATTACTTACAGCCATCGGCGAGGTGAACAACCTGGGAAAGACCCAGCCCTCAGCGACTTCGACGAAGTCTGGCACGAGCTCGCGATCACGCTCTCCTGCACGATCGCGGAAGCCCAAGAGCGATTGAGCCTTCCAGAGTTCAGGCGCTGGGTTGAGTACAGGCGAAAGCGTGGCTCGCTCAATTGGGGGATGCGCATGGAGCGTGGCTGTGCGCTTCTTTCCACGCTCTATGCAAATACCCACGCGGACAAAGCCCGCTACACAATTTACGACTTTATGCCGCACGAGTCGGAGCCTGAACTGACATTGGAAGAGGCCCTTGAAAGTTGGGCCTGAGTGTATCGATCAACGAAAATGGGAAACGCTGGGGTAGCCAATGGCTTCGACACTCGGAACGCTGACGCTCGACCTTATTGCCAGGATTGGTGGCTTCACAGGTCCTATGGACAAGGCCGCGGCCGCGGCGCGCAAATCCGGCAAGGCCATTGCGGAATCGGCTGATGTCGCCGCTCTTGCTTGGGAGGCGCTCGGCCAGGTGGCTGCGGGCGCCCTAGCCGGACTTTCGGTAGGAGCTATATTTACAGCGTTTATTGCTGAGACTAAAGCTGCTGAGCAGGAGCAGGCACAGTTGGCAGCAGTGCTTAGATCTACTGGCGAGGCGGCGGGGTTTAGTCGCAGTCAACTAAACGACATGGCCGGCGCTTTGGAAAAAGCGACCACATATTCCGGCGGTGACATCAATAAGGCGCAGACAGCGCTTCTTGCATTCACTGGAGTGGTCGGTGATCAGTTTCCCCGCGCCCTGCAAGCAGCAGCTGATATGGCTGCTCGAACAGGGGTAACTGTGCAGCAGGCGGCAGAGACTATTGGCCGGGCGCTCGACGTTCCCTCTGAGGGGCTCAGCTCACTGAGCAAGCAAGGCTTCAGGTTCACTGAAGAGCAGAAGAAACTCGCGGAGTCATTCGAATCTACCGGGGATGTTGCCAGCGCTCAGGGCATCATCCTTAAATCTCTCGAGGAGTCATACGGAGGTGCCGCCGCCGCTGCGCGCGATACCTTCGGCGGCGCGCTGGATGGCTTGCGAAATGCTGTCTCTGGGCTGCTGACAGGCGAGGGTAGCCTGGATTCTGCAAAAGCTGCAATCGAAGGCCTGACTACTGTTCTCTCTGATCCAAAGGCCAAGACGGTCCTAAATCTGACGGCGCAGGCTGCCTCTGCATTGGCGGTTATACTGGTGACTCGGCTTGCCGCTGGCGCCGTCGTAACGTCTGCTGCATTTGTCGTGGGCCAGGTTGAGGCCGTGCGTTATCAGTTAGCCCTCGCCCGCATGGCTGGTGTGGCGCCTGCCGCCGCCGCTGGTATTGTCAGCGTTGGTGTCGCAGCTCGTGGCGCCTCTGCTGCGATGGCTCTCCTTGGTGGACCTGCAGGGGTGGTGCTGCTCGCGGCAAGCGCGCTCGCGTACTTCGCATTAAGTGGCAATGACGCCGATGAGTCGGCGACCACGTTGTCTACTAAGGTTGATTTGCTAACTCAGTCATTTGAGGGCTTCACCAAGAGCCAGGCCGCTGCCGCCCTACAGGAAATCAACAAGGATCTTCTAGATGCGCAGTTGCGCGCCATTGACGCAGAAAGCGCCGTTAGCCAGTACCAGCGCCTGCTGCGCGAGCATCCAAGTGATTCTCGGCAGCGCGAATGGAATGAATCGCTGATCACTGCCCAGGGCGAACTCGATACAGCGCGCCAAAAAGTAGAAGCGTTCGGTGATCAGATTAATATCCTTAACGGAATTTTGTCTGCAGCGCCTGTTATTGAGCAGTCAAAGGCCTATCGAGATCTTGCAAAGACGCTGGACGAGCAGATATTGCTAGCCGGAAAGAAGACGAATGCCGACAAGCTCTCTGCGCGCATTGGTGCCGGATTGGTGACGGGTCTCAAAGAGGGGGAGGGCGAGCTTCTTGTAGCTAAGGCAAAAACCTTAGATGCCAGCGAGGCGGCTGCTACGGCCGAGAAAAAGAGAGCTGAGTCGGCTAAGAGTGCAGCGAAGGCAGTCGTTAATGCCGAAAACGCTACGCGTAAGCGAGGGGAAGATGCCGTCACTGACTACCAGCGTCAGATTGCACTAATTAATACCAGTGCTGACGCTAGAAAAAAGGCGACCGAGGTTTCCAAACTTCAATTTGAAATAGAGTCTGGAAAGCTGGTGGGCATCAATGCCCAGCAGCAGGAGCGCTTGAAGATCCTTGCCGCTGAGCTGGATAGTCTTCAGAAACTGAAGTTAGCCAACGAGGATGCGGCTAAGGCTCGTGCCTTTGGCGCGACATTGACCGATGGAAATCAAACCGCACGCATGGGGTTTGAAATCGAGCTTTCAGGCGGTGGCAGTGGGGATAAGCTCAAGGAGCGCTTGAAGGCAGATCTCGCCATTCAGCAAGACTTCAACAAGCAACTCGCTGAGCTTCAGAAGCAATACAACGGCGGCGACATTAGCGAAGATCTTTACAATCAAGAGACGGAGTTACTGCGTGAGGCCTTGGCCCAGCGTATGGAAATCCAGCAGGAATATTACGAACAGCAAGATGAAGCCCAAAACAACTGGCTCGATGGCGTTGCATCTGCTTGGGAAAACTATCGCGATACCGCGATGGACTACCAGCAGCAGGCGGCGGACTTTACGGCCAGTACTTTGGATACGCTCACCGGGACTGTTAGCGACGGCATCGCATCAATGATTCTGGAGTCGGAGAGTCTTGGAGATGCGTTCGTTAATGTGGCGGCCACTATGGCTAAGAGCATCATCAATGCCCTGGCACAAATGGCGGCGCAGTGGCTGGTCTATCAGGCAGTTCAACTCGTTGCCGGAAAGGCGACTCAGGCCAGCGCATCCGTAGCCATGGTCGCTAACGCACAAGCTACTGCGTTTCAAGCCTCTCTCGCGGCGTTTGCGAGTACTGCGGCAATACCAATTGTCGGCCCTCTCCTAGCTCCAGGCGCTGCGGCTGCAGCCGCTACTTTTGCGGCGCCTCTTGTTGCAGGCGTTTCGGCCGCCAGCCTCGCCGGCATGGCGCATGATGGTTTGGATTCCGTTCCGGAAACTGGGACTTGGTTATTGGCGAAGGGGGAGCGGGTTACGACTGCTGAGACCAGTGCAAAACTAGACAGCACTCTTAGCAAGATTCAAGCAGGCCAGTCACGCAAAGGTGCGATTGCTCCTGTGGTGAACCTATACGAGGACGCCTCTAAGGCTGGGACATCCAGGGCAAATTCGGATGGTGGTGTGGATGTCTGGGTTGCAAACATACTGAGCGATGGACCCGCCCATGATGCCCTTCAGCAGAAGTACGGATTACAGACGAGGGGCTCATGATCATTTACCCAAAGCAACTTTCATTGCCGCTACATGATGGCTACAAGCTAGACACGATCAGCCCCTTGATGAGGACAAGACTCGATAGTGGGCGGTCGCGCCAAAGGAGGAAGTTCACCAGTGTCCCCACAGAGGTTTCGGTGAAGTGGATATTTAACGATAACCAGGCTTCGTTTTTTGAGGCGTGGTTTGCGAGAACTCTCGGTGATGGTGCGTTGTGGTTCCAGGCTACTTTGAAGACCCCTCTGGGGTTGAAGGATTATGTATGCCGCTTCACAGATATCTATGACGGGCCAGAGCTGATAGGGGTTGATCATTGGGCGTACTCTGCAACGCTTGAGTTGCGCGATCGCCCATTGATGGCGCCAGGTTGGGAAAACTTCCCTGAACTCTGGTTCGGCAAGAACATCATCGACATGGCGATAAACAGGGAGTGGCCGCTCAGCCCATATCAGACGCACATGGGGGCATTTGACTCTGGCGTAAACGAGGAGTGGCCCGAGGTATGAACCCACTCGACGTTTGCTACGCATCGCCAGGTACCGAGGTATTGATACCGACATTTGAAATCTCCAGCTCAGGCTGGAGCGAATCGGTCCTGATTTGCGCGGGCTTCGAAAATCAGGCGTGCGGTACCGAGGACGGGCGCGCCGTGACGTTCCTTGCCGGAGGGTTGGACGTTTCGTACCCGACCAAGGACAACACCGGCAGCCAGACAATTACGTTTGCGATTGATGGTGTCACGGGTCAGGCGCAAAGACTGATTCGTCAGGCAATGGACGCCGACGCAATCATCCGCGCCACTCTTCGCCTTTATCTGAGCACGGACCTCAGCCAGCCATCCCAAAGGCCCTATTACCTTGTCGTGAGCGGCGGAAGCTTCGAAGGCGCAACAATCCGTGTCGACGGTGGCTACTTCAACCTCATCGACACGAACTTCAACCGCGAAACCTTCAACGCGCTCAACGCCCCCTGCATTAAGTACCTATAACCATGCCATCACGATACCTAACTGCCATCTACCAAGACGGCGGTCGCGAACTGCCGTCAGTAGATTGCTGGGGCCTAACGACGATAGCCAGGTCGGAGCTATACGGCCTGCCTGGGCTATCCAAGTTTGGAGAGGTGACTCGCCTGGGCATTCACGCCTTCCAGCGTTCCTACAGGACTGAGGTTGGAAGGGCTCTAGAGCGCTGCGAGCCTTTCCCGGGAGCAATCGCCGCCGCAATGAAGGGTGACATCTGCGCCCACGTTGCTCTGGTGGTGCTCAAAGACGACCGCCTTCAGGTGCTGGAGATCAACCCCGGCAGCGGGGCCAGGATCATCCGGCTACAGGAATTCAAAGATAACTACATGACGGTGGTGTTCTATCGTGATCGAGTTCTATGGGAACAAGGCTGACCCGGTTGCTTTAAGAACGTATCGGGTGAGTTCGCCTACCACCGTTGAGCAGTGGCTCATCGAAAACATGAAGGCATACGAGCGCCGGGACGTGCCGCCAGTGAGCATATCGGTCAATGGGTGCCCGAGCATTCATCATTCCTGGCCTGAATTGCAGTTTGGCCCTGACGACTTTGTGCAAATCTGGTACGAGCCGAAGGGTACAGACCCGATCTCCATCACCATCGCCGCCATTAAAGGCGTGCAAGCGGTGATGAAGCTCATAACCCCAAGGGTGAAGCTGCCAAAGACCGGTTCGCCGCAGCAGGGCAGCACGTTGTCCAGTGCAAACGCCAAGGCCAACCAGGTTCGCTATGGCGACCCGGTGCGCGAGCTGTTCGGTGAGGATGAAATCTTTCCTGACTATATAGTAGAGCCGCGCCGATACTTCAAAGGCCCTCGGGATGAATGGCAGCACATGCTGCTGTGCATTACCCGTGGTGAGTGCCAGGTAAATCCGAGCGACATCAAGATCGGGAACACGGCGGTGATATCGCTGGGTGCCAACGCGACCGCCAGGGTATACGGCCCAGGTGAAGACCTGAGCAGCGAGCCAGCCGCCAAGTGGTGGTACCAGGCGCCTGAGGTGGGCGTAACCGCTACCGGTACGTCTGGCATCGAGCTGAAGACCACTGTCACAGTCCCTCCAGTACCAGGCGCCCAGGCCTATCAGTTCAACGGTGATTTGGTAGCCGTCCCAACTGGAGCCGGGGCATTCCCTGCTGGCTGGGCTGTTGGCATGATCCTACGCATCGAGGTCATGTATCAGTACATGGTCACGGCTGGCGGTGGTGCTGGTGGTCGGGATGTGATTTCCGGGCCGCTGGAGCAGCTTGGCGCCTTCCCTGGAATGCAGATCGAGGTAG
The DNA here is from genome assembly GCF_002018845.1 of Pseudomonas sp. MF6394. Lineage (NCBI taxonomy): Bacteria > Pseudomonadati > Pseudomonadota > Gammaproteobacteria > Pseudomonadales > Pseudomonadaceae > Pseudomonas > Pseudomonas sp. MF6394. The sequence continues at coordinate 25,137 of NZ_MVOJ01000012.1, forward strand.
TGGGGGCGAATGCCGGCCGCTACATCGTGAACGATTTCACTCCGGCTGCCGGCGGTGATCCGGCCCACATGACCCTCAACACCACCAGTGGCGCGCCGGTTTCTGGGCTCCTGGCTGGTATTGGCTGGGCCTGTATTGGGTATGCGGGGCTTCGGTACCGGCTCACGGCGGCGAGTACGTCGCAGATTGCCGTAGACCGCCTGACTGACACTGGCGTTACAGACAATGACTGGCCCGGATTTGACTTTATCGAAAGCAACTCAGCCGTTCTCAGGCTGGACAATTCGAACCTTGAAGGCGACTGGGCTGGACCGTTTGCACTTTGCCCGCCAGGCCTGAAGGCAACGAAGCTTTCTTTCACCGTGCTGTTCCCAAGTGGTTTGGCGGGGGTCAATAACAAGGGCGATCTTGAGCCCTGGAGTGTCACCTACGAGTTCCAGTACCGGGACAGAACAACTGCCGGGGCATGGGTTTCGTTCACCGAAACGATCAGTGATCGAACCCTGGACCAGATCGGTTTCACGCGAGAGCTGACAACGGCGTCTGCTATTGAGCCGGAAGGGCGAATGCGCCGAATCGGTGCCAAGTCCACGCTGACCAACGTGCAGGACAATATCCAGTGGTACGACGTTCGGGCATTGCTTCCAAGTCCGACCAGTTACCCAGGCTGGACTATTCTGGCGCTATCTGCGGCTGGCGGCGGCAAGCTATCAAGCCAAAGCGAGAACAAGGTGTCGGTGGTGGCCACGCGCAAGCTGCCGATATTGGTCAATGGGGCCTGGACGTCGGATAACCGCGTAACCCGCGATATCGCGCCAGCGTTCAACTATATCGCCAAGGCGCCCGGATATCAGGATGCCGACATCGACACGGACGAGCTGGCAGCGTTTGACGCGGTTTGCAAGGCCAGGGGCGACACCTTCAACCTGTCGATTGATTCGCTCATGACAGTCAAGGAGGCACTGAACACCGCGCTTGCCCCAGGCTTTGCGGAGTTCACCATCAGTCGCGGTCGGCTGCGCCCTGTGCGCGACCAGAAGCGGGAAGGCTTCGATACAGAGTATTTCCCGCCCGGCACGCAAGGTTACTCGGCCCAGAACATGAAGGGGCCGCTGCGCATCAGCTTCAAATCCCCAGACCCTGGGTCAGAGCATGACGGCGTGGACGTTGAGTACAAGGATCGCCGCACGCGCCAAACCGAGACGGTTAAGTGTCGGCTGCCTGGGCAGCAAGGCCTGAAAGCCGAGAAGGTCCAGGCCCTGGGGATAGGCGACCGTGACCGCGCTTACCGTCTAGGGATGCGGCGCGCAAGCGAGACCAGATATCGACGCTGGAGCTATTCGTTTGAAACGGAACTTGACGGCAACAACAGCGATTACATGGGTCTTGCCGGCGTGTCAGACGATACGCCAGGAAGAGGGCAGAGCGCCTTGCTGCTTGGCATATCCCTGGGCTCTGGCAGCTACATCCTCGAAAGCTCTGAAGCTTTTATATGGGAGCCAGGCGTAGCCCACACCGTCGGCATCAGGCGTCAAGACGGCACCCTCAGCGGCCCATGGACGGCCACAAGGATAGGCGACTACCACCTTAGCATTCCGACGCTCGACTTCGTCCCTGACACAAGCTGGGACAGGGAACCGCCGCATCTGCTATTCGGCCCGGTAACCAGGGAATGCCACCGCGTTCTGATCAGCAAGGTAACCCCCAAAGGAAGCGAAAGCGTTTCTGTTCAAGGATTCAACTACGACGACAGGGTTTACCTGTACGACAACGCATCAGCGCCAGACTAAATAACTAAGCCCACACAGGTCCGCCATTGAGCGGGCTTTTTTGTGCCCGGAGAAAAGAATGCCATACGACACCCTGAACCCAGTCCCGTCTACCGATCCTCGAGACCTGTATGACAACGCCGCCATCACGGACAAGTACGTGAATGGAGATCAGCCTTTTGTCGCTGATCGACTTGGCGAGCAACGCCGAACCTGGATGGGAATGGAGGAAGACTTCAACAACGCCCAGGAGGGCCGCGCAACTCAATTCGATCAGTTCTTGGCAGGTTCGGCTTTTGTTTGGCTTGGCGATTACGGCGCTGGGATCACATTTACCAGTCGAAGCCAGTATCTGGTACGGGATGGCTACGCCTACCGATTGGCGGACTCCACCACCCTGCCATATACCACCACGGGCAATTGGGCGCTTGAGCAAACCAAGTTTAGCCTGATGAACTCCGACGATATACTCCGGCAAGAATTGTCGCAGCCTCCAGGCGCTGGGATGCTCGGCTTTCTTGATTCGCAAACATACGCATCAGGCACTGTAGGTAGCACCCTAAAAGCAATTCTGCGCCGAGCGATATTTGTTTCCCCTATTGGTGGAGGGGCAGATGACGCCGCCGCGATCAATAGTCTAATGTCGCCTAAGGGCGCTGGTGCTGACCTATTTTTCGAGCCTGGCGCTTACTCTCAGAGCGTACGCCTGACCGTTCCCGACGGTCAGCACTGGCATGGCGCGGGCGGTCAGCGAGGAACCACCTTTACTAAAATCGCTGACTGTGACGCTATTTACGTTGGCAACCTTTCGCGAATTTCCGATATCAACTTCGAGGGCGTTGGTGCCACCTTCACTGGCAAAGGAATTATTTGCGAAGGGTTCTCCGGTAGCGTCGAGCGTTGCCGTTCAAACCTGATGAAGGGGTTCGCGCTCAGTTTCCCAGGTGCTGCGGGCGGATTTAACATTGCCTCGTTTGAGGGCAGCACATTCGAGCCGGCTACTGTCGCTGCGATTGACCTGGGGGGCGTGTCGACCGTTCGGCCAATCTTCTTCAGAGGGATTTGGTTGTCGGGCGGCTTCATGGACGTTACCGGGTCAGGCAACGGCTGCAGCATGAGCGAGTTTTACATGACCACGCTCAAGCACGGTGCTGGCGCTGGCTTGATGCACTTCGCAAATGGCCGTTTCGGGAATACCTCGCTGATGACGATAAGCGGGGGTGGTTCTACTTTTACAGGGATATCCTTTGCAGGGGATGTGAATATCGTTTCCGGTATTGGGCACCGTTTTGCCGGTTGCGATGGTGAGATTACCGAAGATGCCGCAAGTAACTCGAACTCGTTTGACGCTCGCGGGACGATCTCTAACACAGGCTGGACACAAGCGTCAGGCGTGGCGCCGTCGATTGGAAACGGGTCGCTAACCCTAAACTACGTGCGTTTAGGACGGATCGTGACGGTACAACTTAGGCTTGAGTTCGGCTCAACCACTACAGCGGGTGACGGTGCTTCGGCTTGGACATTTACTCTTCCGTTTACAGCAACACCGAACATCAATGCTGATGGCATGGCCGGTAATGCGTTCGACGCCAGTGCCTCGACCGACTTTGTTGTGTTCGGACAAATCCCTGGCGGCGGAAGCCTTCTGAACTTCGGCCGTAACGGCGCAGGCGTTAGGGCTGGCACGCCGTTTTCATGGGCTGCGGGAGACAGGCTTTCTGCCTCGCTGACCTATCTGGTCAGGTAGCTTGAAAAAATACCGAAGCTGGCATCCGTCAATTCGATATTTTTCTCGTGCTTGCGAAAGGGCTTGGGTGCAATAATGCTTTTCGCAAGCAATTTCACTTGGGGTCACATCGAAAGGACTTGACTAGGATGTATAGCTTTGCTGTTGGCATGATATTTCTTCTGATTGGAATCTTGGCGTCTTTGTTTTCTAAGGACAAATGGCACCCGTCTGCGGTATTCCCATTCACCTGGGCCTTCGGCCTTTGGGGAGTAAGCGCATCTGAGTTGCTAGGGTTCTACCCAATAGAATCAGAAGCTCTACTTCTGTTCATCGCAGGGGGCATTGTATTTTCTGTCGCCAGCATTGCTACATCTGAAATTTTGCGCAGGTCTAATTCTAAGAGTGTGGCATCTGGTTACTTCTACAAACCTATTAACGCAAAAAAAATGGTGTTTTTCTTTTGCGTTCTCCATGTGGCAATACTGCCAAGTATATATTTTGACCTTACAAGTCTTTCACCAGACCTTGTTCAAGCTGCTTACATAGCAAGGCAGAGAAGCGTTGAGGGCGACGACGTACTAGGTTGGGCGGCTTCAAATTATCTACAGGTCGGCACTATGCTGATCCCTCTTTTTGTTGTTTGCTATCTGAAAAAGTGGTGCTCAGCGTCTTCGCTCCTAATAATATCAGCCCCATGGTCGTTGCTTATTCTGCTTGCTTCTGGGCGTTCCGGACTTCTTCAACTGCTGATAGGTGTGCTTTTCATATGGGTTATCGTGCGCGGCAAGTTGTCTGCCAAGTTAGTAATTTGGGTTGGCGGATGCTTTCTTCTTGTGTTGATTGGCGGCGCGATTGCTACGGCAAAGGTTGCTCTTGATTCGGACGAAAGCGCTGGAGACTTTGTTTACGCGTTTTTAGAGCACTTTGCAGGTTATGCGTTTCAGGGGCCTGTTCTGTTTGCTCGTTATTTTGATGGGGATATAAGCCTAGAGCCTCTATGGTCTCCATTCAGCTCTATATGCCACATGCTTTCATTCGTCGGTTTATGCATGCCAGATCCTCAGCACTTGGCCTTCAATAGGTACGCTCCAGATCTGGAGGGCAATGTGTACAGCATGTACTTTTCCTTATATCCAAAATTTGGTATTCTCGGTGTAGTCGCTTTCCTGTCAATGTACTCAGTTATATCGACATATACGTACTTTAAAGCGAAGTCAGGCAATGTTTACTACATGATGCTTGCGTCGTTTTTCATGTCGTCTATCGTACTTTCGCTTTTCAGCGATCAGATATCCAGTTCATGGTGGTCACTTATAAAGTTGACAGTTCTAATAGCGCTGGTCTTTTTCCTGTTCACGGATCGGAAAAAGGTCAGGCGAGAGCGAGCACTGAGCAATCAATCATCGGGCCAAACGCCTGTCACCTGAAGCCTGATTCGATTATTAGAAATAGTAGCCCGCCAACTGAGCGGGCTTTTTTACGCCTGGAGAAAAGTATGAACGCAACCGAGAAAGACCGGGACATCCTGGCGCGCACGCTGTGGGGCGAAGCCCGCGGCGAAGGGCTAGACGGCCAGATCGCCGTTGCCTGGACCATCCGCAACCGTGTGTTCGACGGCAAGGCCAGGTCTTGGTGGGGGGAGGGTTACGCTGGGGTGTGCCTGAAGCCCTGGCAGTTCAGCTGCTGGAACCAGAACGACCCGAACTACGCCTACCTGAGCGGTGCCAAGCAGATCCCGGCCGCGCAGTTCGCCCAGGCCCAGCGTGCGGCTGACCAGGTGATGTCCGGCGCCGCGCCTGATCCAACCGGCGGCGCCACGCATTACTACGCGACCACGATGCCAAAGGCCCCAGCCTGGGCGGCAAAGGCCAAGCAGACGCTGCGCCTTGGTCACCACATATTCTTCAAGGATGTGCCGTGATGACGCCGGTACAGAAGCTGATCGGCCTTGGGCTGGCAATCCTGCTGGCGCTGGCCATCGGCTTTGGTAGTGCGTGGCAGGTTCAGGGCTGGCGTATGGGCAAGAAGATGGCCGAGCGTATTGCGGAGCAGGGAGCCCACCATCAGAAGGAACTGGATGCAATCACTGGCGAGGCCTGGCGTCAGCAGGCGGCCGAACAGGACAAGCGCCTGGCCACCGAGGAAAAGCTCACGCTCCAGGACCAACAACACACCAAGGAATTATCCGATGCCCAGCGCAACCAGGCTCGCCTGCGTGACCAGCTTGCTACTGCTGATGTCCGGCTGTCAGTCCTCCTTGCCGAGGATCCAGCCAGTAGCTGCAACGTGCCTACCACCCCCGGCGCCGTCGGCGTGGTTCATGCAGCCCGTCGAGCCCAACTTGACCCAGCGCATGCGCAACGAATTGTCGCCATCACCGACGACGGGGATAACGCCATAATCGCCTTGCGCGCGTGCCAGGCCTATGTCCGCGCAATTGCACGATGAGTGCGTTGAGCTAATATTGCCGGGTGCGCTCTGACTTCGATCATTTTGGTAACTGAAGGGCACCATGGATAAGCGGCTTGCGGGGCTGTCAATACTGCTCACCCTTGGATGGGTCGTCACAGTGGCGTCTGTCATGTGGTATTTCTACGACAATTAACCTAAAAGTCGTATCACTTCTGGTCCCTTATTCCGCACGTTACCCACGGCCATGCTGACCTTGAACCATTCGAACACTTCGGACGGCTCGCCCTGGTGAAGGACCATTTGCTCGGCGCGCTCCTTGGGCGTGGCCGGGTCCAACCATTCCCGCGCCAGGTCCGGGGTAAGCACCACCGGGCGGCGGTCGTGAATGTCCACCATGCCCCCGGCACTGTCGGCGGTGATGATCACAAAGCCATCATGCTCGCCAGGTCCTTCATCAGCGTCCGGTAGCTGGCCAATCGCAGCGCAGAGTATCGGGGCACCATCCCGCCGGCGGATAAGGTACGGCTGCTTCTTGGGCCCGCCCTCATCCACCCACTCAAACCAGTTGTCTATAGGCGTGATCGCCCGATGCGGCCAGATCGCCCGGAAGAACGGGCCGTGGGCTACCTTTTCCACGCGGGCATTGATCGGCGCTGCCCGGTCTTTTGCCCAGTGCGGTCGCCAGCCCCAGCGTACCGGGTCGGCGTGGAGTAGGTCGCCCTGCAGGTGCAGCAGCGCAACCGCGGTTGTCGGTGCCACGTTGTAGCGCTCAATCGGCTGATCGCCCAGGGAGTTCGCCAGAGCATTGGGCATTCTCAGCGCTGCAACGAAGTCGTGGATTCCCCGGTACTGCGAAAGTCTCCCGCACATAAGCATCTCCGCTCGTCGGCGCCGATGAACAGCCGGTCCCCGGCCAATCTCTACACTGTAGACACTGGCCCGAGGTATTCGTCATGGCGATCAACATTGATCAGGTGAACGCAATGGAGGCGTGGTTTGCGTTGCGTAACGATCCAACCTTCATATCGGCCACACCGGAAGAGCGTTACGAAACGCGACTGGCCCTGGCTGACGACCTCAAGCAACAGGGGCTGATCAACGAAGGTGAGTGGCGTGAGCTGACTGAGGAAGCAGTTGCGGCCTATGCCGACGAGCTAGGCTAATGGCTGCTTGTAAACGCTAAGCTCGAGCAGCAGGCGCTGATTCTCCCTGAGCAGATGGTCGCGCTGCCCGGTGATGATTTTCACGCTTTGCACTGAGGCAAACGAGTACTGCTGTTCCAGCGTGCTGATCTTTTCCTCAGCCGCAGCGAGCTTTGCTTCTGTCTCGGCCTTTCCCGTCATCAGCAGGTCATTCATCTGCACCAGGCCTGCGATATTCGCCCGCGCTCTACGCAGCATGCGCTCGGTCTCTACCAGCTCGTCCACGAGGATTGCGCACTGGTGCTGGTACATCTCCAGCGGAGTGGGGCAGCCGAGCCAATCATCGGTGTCCATGTCAACGTTCATAGCGTGAATCTCAAATACTGTATGTGCGTACAGTAATCGAGGTTTGGACGTGGCGCGATTTGAGCCGACGAGCTGTAGGGGCTTGCGGCTATTCCGATTCCATCAGCACGGCGAGAGTCATTTTGATGAACTCTTCGTTGTGTCCGACTGTGAAGAGGGCGCCTCGCACGTTTTCTGCCACCTCGGCGGAGCCGCGTTGCTCAACCCAATTTGACAGCTCCAGGATGGACGCTTCGAGGGCAAGTTGGTTTTCGTAGAGTTTGGAAAGCAGGGAAGGGATTAGGTCTGAGTTCGGCATCGTTGTTCCTCCGTGGAGCGAACAGCGTAGCAGGCAAATTATTGAGTTGGGAGGTCGTTCGGCAGGACGCCGGGGAAGGAGAATACTGTAGGAATATACAACGCTAAGTTATTGATTCTTATAGGTCGAACCGAGGCGCTTTGATGTTCTATAAACGGCCCCTATTTCATTATAAATCAATAGTCTACGTATGTTACGGGGTCACCTTGACATGGTGGGGGTCGTTGGTTCGAGTCCAATCGCGCCTACCAAACAAAATCCGCTCTGCTGGGCGGTCTAGAAGGGCTCACCGAAAGGTGGGCCCTTTTTTGTTGCCTGAAATTTGGGCACAGCAAAGCCAAGACGCCTGGCGGCGTCCTTACAGGGCTACAAAGTCCAATCAGGCGAACAGCGTCGCCACCGCCAGCAGGCAAATTACCTGGGCGAACAGTTGGCAGCGTATTTCGCCAAGCGTGGTCGCCATATTACTCATTTGTCCGGCATACATAGCGGGACCCCCTCATTGTCGGCATGACGCCGTGAATGAACTGCAAGTACACACAGCTGCATCGTGGAGTATAGGTGCTGATCAGGAATTTTCACTTCCGACGCCATAGCGAGCTCACCCACGCGATTTGTCCAAAAAAAACTGGGCTCAATTCCTTCCAGGCACCGTACCGAACAGTGTCATCCCCCCACAAAAATTATTGGTTTGCAGCAACAATTTTTCTTGTTGGACACCCCAAGGCCCCAGGCAGCAAAGTTGCCGCCACTGACGCTCGACCTTCCAGGTCAACAATAAAAAACCGAGCCGACTGCACGCCACTTTCAAGCTGTGAGCCCTTTGCCCACATCCTGCTGTAATGGCGCCGCAGCGCGCACTAAAGGACCTCCCCGCCATGCAAACTGTTGTGAACTTATGGCCGTTGATCGGCGTACTTGTCATCGTGGTCGGCTTTGTATTGCGCTTCAATCCGCTGTTGGTGGTCACTGCGGCCGCCATCGCCACCGGGCTTGCCGCCCAGTTCCCGCTGGAAAAAATTCTCTCCACCATGGGCGATGGCTTCCTTCAGACCCGTGCCCTGCAACTGATTCTGTTATTGCCGCTGGCGGTGATTGGCCTGTTGGAGCGCCATGGCCTGCGCCTGCATGCGCAGAACTGGATCGCACGCTTTGAACGCGCCACGGTCGGCCGCTTGTTGATCATCTATTTGTTTGTGCGTGAGTCCACGGCGGCCATGGGGTTGACCAGCCTGGGTGGGCATCCGCAGATGGTGCGGCCGCTGCTGGCGCCGATGGCCGAGGGTGCAGCGGAGAAACGTTATGGCAAGCTGCCGGACAAGCTGCGTCACAAGGTATTGGCCATGTGCGCTGCTACCGACAATGTCGGGTTGTTTTTTGGTGAGGACATCTTCGTGGCCTTTGGTGCGATTGCGTTGATGCACACCTTCCTGCTCGGCTCGGGGATTGATGTGGAGCCGCTGCACATTGCGGTGTGGGGCATCCCGACGGCGATCTGTGCCTTCATCATTCACGCTATCCGGTTGCATCGTTTCGACCGGCGCCTGACCCGCGAAATGAGCTCGGCCACTACCCCGGTGGAGGCTGCTCAATGATCATTTCCATTCAATACCTGTACTGGCTGGCTGGCGTGCTGTTGCTGATCACCGCCGGCATGATCCTGCTCGACCGTACCCACCCCAAGCGTTGGTCCAGTGCGCTGTTCTGGTTGTTGTTTGCGGTGCCGTTCCTTATAGGTGAGCGCCTGCCTTCGGTGGTCATCGGGGTGGGTGTGGTGGTGATGGCATTGATTGCGGGCTTGGGCGGCGTAGGTCGTGGCCAGCACGCCGAATTGCACGACAAGGCGTCTCGCGCCAGTGCCGGGCGCCTGGGCCATAAATTGTTCATCCCGGCGTTGGCGATTCCGCTGACCACGGTGATTGGTTCGGTGTTGCTCAAACACACCGAAATCGGCGGTGTCCCGCTGCTGGATCCGAAGAACACCACCTTTGTCTCCCTCGGCATCGGTTGCCTGATCGCCCTTGGCCTGGCCTGCTGGCTGACCCGTGATACGCCGGTACAAGCGCTGCGCGAGTCTCGTCGCCTGACCGAAGCGCTGGGCTGGGCCATGGTGCTCCCGCAAATGCTGGCGATGCTCGGGTTGCTGTTCAATGAGGCCGGGGTGGGCACGGCGGTTGCCCACGTTACGACCACGTACATCAACCTGGACTACAAGTTGGTGGCGGTGATGGTCTATGTGTTGGGCATGGCCTTGTTTACCGTGATCATGGGCAATGGTTTTGCGGCCTTTCCAGTGATGACCGGTGGGGTCGGCGTGCCGGTGCTGGTGGGGATTTACGGCGGCAACCCTGCGGTGATGGCGGCCATTGGTATGTTTTCGGGTTATTGCGGTACGTTGATGACGCCCATGGCGGCCAACTTCAATATCGTACCGGCGGCGCTACTGGAACTGCCGGACAAAAATGCGGTGATCAAGGCCCAGATACCCACGGCGTTGATGATGCTGGTGGTCAATATCGTGCTGCTTTACCTGTTGATGTGAGGTCATTGTGCAAAACGTATTGCTGACGGGCTTCGAGCCCTTTGATAAGGCGGCGGTAAACCCCTCTTGGGAGGCCGTGCGCCAGTTGGACGGTGTGCCGTTGAGCGAGGGCGTGACGATGGTTGCGCGTTGCTTGCCCTGCGCATTTGCCACCGCTGCCGAGACCTTGCTGCAGTTGATCAACGAACTGCATCCAGCAATGGTCATCGCCACGGGCCTGGGGCCTGGGCGCAGTGATATTTCCATCGAGCGCGTTGCGATCAACGTTAACGATGCGCGTATTCCCGACAATCTGGGCGCGCAGCCAATTGATACCGCAGTGGTGGAGGGCGGCCCGGCGGCGTACTTCTCGACGTTGCCGATCAAGGGCATGGTCAAGGCGGTGCGTGACGCGGGCATTGCGGCCTCGGTGTCGCAGACGGCGGGGACGTTTGTGTGTAACCAGGTGTTTTACCGCTTGCAGCATGCGTTGGCGGGGACTGGGGTGCGCAGTGGGTTTATTCATGTGCCTGGCTTGCCTGAGTCGGGCGAGCCTTCGATGGCGTTATTGACGACCGTGGAGGGGTTGCGGGTTGCGGCGTTGGCCGCCTGGCAAACCCAGGCGGATGTCGTCCTTGCCGGTGGCCAGATCAGCTGAGGCTATACGCTGTGTTGCAATTTCAACTACAGTTCCAGCACACCCTCGCCTTGGAAAGTCGCCATGCTAAAGCGTACGAAATTCGTATCGATTGCGTTGTCGCTTGCACTGTCCGTCACCAGTGGCCTTGCCCTTGCAGATCCAGGTAATGGCAAAGGCCAAGGCAACAACAAAGGTGATGCCTATGGTGGGCAGGACACCGGCAAAGGTCACGGTAATAACAAAGGTAATGCCCAGGGTGGGCAAGGTAAGGGCAAAGACAAGGGCGGCCCCTCCAGCAATGACTTCAGCGTTGATCGAGGTCGTGTGCTGAATGTGTTGGGCGGTCACCGCGATTATTGGCGCCCTGGCCCGGCCTTACCGCCTGGCATTCAGAAAAACCTGGCACGCGGAAAGCCACTGCCGCCGGGTATTGCCAAGAAACTCGACGGCCGCTTGCTGGGGCAGTTGCCTCGCTACGACGGTTACGAGTGGCAGCAAGCGGGAACCGACTTGATATTGGTGACCATTGCGACCGGCATCATCTACGAAGTCCTTAACGGCGCGTTTGATTGAGTTACCGCATCCTCAGGCTTCACGGCCAGGGAAAAACAACTCAAAACAGGTCACGCCGTCTTCACTGCTGACGCGGTAGCGCCCGTTATGCAACTGCATGATGGTCGCCACGATCGAGAGCCCCAGGCCGTTGGACTGGGACGAGCGCTCGCGGGATTCATCCACCCGGTAAAACCGTTCGAACAGCCGCGGCAGGTGCTCGGCCGGGATCGTCTGGCCGTGGTTGCTGACCCTCAGGTTGATGCCCGCGCCATCCGGCACTGCCTGGATACTCAGCTCCGAGCCCGGCGCGCCATACTTGATGGCGTTGGCACACAGGTTGGCCAAGGCCCGGCGCAGCAACATCGGTTCAGCCCAGATCACCCCTTCGCCCAAGGCGGTGATGTGCATGTTCACATCCCCGGCCAGCCCTTCGAAGTAATCCGCGATACGTTCCACTTCATCCGCCGCATCCAGCGCCTGGCGTTGGCGCAGTGCGCTGGCGGGGTCGGTGCGGGCCAGGAACAGCATGTTGTCGAGCATCCGCGCCAGGCGCTCCAGCTCTTCGACATTGGAGGCCAGCAGTTGCTGATAGCTCTCGATGCTGCGGTGCTGCTGCAGGGCCACCTGGGTTTCGCCGAGCAGGTTGTTGATCGGGGTGCGCAGTTCATGGGCCATGTCGGTGGACACTTGGCCCAGTTGTACAAAACCTTTGGCCAGGCGCTCAAGCATGGTGTTGAACGAGTCGATCATGGGCAGTAATTCTTTCGGTGCGCCGTGGCTGTCGAGGCGTTCGGCCAGGTTGCTGACGCCGATCCCTTGGGCGTGTCGGGCCAGACGGCGCAAGGGCAGCAAGCCGCGATGGACCAGTAGGTAACCGACCAGCGCCAGGATGATCGCGGCGATACTCGCCAGGATGTATACGCTGAGTCGATAACTGGCGAGTACTGCGGTGCGCTCGGTCATCAGGCGGCCGCTGGTGATTTGCAAGCTGCCCAGGTCGCCGGAGTCGATGGCCACGGCCACCAGCGAGAAGGGAATGCCGTTCAGGCCTGGTAAATGTTGCACGTCGCTCAATATGAGCCGGTGATCCTTGGGCAGCGGCTGGATCGACGGCAGCGCAATGTTCCCCGGGTTCACCAGTAGCAGCGGCTGCTGGCCGGGTGCGGCGATGCTCAGCACCGATTCGCGGTTGCCCAACATGTTCTGGAACAGCTCTGGCTTGGTCTTGATCAGGTCCAGGGTATTGCTGTCGTTGAGCAAGTTGCGTAGCTGATCCACTCGGGATATCAGCGCGGCGTCATCGCGGCGGATCAGTTCGCGCTCCAGTTCCCGGTACAGCGCCACGCCCAGGGTTGCCAGCAGGGCGAAGGCGAGCAGGGCGAAGATCAGCGCCAGGCGCAGGGTCAGGGAGTAAGGATGCCCGCGGTTCATGGCTGGGTATCGAAGCGGTAGCCAATGCCCCGCACGCTGTGGATCAGCTTGAGCTGGAACGGGTCGTCGATTTTCAGGCGCAGGCGGCGCACGGCGACGTCCACCACGTTGGTGTCGCTGTCGAAATTCATGTCCCACACCCGCGAAGCAATCAGCGAGCGGGACAGCACCTGGTCTTGGTGCGTGGCGAACAGATGCAGCAGGGCGAATTCTTTGTTGGTCAGGGTAATGCGCGTGCCGGCGCGGGTCACCCGGCGCTTGAGTACGTCAATGTGCAAGTCGGCGATTTGCAGGTGTTCTTCATCCCGGCTCGGGCCGCGACGGTTGAGAGTACGCAGGCGCGCCACCAGCTCGGCGAACGAAAAGGGCTTGATCAGGTAGTCGTCGGCACCCAGCTCAAGGCCCTTGATGCGGTCGGCGATGTCATCGCGGGCGGTGAGGAACAGCACCGGGGTATCGGCTTCTTTGCGCAGGCGGCGCAGCACTTCCCAGCCATCCATTTTCGGCATCATCACGTCCAGTACGATCACGTCGAACGGCGTCTCCAGGGCCTGGTGCAAACCATCCACGCCATCGCGGGCCAGGCTCACGCAATGCCCCAGCTCCTGCAGGCCATTGAGCAGATAATTGCCGGCCTTGGGTTCGTCTTCGACTACAAGGATGTTCATGGGAAGTGCTCTGCCTCAATAAGTTGCGCCAGTGTAGCCCGATCAATTGTCATTGGTGCAACCGGTATCCTGGACTTGATAATCCAGCACGTGTACGCGGTTTTGGTGGTCGAGGTAGCGCAGTTGCGCCGGCACAACCCCGCATTGGCCGTAGGTGTCGGTGCTCGAGAGCACCTTGGCGACATCCAGGTGGACGAAGAAGCCGGTTTTGTCGTGGATCACGTTGGCGGCAGGGGCGGCGTCGGCAGCGAATGCCGAGCCAGTGACGAGCAAAGCGGTGAAGCCCAGGGCAATCAGTTTCATGGTGGTGTCTCACGTTTCGGGTTGGCTACCGGGTTGGCAGTGAGTTCACGGTAACCAGGCGACCCCAACAGCCAACCAACAGGATCATGACAAGTTCGTCATTTTTGCCTCGGAACTGACGGGCCAGGTCTCGGCGTTTACAAGCGCCTAAGTGATCCGTAGATTGCAGGGGCCCAGCCCATGAGGAAACCGCGCAGTGTCCAGTCCAAATCCGAGTGTATTTAGCCGGCGTTACCGCGCCTTTCTGTTCGATATGGACGGGACTCTGCTCAACTCCATTGCCGCTGCGGAGCGCGTCTGGGGCATCTGGGCTGCACGGCATGGCTTGGATGTGGAAGCATTTCTGCACACCATTCATGGGGCCCGCGCGATTGATACGATCACCCGCCAGGCGTTGCCGGGTGTCGATCCACAGGTAGAAGCCCAATGGATCACCGAGGCTGAGCTGCACGATGTCGAAGGCATCGTGGCAGTTCCTGGCGCGGTGGCGTTTTTGGCGAGCCTGCCCGCCGATCAATGGGCGTTGGTTACCTCTGCGCCAAAAGCCTTGGCCGTGCGCCGGCTGCAAGCGGCGGGCATTCCTGTGCCGGCGGTACTGGTGACAGCCGAAGACGTGAAGACGGGTAAGCCTGATCCGGCCTGTTATGTGCTGGGAGCCCAGCGCCTGGGTGTGCCGGTGCAAGACTGCCTGGTGTTCGAGGACGCCACAGTGGGCATTCAGGCAGGGGAAGCGGCGGGGGCGGATATCATGGTGGTGACCTCGACACACTTGGCGCCGATGGTGACGGCCCATGCTTGCATCGAGCAATACGGTGCGTTGAAAGCCGAGCGTGGGACTGATGGCTTGCTGTCCCTGAGTCGGTTAGCGCCGTGACACATGGAAGGCCGAGCCTGTTACCGGTTTCGGCCTTCCAGGCTGTCGATGGGATCGGACAACGCCAGCAGCCGGCTGTTTTTCATACCCTGACGCGACAACACCATTTCCCTGAGGATCTCGGTGGCGAGCCGGTTGATGGCTTCTGTACTGTGATAGTGCGCACGCACGATGCCTGTAATCGCGAAGTGATCGGTCTCTGGGCCGGTCAGCACGGCGGACAGGGTGCCGTCGGCATGCAGCGTGCACTCAACTCTGTAGCTGGGCAGGCGGTCAGCCAAGGCTTTTTCGATTTGGGATTTGTTGAGGGTGTCCATCTGCATTTGCACCTTTGATTGGCTACGCAGAGCAAGGCCAATGATAGGTGGTGCGGCGGCGCTGTAAATACCGGCTATCCGATAGCAGGCAGCAGCGCTCAGCGTGCGGCTTTCCCGCGGGCGCGATGGGCGGCGCGCTGGCGCAACTTGCGCAAGATCACCTTCTGGATGGGCTTGAGGCAGAACACAAGCAGGTAGCCACAGAGCAGAAGCGCCAGATCCACCCAGGAATGGGTGTCGGGATCGGCCCCTTCAACTTCCATTCTCAACCCACACCCGAGTGCCACGAAGACCAGCCCTA
This sequence comes from Pseudomonas sp. MF6394, assembly GCF_002018845.1. Taxonomy (NCBI): domain Bacteria; kingdom Pseudomonadati; phylum Pseudomonadota; class Gammaproteobacteria; order Pseudomonadales; family Pseudomonadaceae; genus Pseudomonas; species Pseudomonas sp. MF6394. The sequence continues at coordinate 40,463 of NZ_MVOJ01000012.1, forward strand.
TCAGCAGGGCAATCATCCAGGATCTTGAAACAAGGGGTTGCGACGCGGCTGGCCTCATCGACGTGTTCCTGAAATGCACTCGGATGGCAGGATAAAGTGTCAGAAATTGGGCTGCCAATAGCGCGACAAGTTCCGGATGCCCTGACAGTTTCATCTTGCAACGAAGGGAAGGTTCAAGGCGCGCTGGTCACGCGGGGGTACGCGAACAGGCCAATTGGGTTTTCGCCAGCCGTTACAGTGAACGAAAAGGCTGGCTACTGGAGGCGTTTCAAGGCGTCTGGTTTTTGTCGGGTGCAGTCAGGCCGGCCTGGATACGTTGGTAAATCTCTTCGCGATGCACGGCAACATCCTTAGGGGCGTTGATGCCGATTCGTACTTGCTGGCCGCTAACGCCCAGGATGGTGATCGTAATGTCATCACCGATGTTTATGCTTTCACCGACTTTGCGGGTGAGTATAAGCATGGACTTCTCCTTGAGTTACTTTTAAGGACACATGTTTCAGACAGGGCAGGTGTCGGATGTGTGTAGCTTACTGCGAAGCGCTTCCCTGTGACTGCCTCTTTTAGGACGCGTAGAGGCGACATTAATTCCCATGGCGGTATCATACAGGTCGCGATACATGATTCGCATTGTTTAAGCCAACGTTTATGACGGCCAGAATAGACAGTGAATGGTAAAGTTGCCTCTTTGATCCTCAAAGGAGCAGGGCAGTGCGTAAAGTAGCGATGGCAATTGTGGTGTTGGCGTTGGCCGGATGCGGTGAAGGTAAGTCGGTCGATACCCCCAAGGCCAAGCCTGCCGTGACCGAAAGCCTGCCGCAAGCCGGTGCGATTGCCGCCCAGGAATGGGATATCCGGGTCGGCCCGCCGGACCACAAGTTGCAGGCGATCACCGACCTGACCGCCTGGTTGCTGGAACACGGGTTCAATTTCTATATCGTGAAAGTCGACGGCAAGGATGAGGTGCTTTTGGGGCCGTTCGCGACCAAAGCCGAGGCCGAGGCCAAGCAGGCGCTGCTAAACGAGAAAATGGCGCGGGCCAAGAAAAACGACACCGTGTCGGAGATTATCGAACACAAGGCAGCGCAGTAGCAGGCCAGTTGGGCGGGCACCCCCGCCCACGTTCAGCCGCAGGCCTTGAGGTTGACCGGGCCGACGAACTCATTACCCCGCCCCATCACGCAAGCCACGGTCTGGTTGCGCTGGCGTTCCCAGGTTTGCACCGGGTAGGTCTTGTTCCAGGCCTCATATAATTGCCGGTCCTGCTTCGACAGGCGCAGGCCGTATTGCTTGCTCATATAAAAATACGTGCGCGCGATCATTCCGCGAATGGACGGGCGCGGCATGACCTTCTTCGCCTTGAAGTCCACCTGGGTCAGGCATGAGCCGTACTGCCCGCTTTGCACCGGCAGCCAGCCAAAGCTGAAGTTGTTACGGTCGCCGTTCACTTCACCGATGCTCGGCACCAAGTTGTGCAGGTCGGCCTCGGCGCGCTTGAACACCTCATCATGGCGCGTGCAGTTTTTTCGCCCGCCATTTTGCCAGCATTGACGCAGATGCCCGATTTGCCAGGCCGGCACGATGTGTTCCCACTCAATGCGCGCGGCGCGGTTGGCGTTTTTACGCGGTATGTAACCGCAGGCTTTCAGGTTCACCCGATTACCGGTGTATTTGCAGCCGCAATAGAATTCAGTGGATTGCGGCGCGTAGAGCTTCCAGGCGATTTTCTTGGCTTCGCTGAAGGTTCGAGGGGCCTGGGCGTTGGCGGTGACGGTAAAAAACAGACAGCACACAGCAATAAAACGGGCACTCATTGAATCAATCTTCCTTCGGCACAACCCAGAAAATCTGCACGCCACCGTCATCTCGATAAGCGAGGGTGACGTTGTCGTTTTCCGCAATCTCTTCCAGTAAACGTTGCCAATCGTTCTCCGGTTCATCGGGTAAACGGAAGATCAGCGCGGCCTTGGCTTTCTGCGCGTTGGTTGAGTTGATGATTTTTTGCACGCGGATAGCCAGGCGCTGGTAGGCGTCAGGCGTGGTAGATGCTGCGGAAGAGGGCTTTGCCACAGGGTGTTCCTTAATTGGCTGTACGCACATACAGTATTTAACTGTAGGCAATTTCGCAACTGCTTAAATTTCAAGAAGTTCGTCTGACAGCGAATCAGGAAGTTTGTTGAGAAGGGCGGGCAGCAATTGTAGGAGCGAGCTTGCTCGCGAAGAACGTTAACGATAACGCGTAAAGCCTGACTTAACGCGGCGCTATCAAGTTTTTCGCGAGCAAGCTCGCTCCTACGGGTGAATCAGCAGGGATCAGTACTCCCAGAAGATCCGTTGCAGTTCCTTGCTGTCCTGGGTCTTGGTCAGGGCGACCATCGCCAGGATGCGGGCTTTCTGCGGGTTCAGGTCAAGGGCGGCGACCCAGTCGTATTTGTCGTCTGGCTGTTCGGCGTTACGCAGAACCATGCCACCGGCGTTGACGTGGGAAGAGCGAATGATCTGCACGCCTTGTTTACGCAGTTCCACCAGCGCTGGAACCACCTTGGACGATACCGAGCCATTGCCGGTACCGGCGTGAATGATCGCTTTGGCACCCGCTTGGGCCAGTGCTTTGTAGGCGGTGTCGCTCACGTTGCCGTAGCCGTAGGCAATTTCAACGTCAGGCAGGCTTTTGATGGTTTTGATGTCGAACTCAGAATCCATGGTGTGACGCTTGGCCGGCAGGCGGAACCAGTAGGATTTGCCTTCAACGACCATGCCCATTGGGCCCCATGGGCTCTTGAAGGCTTCGGTCTTGATGTTGATCATCTTGCTGACGTCGCGACCCGATTGGATCTCGTCGTTCATGGTCACCAGCACGCCTTTGCCGCGGGCTTCCTTGCTACCCGCGACCGCAACAGCGTTGTACAGGTTGAGCATGCCGTCTGCCGACATCGCGGTGCCTGGGCGCATGGAGCCGACCACCACGATAGGCTTGTCGGTTTTTTCTACCAGGTTCAGGAAGTAGGCGGTTTCTTCAAGGGTATCGGTGCCGTGGGTGATCACGATGCCATCCACGTCCTTGTTGTCGGCCAGTTCGGCGACACGGCGACCCAGTTGCAGCAGGTTTTCGTTGTTGATGCTTTCCGACGCAATTTGCATCACTTGTTCGCCGCGAACGTTGGCGATCTGGCTAAGCTCAGGAACGCCGGCGATCAGTTGTTCGATGCCGACTTTGGCCGCTTGGTAAGTGGCACTGTTGGCCGCACTGGCGCCAGCGCCAGCGATGGTACCGCCGGTGGCGAGGATGACCACGTTGGACAGTTTGGTCTTGCTTTCAACTTCCTTTGCCTGGGCGGCAACGGGGAACAGCAGCAGAAGGGCCAGGGCGCCCGGAATAACGTTCTTCAATGCAGATTTCATTATTTTTCTCTCTGGTTTTTGATGAGTGCTGTAGCAGGTTCATCTAGAACACCCGGGCGGTTCTGAACGCCGCGAGGTGCTGAGAAAGAGCAGGATTTGTACCAGGCTGAGCATGTTGGTTTTTTTAAATTAACTTATTGATTTAAAACAACTTAAAGTAATATTTCGGTTTGATGGGGTGCGGCGCTGTCCGGCTTTCCGAACGAGAAGGGCTGTGGTGTTCGGTTGTCCGAAAGCCTTCACGATTTGTCCGGGCACCCTGTGTGATCGTTCGCCGCACAGTCTGTCGTTTCAGAGAACGGTCAGGCAGGGCGAATTTGCTTAAACGTATCAGCGGTCAGTAGCTAAAGTGTGAGCTTGGAGGGCGCCCATGAAAGGCTTGCTGCTACCGTTGACAAATCTCGACAAGGTTCTCATAGTTTGCTCAACGCAAACGTTTGCGAGATGTTTCACTGCGCCCTTGGCACATCGTCACAGCTCGTATCAGCCGCCCAGGTGGGAGGGCTGCCGAAGAGGTCTTCGGTGCAAGCGTTGCTCACAATAATCATAAGATCGGAGTGAACCCATGAAGCTGCCATTTGCTGGACGTCTTCTTGCTGTTGCTGTGCTTGCTGCCGCATCCGCCGCTTTGCCTCTCTCTTCTGCATTTGCCGATGACGCTGCCAAAACGCCTACCGTGGGTTTGGTGATGAAGTCCCTTGCCAATGAGTTTTTTGTCACCATGACCGACGGTGCGAAGGACTACCAGAAAGCGCATCCTACCGAATTCAAGTTGATCTCCAACGGCATCAAGAACGAGACCGATACCAGCGCGCAGATCGCCATCGTCAACGAAATGATCAACGCCAAGGTCGATGCGCTTGTCATCGCTCCCGCCGACTCCAAGGCACTCGCCAGTGTGCTGAAGAAAGCTTCCGATGCCGGTATCAAAGTCGTCAACATCGACAACCGCCTGGACCCGGATGTCCTCAAAAGCAAAAACCTCGATATCCCGTTCGTAGGCCCGGATAACCGCAAAGGCTCCAAACTGGTGGGCGACTACCTGGCCAAGCAACTGGCCGCCGGTGACAAGGTCGGCATCATTGAGGGCGTACCCACTACCACCAATGCCCAGCAGCGCACCGCAGGCTTCAAGGATGCGATGGACGCGGCGGGCATGAAGATTGTTTCCACCCAATCCGGTAACTGGGAAATCGACCAGGGCAACAAGATCGCGGCAGCGATGCTGAGCGAAACGCCAGATATCAAGGCGCTGTTGGCCGGTAACGACAACATGGCCCTGGGCGCCGTCTCCGCCGTGCGTGCGGCAGGCAAGGCCGGCAAGGTGTTGGTGGTGGGTTACGACAACATTGACGCGATCAAGCCAATGCTCAAGGACGGCCGCGTGTTGGCCACCGCTGACCAGGCCGCCGCCCAGCAAGCCGTGTTCGGTATCCTGAACGCGCTGAAGCTGGTCAAGGGTGAGAAAGTCGATGCCAAAGATGGCGTGATCGAAACCCCGGTCGAACTCGTCATCAAGCAGTAATCCTGGCAGTACCCAACAGCGCCCGCTCGTCCTGAGCGGGCGCCTGGAGATTTTCCTATGTCATCTTCCGCCCCGAACGCTGTCCTCTCGGTCAGCGGTATCGGTAAGACCTATGCCCAACCGGTTCTGTCCGACATCACCCTGACGCTCAATCGCGGGGAAGTGTTGGCGCTGACCGGTGAAAACGGCGCAGGCAAAAGTACCTTGTCGAAGATCATCGGCGGCCTGGTCACGCCCACCACCGGGCACATGCAATTCAACGGTCAGGATTACGCCCCCGCCAGCCGCACCCAGGCCGAAGCCTTGGGCGTGCGCATGGTCATGCAGGAGCTCAACCTGCTGCCGACGCTGACCGTGGCTGAGAACCTGTTCCTGGATAACCTGCCAAGCCGCTGTGGCTGGATCAGCCGCAAACAACTGCGCAAGGCCGCGATCGAAGCCATGGCCCAAGTCGGCCTGGACGCGATCGACCCGGACACGCTGGTGGGCAGCCTGGGCATTGGTCACCAGCAGATGGTCGAGATTGCCCGTAACCTGATCGGCGACTGCCATGTACTGATCCTCGATGAGCCCACGGCGATGCTCACCGCCCGTGAAGTCGAGATGCTGTTCGAACAAATCACCCGCCTGCAGGCCCGAGGCGTGGCGATCATTTATATTTCGCACCGGCTCGAAGAGCTGGCCCGTGTCGCCCAGCGCATTGCGGTATTGCGCGACGGCAAGCTGGTCTGCGTCGAGCCGATGGCCAATTACAACAGTGAGCAGTTGGTGACCTTGATGGTCGGTCGCGAACTGGGCGAACACATCGACCTGGGCCCGCGCACCATCGGTGGCCCGGCCTTGACGGTGACGGGCCTGACCCGTTCGGACAAGGTTCGCGATGTGTCCTTTGAAGTGCGCGCCGGTGAAATCTATGGCATTTCCGGCCTGATCGGCGCCGGCCGCACCGAATTGCTGCGCCTGATCTTCGGCGCCGACCCGGCCGACAGCGGCACCGTGGCCTTGGGTTCGCCGGCCAAGGTGGTGAGTATTCGCTCTCCGGTTGACGCAGTCGGTCATGGTATTGCCTTGATCACCGAAGACCGCAAGGGTGAGGGTCTGCTGCTGACCCAATCCATCAGCGCCAACATCGCCCTGGGCAACATGCCGGAAATTTCCGGCGGTGGCGTCGTCAACAGCCGCAATGAAACTGCTCTGGCCAAGCGCCAGATCGATGCCATGCGTATCCGCAGTTCCAGCCCGACGCAACTGGTGTCCGAGCTGTCGGGTGGTAACCAGCAAAAGGTGGTGATTGGCCGCTGGCTGGAGCGCGATTGCGCGGTGATGCTCTTTGATGAGCCCACCCGCGGCATCGACGTCGGTGCCAAGTTCGACATCTATGCCTTGCTCGGTGAACTGACCCGCCAGGGCAAAGCGCTGGTGGTGGTGTCCAGTGACCTGCGTGAGCTGATGCTGATCTGTGACCGCATTGGTGTGTTGTCTGCCGGGCGCCTGATCGAGACCTTTGAGCGTGACAGCTGGACCCAGGACGAATTGCTCGCCGCCGCCTTTGCCGGCTATCAGAAACGTGATGCGCTGCTCAACGAAGCAGCGCCTAGGAATACCCCATGAAAACAAACATTTCCCCTGGTAAAACTGGCGGCAACTTCTATGGCCTGGGTACCTACCTGGGGCTGGCGGGTGCGTTGCTGGCGATGATTGCGCTGTTCTCGGTGCTCAGCGATCACTTCCTGTCCTATGACACCTTCAGCACCCTGGCCAACCAGATCCCGGACCTGATGGTGCTGGCGGTGGGCATGACCTTCATCCTGATCATTGGCGGCATCGACCTGTCCGTGGGCTCGGTACTGGCATTGGCGGCCTCGGCAGTCAGCGTGGCGATCCTGGGCTGGGGCTGGAGCGTGTTGCCCGCTGCTCTGCTGGGCATGGGCTGCGCGGCGTTGGCCGGCACTATCACCGGTTCCATCACGGTGGCCTGGCGCATTCCGTCATTTATCGTATCCCTCGGCGTGCTGGAGATGGCCCGCGGCGTGGCCTACCAGATGACGGGCTCGCGCACCGCTTATATCGGTGACTCGTTTGCCTGGCTGTCCAACCCGATTGCCTTTGGTATTTCCCCGTCGTTTATCATCGCGCTGCTGGTGATCATCGCGGCCCAATTGGTACTGACCCGTACGGTCTTCGGCCGTTACCTGATCGGCATCGGCACCAACGAAGAAGCGGTGCGCCTGGCAGGTATTAATCCCAAGCCTTACAAGATCCTGGTGTTCAGCCTGATGGGCCTGTTGGCCGGTGTGGCGGCGCTGTTTCAGATTTCGCGCCTGGAAGCGGCGGACCCGAATGCCGGTTCGGGCCTGGAGCTGCAAGTGATCGCCGCCGTGGTGATCGGTGGCACCAGCCTGATGGGCGGGCGTGGTTCAGTCATCAGTACGTTCTTCGGCGTGTTGATTATTTCGGTCTTGGCGGCCGGGCTGGCGCAGATCGGTGCGACGGAGCCGACTAAACGCATCATTACCGGTGCTGTGATCGTGATCGCCGTGGTCCTCGACACTTACCGCAGCCAGCGCGCCAGTCGGCGGGGCTGAACCATGGCAACGATCAAAGATGTGGCAGCGCTTGCAGGTATTTCCTACACCACCGTGTCCCATGTGGTGAACAAGACGCGCCCGGTGAGCGAGCCGGTACGCATCAAGGTCGAGGCGGCGATCAAGCAGTTGGACTACGTGCCCAGTGCCGTCGCACGCTCGCTCAAGGCCAAGACCACGGCGACCATCGGCCTGCTGGTGCCCAACAGCCTCAACCCGTATTTTGCCGAACTGGCCCGGGGTATCGAGGATTACTGCGAGCGTAATGGCTATTGCGTGATCCTTTGCAACTCGGATGACGACGCAGAGAAACAGCGCAGTTACTTGCGCGTGTTGCTGGAAAAACGCGTCGACGGCTTGATCGTGACCTCCGTGGGTGGCGATGACAGTGGCCTTGCCGCGGGCTTGAGTGCAGTGCGCACGCCCATGGTGATTGTCGACCGGGCGCTGGATGGGATTGATGTGGACCTGGTGCGCATCGATCACGAGGAGGGCGCTTACCTGGCGACCCGGCACTTGTTGGAATTGGGGCACCGGGACATCGCCTGTATCGGCGGCCCGGGGCATACCCGCGTGGCGCAGATGCGCCTGGCGGGTTACCAGCGTGCATTGCGCGAGGCGGGCATCGAGGTGTTGGCCAGTCGTACCCTGGAAAGCGATTTCACCAGCACGGGGGGGTATGCCGCAGCCGTACAGTTATTATCGCAACACCCGCCCAGCGCGATTTTCGCCAGCAACGATATGATCGGGTTTGGCGTACTGCGCGCCGCCGCCGAGCGCAATGTGCGGGTGCCGGGCGAGCTGTCGGTCATCGGTTTCGATGACATTCAGATGGGGCGCTACGTCTACCCGGCGCTGACAACGGTCGGCCAGTCGATCCTGCAGTTAGGCGAGACTGCGGCCGAATTATTACTGCAACGAATAGCAACACCCCAACTGCCGATCGATCAACGTATCGTGACGCCCAGTATTGTTTTGCGTGAGTCGACCGCGCCATTGGCTGATGTGTTCGCCCAATACCGCTGAACCGAATTGATGAGTACTGATGTATGCCAGCAAAAGTAGTGGTAATAGGCAGCTTGAACATGGACCTGGTCACCCGCGCCAGTCGCTTGCCGCGTGCCGGTGAAACCCTGATCGGCCAGACGTTCTCCACTGTGCCCGGTGGCAAGGGCGCCAACCAGGCCGTCGCCTCGGCACGCCTGGGCGCCAGTGTCGCAATGGTGGGGTGCATCGGTACCGACGCCTACGGCAGCCAATTGCGCGATGCGCTGCTGGTGGAAGGGATCGATTGCCAGGCAGTCAGCACGGTGGAGGGCTCCAGCGGTGTGGCGTTGATCGTGGTCGATGACAGCAGCCAGAACGCCATTGTCATTGTGGCCGGCAGCAACGGTGAGTTGACGCCTGCGTCGCTGCGAACGTGCGACGCTGTGCTGCAGACGGCCGACGTGATCATCTGTCAGCTTGAGGTGCCAATGGAGACCGTTGGGTATGCGCTCAAGCGGGGTCGCGAGCTGGGCAAGACGGTCATCCTCAATCCGGCCCCGGCAAGCGGACCGTTGCCCGCTGATTGGTATGCCTCGATCGATTATCTGATCCCCAATGAAAGCGAGGCCAGCGCTCTAAGCGGCGTGACGGTCGACTCCCTCGACAGCGCCAAGGTCGCCGCGACCGCGCTGATCAGGGCGGGTGCTGGCAAGGTCATCATCACCCTGGGCGCCCAGGGCGCGCTGTTTGCCGACGGCAAGGGCTTTGAGCACCTGGTGGCGCCGAAGGTCAAAGCGGTGGATACCACCGCTGCTGGCGATACCTTTGTCGGTGGCTTTGCCGCCGCGCTGGCCGCGGGCAAGAGCGAAGCCGAGGCGATCCGTTTTGGCCAGGTGGCGGCCGCGTTGTCAGTGACCCGCGCCGGCGCTCAGCCTTCCATTCCTACGCTGCACGACGTACAAGGTTTTGTACCCGCATGAAAAAGACTCCTTTGCTGAATATCGCCCTGTCGCGCGTGATCGCGTCCCTGGGCCACGGCGACATCCTGGTCATCGGCGATGCCGGCTTGCCGGTGCCTCCCGGCGTCGAATTGATCGACCTGGCACTGACCCAGGGCATCCCGGACTTCATCAGCACCTTGCGCATCGTGCTTAGCGAAATGCAGGTGGAAAGCCATGTGCTGGCAGAAGAGATCCTGCTGAAGCAACCGCCCGCGCTGACTTCGCTAAATGCGCTCACTGAGCAGGCTGCATTGGGCGAAAGACGCCTGCTCAGCCATGACCAATTCAAGCAATTGAGCCGCAATGCCCGCGCTGTGGTGCGCACTGGCGAGTGCCAGCCGTACTGCAATATCGCGCTGGTGTCCGGCGTAACGTTCTAGCGTCCCCCCCAATGACAAGGAGTGCTTTATGCAACGTGGTCTACCTACCCTGAAAAACCTGTTCCGGAGTGTTCTGCTTTTGTCCGCGCTCACTGCTGCAAGCGCCCAAGCGGCGGAAAAAATCGACCTGATCATCGACACCGATCCGGGTGCCGACGATGTGGTGGCCTTGCTGTTTGCCATGGCTTCGCCGCAGGAGTTGAGCATTCGTGCGCTGACCACCGTGGCCGGCAATGTGCGCCTGGACAAGACCTCGCGCAACGCGCGCCTGGCGCGTGAGTGGGCAGGGCGCGAGGACATCCCGGTGTACGCCGGTGCGCCAGCGCCGCTGCTGCGCAAACCGATCTACGCCGAGAATATCCATGGCAAGGAAGGCATCTCGGGCGTCACGGTGCATGAACCGAAAAAAGGCCTGGCCGAAGGCAATGCAGTCGATTACCTGATCAAGACCCTAAGCAGCGCCAAGCCGCACAGCATCACCATCGCCATGCTCGGCCCGCAGACCAACCTGGCACTGGCACTGACTCAAGCGCCCGAAATCACCCAGGGCATCAAGGAAGTGGTCGTGATGGGCGGCGCCCACTTCAACGGCGGCAATATCACCCCAGTGGCTGAGTTCAACCTGTTCGCCGATCCAGTGGCGGCGGAGATCGTGCTCAAAAGCGGTGTGAAGTTGACCTACCTGCCGTTGGACGTGACCCATAAAGTCCTCACCAGCGACGCCCGCCTGAAGAAAATTGCCGACCTGAACAACAACGCGAGCAAGGTCGTCAGCAGTATTCTGAATGAGTACGTCAAAGGCGATATGGAGCACTACGGCATTCCCGGTGGCCCGGTCCACGACGCTACCGTGGTGGCGTACCTGCTCAAGCCTTCGCTGTTCAGCGGTCGTGAGGCCAATATGGTGGTCGACAGCCGCGAAGGCCCGACCTTCGGCCAGACCATCGTCGATTGGTACGACGGCCTCAAGCAGCCCAAGAATGTGTTCTGGGTTGAGAATGGCGACGCCCAGGGCTTCTTCGATCTGCTGACCGAGCGCCTGGCACGTCTGAAGTAAGGTATTTTACCGGGCGGCGCTCGTCGTCCGGTTCTTATTCGCGCCCTTGGGCGCCCCCGTAATCGACCGGGTATTTCTCGAATATCTGGCCGATGAACGCTTGCGCCGCCTGGGTGCCCAGTTCCTTGACCAGCAGGTCGATACCAATGATCGCCAGTTCTTCCGGGCTTCCGGGGCTGTAGGAACTTTGCCCTTGGGGCCACTTGGCTTTGATGTCGGCTTGAAGCGTTACGGTGGTCATGGAAATCTCACGGGCTGAAAATGCGGGGCAGTGCACTGGAACGCTGTTCCAGAGGGGCGCAGTTAAGCATTTTGTACGGCATTTGGCACTGCTACTTAGGCATGACGCAGAGGCTGTGCGACACTGTCGGCCTGTTAAATGGCCGGGAAACACCGCGTGCAAATCGATTTGAGCAAGCCCGACAACCTGACGCTGGACGCCGTGCGCCAACTGCTTGGCAGCGCCAGTGACGACGAACATACCCAGCTGCGGGTGACCAAAAAAGGCGTCGCCTACATTTCTTCCGGCGTAGTCGGGGGTGCTGATATCGATGGCCTGCTGTTTCGCCTGGAGACCTGGGCCAAAGGTTCCGGCTATGTCGGCAAGGTGGCAGCCAGCGATGAAGTCTGGGTTATGCAGATTTTCAACGCGCTGAAGCAGAATTGGCCTACGCCTTCGTCGGACTACATCGACATCTACTGAATACGTTCATATCTAGTCACGATTCACCGAGCGATTGCAGGCCGGGACTCAGGCAGACTTGCTTACAGGCGGTTAACGTCTTGAAACCAATCGCTTTGACTGCTGTCGCACGATCTCTGTCCACTTTTTATCATAGGAGGCTTCATGCCTTGGAAGCTCGCATCATTCGGTACTTTGTTGGCTGCGCTCGCGTTGGCAGGTTGCAGCACCCCGGGTGCCTCTGAGCCAGGCAAAGCTGCCACCGCGACCGATGCCGGTCATAGCCGCTGTGAGTCGAAGGCTGCAGAGTTCGCCATCGGCCAGAAAGCCTCGCCTCAATTGCTGGAACAGGCCCGCACGCGTGCCGGCGCGCAGAATGCACGCATTCTCAAGCCCAATGACATGATCACACTGGAGTATCGCTCCGACCGCTTGAACCTGAACACCGACAACAACCTGGTGATCAACCGGGTTAACTGCGGCTGATGCGGCTTTTGCATCACCCATAAAAAACCCCGTCACATGGACGGGGTTTTTTTAGCTCAGCGCAGAATTACTCTGGGCGAACCTGTGCAGCTTGCATACCCTTTTGGCCTTTCTCAGCCACGAAGGAAACGGTCTGGCCTTCTTTCAGGCTTTTGAAACCGTCGCTTTCGATAGCTTTGAAGTGTACGAACAGGTCGTCACCGCCACCTTGAGGAGTGATGAAGCCGAAGCCTTTTTCATCGTTGAACCATTTAACGGTGCCGGTTTGGCGATTAGACATGGTGTATCTCCAAGAAACATATATTTTCAGTAGTGCTGTGCTGCTCAGGCCAACTGGGCACACTGGGCTATCATAGTCGAAATGTTCGGCTTGGGAGCCCCCCCAAGGCACTGTTTGCTAATCAATCGCTTTGCGTTTGATCCGTCTTTAGGCTGAAAGCCCCGATTTACGGGGCTTTGCGACGAAATATCAGCTGTTAAAAAAAGCCGTAAAACCTGCATAATTTGTGCGAAATGGCAGTTTTCAGGCTGTTTTTCCAGCGAAATGGCCGTCGAATCGTCAGCCAATCTTACTTTTTCTTCACCACTTTGCAGGACGAAATAGCCGCGACTGCTTTGTTTTTTAGCTCCGGGCTGGCGTTCTGGTTGGTCATCAATTCCTTGATCTCGGCAGTGCTCAATTCGGCATTGATCTTGTCGGCGCCACATTCACAGTGGGCTTTGGCAGTTTTGACGTCCACGTTCTGGCTGGCGGCGGCACTGCAGTCGTTGACGAAGGCGTCACGGGCGCCAGCTGGCCAGTTGGAAGGGGCTGCAGCCTGCGCGCCGAGGGAAAGGAGGCTCAGGGTAGCGGCGACAGCGAGGGTAGAGGTAAAACGCATCATGGGATGCTCCTTTGGGTCGAGGACGAACGGCGATTCTCAGTGGCTTTGAGGCCTCACGTACAGCTCAAGTTCACTTTCGCAGCTATAAAGCCACGAATTGCTCTTTCCCCAACGCTTGGCCGACGCGATGACCGTTCATCTGTGCTAGCATCCTCGCCTGGCTATTTCCCGGCGCGCCATTTGCCGCCTTGCCAGGTTCTTTTTGTTCACTCCAGTCACTCTGGTTCGATTATCGGTTGGCCGAAAGGCTCCTGCCGCTGTAAGGCAGGCGTTCAGCATTGAACGGCCTAGTGTTGGATCTTGTACTGGCTCATCCCAACCCACGTGACCTTTGGTAGGGGTCACCACTAGGAGAGGAGGCGCCATGCCAACTATTACTCTTCCCGACGGCAGTCAACGTTCATTCGATCATCCGGTTTCCGTAGCCGAGGTCGCCGCATCCATTGGTGCAGGCCTGGCCAAGGCCACCGTGGCCGGCAAGGTCGACGGCAAGCTGGTTGACGCCAGCGACCTGATCACCAGCGACGCCAGCCTGCAAATCATCACGCCCAAGGATCAGGAGGGGCTGGAGATCATTCGCCACTCTTGCGCGCACTTGATTGGCCATGCGGTCAAGCAACTGTACCCAACCGCCAAGATGGTGATCGGCCCGGTCATTGAAGAAGGCTTCTATTACGACATCGCCTATGAGCGTCCTTTTACTCCGGACGACTTGGCGGCCATCGATCAGCGCATGCACGCGCTGATCGAAAAAGATTACGACGTCATCAAGAAAGTCACCCCGCGTGCCGAAGTGATCGACGTGTTTACCGCGCGTGGCGAGGACTACAAGCTGCGCCTGGTGGAAGACATGCCGGACGAGCAGGCCATGGGCCTGTACTACCACGAAGAATATGTCGACATGTGCCGTGGCCCGCACGTGCCGAACACGCGCTTTCTCAAGTCGTTCAAGCTGACCAAGCTGTCCGGTGCCTACTGGCGCGGTGATGCGAAGAACGAACAACTGCAACGGATCTACGGCACGGCCTGGGCTGACAAGAAGCAGCTGGCCGCCTATATCCAGCGCATCGAAGAAGCCGAAAAACGCGACCATCGCAAGATCGGCAAGCGCCTGAACCTGTTCCACCTTCAGGAAGAAGCGCCGGGCATGGTGTTTTGGCACCCGAATGGCTGGACCTTGTACCAAGTGCTTGAGCAGTACATGCGCAAGGTGCAGCGCGAAAACGGCTACCTGGAGATCAAGACTCCACAGGTGGTTGATCGCAGCCTGTGGGAGAAATCCGGGCACTGGGCCAACTATGCCGACAACATGTTCACCACCCAGTCGGAAAACCGCGACTACGCCATCAAGCCGATGAACTGCCCGTGCCACGTGCAGGTCTTCAACCAGGGCCTGAAGAGCTACCGCGAGTTGCCGATGCGCCTGGCCGAGTTTGGTGCCTGCCACCGTAACGAGCCATCCGGTGCGCTGCACGGCATCATGCGCGTGCGTGGTTTCACCCAGGACGATGCCCACATCTTCTGCACCGAAGAGCAGATGCAGGCCGAGTCCGCAGCGTTCATCAAGCTGACCATGGACGTTTATCGCGATTTCGGCTTTACCGAAGTCGAGATGAAGCTGTCCACTCGTCCGGAAAAGCGTGTCGGTTCCGACGAGCTGTGGGATCGCGCCGAAGCGGCACTGGCGGCAGCGCTCGACAGTGCGGGCCTTGCATACGATCTGCAGCCGGGTGAGGGCGCCTTCTACGGTCCGAAGATCGAGTTTTCGCTCAAAGATTGCCTTGGCCGTGTCTGGCAGTGTGGTACCCTGCAGCTCGATTTTAACCTGCCGATCCGTCTGGGAGCCGAATACGTCTCCGAAGACAACAGCCGTAAACACCCGGTTATGCTGCACCGGGCGATCCTCGGCTCGTTCGAACGGTTCGTCGGTATCCTGATCGAGCACTACGAGGGCGCGTTCCCTGCGTGGCTGGCTCCGACCCAGGCAGTGATCATGAATATCACTGATAAACAGGCAGATTTTGCCGCTGAAGTTGAAAAAACTCTCAACGAAAGCGGGTTTCGTGCCAAGTCCGACTTGAGAAATGAAAAGATCGGCTTTAAAATCCGCGAGCATACCTTGCTCAAGGTTCCCTATCTCTTGGTTATCGGAGATCGGGAAGTCGAGATGCAGACTGTCGCTGTGCGTACTCGTGAAGGTGCTGACCTGGGCTCGATGCCCGTCGCCCAGTTCGCTGAGTTCCTCGCGCAAGCGGTTTCCCGGCGTGGTCGCCCAGATTCGGAGTAATTATTATTAAGCGTGAAATGAGACAAGATAAACGAGCTGCACCGAAAGCCCCGATCAACGAGAATATCTCGGCACGCGAGGTTCGGTTAATTGGCGCTGATGGCGAGCAGATTGGCATCGTCTCGATTGATGAAGCGCTTCGTATTGCAGAAGAGTCCAAGCTGGACCTGGTGGAAATCTCCGCCGATGCAATCCCACCTGTTTGTCGGGTGATGGACTACGGCAAATCGATCTTCGAAAAGAAGAAGCAGGTTGCCGCAGCGAAGAAGAACCAGAAGCAGATTCAAGTAAAAGAAATCAAGTTTCGTCCAGGGACGGAGGAAGGGGATTACCAGGTAAAACTGCGCAACCTGGTACGTTTCCTGAGTGATGGGGACAGGGCCAAGGTATCCTTGCGATTCCGCGGCCGTGAGATGGCCCACCAGGAGCTGGGGATGGAACTCCTCAAGCGGGTTGAAGCTGACCTGCTCGAGTACGGTTCGGTCGAACAGCATCCTAAGATGGAAGGACGCCAGCTTATTATGGTCATCGCCCCGAAAAAGAAGAAGTAATCAACAGGGCACGGCAGGCCTTCTGATTATGTTTATCAACTGAATGCGGAGTACCGAACATGCCAAAGATGAAAACTAAAAGTGGTGCTGCTAAGCGGTTTCTGAAAACTGCTAACGGCATCAAGCACAAGCACGCTTTCAAGAGCCACATCCTGACCAAAATGTCGACCAAGCGTAAGCGTCAACTGCGCGGTAGCAGCTTGCTGCATCCGTCTGACGTGGCAAAAGTCGAGCGCATGCTGCGCCTTCGTTAATTTTGGTTCAAGAATAGAGGAAGTAACTCATGGCTCGTGTAAAGCGTGGCGTCATGGCCCGTAAGCGTCACAAAAAAATTCTGAAACTTGCTAAAGGCTACTACGGCGCGCGTTCACGCGTATTCCGTGTTGCCAAGCAAGCGGTAATCAAGGCAGGCCAATACGCCTACCGCGACCGTCGTCAGAAAAAACGTCAGTTCCGCGCTCTGTGGATCGCTCGTATCAACGCTGGTGCACGTGTTAACGGTCTGTCCTACAGCCGTTTCATCGCTGGCCTGAAAAAAGCGTCCATCGAAATCGACCGTAAGGTTCTGGCTGAACTGGCCGTGAACGAAAAAGCGGTGTTTGCTGCGATTGTCGAGAAAGCTAAAGCCTCCTTGGCTTAAGTACCCCCGACAGTCACCCTGGGCTACTCCTGTGGCCCAAGGTGGTAAACGTCATAAATAGGGGAAGAGCCTTCAAGCTCTTCCCCTATTTTGTATCTGGAGTCTGTACATGGAAAACCTGGACGCGCTCGTCGCCCAAGCCCTTGAGGCTGTGCAAAGCGCTGAAGATGTAAATGCCCTGGAGCAAATCCGGGTTCACTACCTTGGCAAGAAAGGTGAATTGACTCAGGTGATGAAGACCCTGGGAAATCTGCCTGCTGAAGAGCGTCCGCAAGTCGGTGCGCTGATCAACGTCGCCAAGGAGCGTGTCACAGAGGTTCTCAATGCGCGCAAGGCGTCGCTCGAGGAGGCCGACCTTGCGGCCAAGCTCGCCGCCGAGTCCATTGACGTGACCTTGCCTGGTCGTGGCCAGGCCTCGGGCGGTCTGCATCCGATCACCCGGACTCTGGAACGTATCGAACAGTTCTTCACCCACATCGGCTACGGCATTGCCGAAGGCCCTGAGGTCGAAGACGACTACCACAACTTCGAGGCGCTCAACATCCCAGGCCATCACCCGGCCCGGTCGATGCACGACACCTTCTATTTCAACGCCAACATGCTGCTGCGCACCCATACCTCGCCGGTACAGGTCCGCACCATGGAAGCGAACAAGCCGCCGATCCGCATTGTCTGCCCAGGCCGTGTGTACCGTAGCGACTCGGATATCACCCATTCGCCGATGTTCCACCAGGTCGAAGGCCTGCTGGTTGATCGCGATATCAATTTCGCCGACCTCAAAGGCACCATCGAAGAGTTCCTGCGGGTGTTCTTCGAAAAAGAGTTGGCGGTACGTTTCCGTCCTTCGTTCTTCCCGTTCACCGAGCCATCCGCCGAAGTCGACATGGAATGCGTGATGTGCAGCGGTAAAGGCTGCCGTGTGTGCAAGCAGACCGGCTGGCTGGAAGTAATGGGCTGCGGCATGGTTCACCCCAACGTGCTGCGCATGTCCGGGATCGACCCGGAAGAGTTCTCGGGCTTTGCCTTCGGCATGGGCGTTGAGCGTCTGGCCATGCTGCGTTACGGCGTGAACGACTTGCGTCTGTTCTTCGACAACGACTTGCGGTTCCTCGCGCAATTTCGCTAGTCGTAACGAATCTTTAGGAGAGCAGGATGAAATTCAGTGAACAATGGCTGCGTGGCTGGGTAAGCCCGCAGGTAGATCGCGACGAGCTGGTTGCTCGTCTGTCGATGGCCGGTCTTGAGGTCGATAGCGTTACGCCGGCCGCCGGTGTTTTCAGTGGCGTGGTGGTGGGCGAGGTGTTGAGCACCGAGCAGCACCCGGATGCCGACAAATTGCGTGTGTGCCAGGTCAGCAACGGTTCGGAAACCTTTCAGGTCGTGTGCGGAGCGCCTAACGTGCGCCCGGGCCTGAAGATCCCGTTCGCCATGATCGGCGCCCAGTTGCCGGGCGACTTCAAGATCAAGAAGGCCAAGCTGCGTGGCGTTGAATCCAACGGCATGCTGTGCTCCCAGGCCGAGCTGCAAGTAGGTGAGGGCAATGATGGCCTGATGGAGCTGCCGGCCGACGCGCCAGTGGGTCAGGACATTCGTGCTTACCTGGAACTGGAAGACGCCAGCATCGAGGTCGACCTGACCCCCAACCGCGGCGACTGCCTGTCCCTGGCTGGCCTGGCCCGTGAAGTGGGTGCGCTGTACAACGCGCCTGTCACCCGTCCAGTGGTTGCTGCCGTGCCGGCGGTACACGACGAAGTCCGCTCGATTGAAGTATTGGCGCCCAACGCTTGCCCGCGTTACCTGGGGCGTGTGATCCGTAACGTCGACCTGTCCAAGCCAACTCCGCTGTGGATGGTCGAGCGCCTGCGTCGTGCCGACGTGCGCAGCATCGACGCCGCCGTCGACATCACCAACTACGTGATGCTCGAACTGGGCCAGCCGTTGCACGCGTTTGATCTCGCCGAAATCAACGGCGGCATCCGCGTGCGTATGGCCGAAGAGGGCGAAAAGCTGGTGCTGCTCGATGGCCAGGAAGTCAGCCTGCGTGCCGACACCTTGGTGATCGCCGACCACGCTCGCGCCCTGGCAATTGCCGGCGTGATGGGTGGCGAGCACAGCGGTGTATCCGCGACCACTCGTGACGTGTTCCTTGAAAGCGCGTTCTTCGACCAGATCGCGATCGCTGGCAAGGCCCGTTCCTACGGTCTGCACACCGATGCGTCGCACCGCTACGAGCGTGGTGTGGATTGGAAACTCGCCCGTGAAGCCATGGAGCGCGCCACCGGCCTGCTGCTGGAAATCACCGGTGGCGAAGCCGGCCCGATCACCGAAACCGTCAGCGAACAGTACCTGCCGTCGATTGCGCCGATCACCTTGCGTGCCAGAAGCGTTGAGCAGATGCTTGGCCTGGTCATCGAGCCGGCTGAAATCGAGCAACTGCTGTCCGCGCTTGGCCTGGGTATTTCTGCGGGCGGGGAAGGGCAGTGGCAGGTTGCAGTACCTAGCCATCGCTTCGACATCAGCCTGGAAGTCGACCTGATCGAAGAGCTGGCGCGCCTGTACGGCTACAACCGCCTGCCGGTTCGCTATCCGCAAGCACGCCTGGCACCGCAACCCAAGGCCGAAGCGCGTGCGCACCTGCCTGAACTGCGTCGTTTGCTGGTTGCCCGTGGTTACCAGGAAGCAGTGACCTATAGCTTCATTGATCCAAAACAGTTCGAACTGTTCAACCCTGGCGTAGAGCCGTTGCTGCTGGCCAACCCGATCTCCAACGACATGGCCGCCATGCGTTCCTCGTTGTGGCCGGGCCTGGTGAAGGCACTTTCCCACAACCTGAACCGCCAGCAAGACCGCGTGCGCCTGTTCGAAAGCGGCCTGCGTTTCGTCGGCCAGCTCGATGGCTTGAAGCAAGAGCCAATGCTGGCGGGTGTTGTCTGCGGCAGCCGTCTGCCGGAAGGCTGGGCGCAAGGCCGTGAGGTCGTGGACTTCTTCGACGTCAAGGCTGACGTGGAAGCGGTGCTGGGCTTTGCCGGTGCGCTGGACGCCTTTACGTTTGTACCGGGCAGCCACCCAGCCTTGCACCCAGGCCAGACTGCACGTATCGAGCGTGAAGGTCGCCTGGTGGGCTTCGTCGGCGCCATTCACCCGGAACTGTCGAAAACCTTGGGTCTGGACCGTCCAGTCTTCGTGTTTGAGCTAGTCTTGGCTGAAGTTGCGTCGGGCAAGATGCCTAAATTCAGCGAGTTGTCGCGCTTCCCTGAAGTGCGCCGCGACCTGGCCCTGATTGCCGACCGTGAAGTCGCTGCCACTGCAGTTCTGGATGTAATCCGTGAAAATGCAGGGGAATGGCTGACAGACCTCAGGCTATTTGACGTCTATCAGGGTAAAGGCATTGATCCGCATAGAAAAAGCCTCGCAGTTGGCTTGACCTGGCAGCATCCATCGCGCACTCTTAATGACGATGAGGTGAATACCACGACGCAAAATATCCTCACCTCGCTCGAACAAAGGTTGAACGCCACGTTAAGGAAGTGACGTATGGGGGCTTTGACGAAAGCTGAGATGGCGGAACGTCTGTACGAAGAGTTGGGTCTGAACAAGCGCGAGGCCAAGGAATTGGTCGAGCTGTTTTTTGAAGAGATCAGACACGCTCTGGAAGACAACGAACAGGTCAAATTGTCCGGTTTCGGCAATTTTGACCTGCGAGACAAACGCCAGCGGCCTGGCCGCAATCCAAAAACGGGAGAAGAAATCCCGATCACGGCTCGCCGTGTGGTCACCTTTCGTCCAGGGCAGAAGTTGAAGGCCCGAGTTGAGGCTTATGCTGGAACCAAGTCATAACGACGAGCTACCCGTCATCCCAGGCAAACGCTACTTCACCATTGGTGAAGTCAGCGAGCTGTGTGCGGTAAAACCGCACGTGCTGCGCTATTGGGAGCAGGAGTTTCCTCAACTCAACCCCGTCAAACGCACCGGGAACCGTCGGTATTATCAGCGCCAGGACGTGCTGATGATCCGACAGATCCGCGCGTTGCTGTACGACCAGGGGTTCACCATCAGCGGCGCACGCCAGCGTATGTCCGGTGATGAAGCCAAAGACGACACCACCCAATACAAGCAACTGATCCGCCAGATGATCTCCGAATTGGAAGATGTACTGGTGGTGCTGAAAAAATGATTCAAGCTTTAAAAATACTTCCACATTTCAAAAGCTTGCGGTATATTCCGGTTCGCTTCGTTAAGAAGCGAACCCAGTAACACGCCTAGTCGGGGCGTAGCGCAGTCCGGTAGCGCACTAGCATGGGGTGCTAGGGGTCGAGTGTTCGAATCACTCCGTCCCGACCATATTTTTCAATGATTTAGCCCAATCGGTAACGGTTGGGCTTTTTCATGTCCGGATTAAATGCCTTTCCCAGCATCCGTCACCATTTTTCATAATCATCACGCACCAAGGAAATTTCCCACATCCAACGCCAGTACCCGTTGTTACGCTCCCACTCTTTGACCTAACTTCAAGGAGTTACCTGATGACAAAACGTCTAGCTGCCGAGTTCTTCGGCACATTCTGGCTGGTACTGGGCGGTTGCGGCAGTGCCGTTCTGGCTGCCGCCTTCCCTGAGCTGGGCATCGGCTTTGTAGGCGTGGCGTTGGCATTTGGCTTGACGGTATTAACCATGGCCTACGCCGTCGGCCACATTTCCGGCGGTCATTTCAATCCGGCGGTCACTCTGGGTTTGCTCGCCGCGGGGCGTATTGATGGCAAGGACGTGGTGCCCTACATCCTCACTCAGGTTCTGGGTGCGATTGCAGCGGCCGGGGTGTTGTACCTGATCGCCAGCGGCAAGGCCGGGTTTGATGTGTCGGCGGGTTTTGCCACCAATGGTTATGGCGAGCACTCGCCGGGTGGCTTCTCGTTTCTGTCAGTGGTGGTCACCGAGTTTGTACTCACGGCGTTTTTCCTGCTGATCATCCTGGGTGTTACCGATAAAAAGGCGCCGGCCGGTTTTGCGCCGCTGGCCATCGGGTTTGCGTTGGTCTTGATTCACCTGATCAGTATTCCGGTGAGCAATACATCGGTTAACCCGGCGCGCAGTACGGGCGTGGCACTGTTTCAAGGCGATTGGGCGATGGCCCAGTTGTGGGTGTTCTGGGTGGTGCCTTTGCTCGGTGGCGTGTTTGGTGGGCTCGTGCACCGGTTCGTGTTGGCGACAAAACAGTAATCGCTCAGGCCACCTTTGCTCGGCGAGCGGACCGTGTTCTTCATGATCGAGCCGCCTTGTAACGGTTGCCCGGGCGCACCAAACCAAGGTTTTCGCGCAGTGTGGTGCCGGTGTATTCGCGACGAAACAAACCACGCCGCTGTAACTCAGGAACGACCAAACCGGCAAAATCCTCCAGCCCACCCGGCAAGTGCGGTACCAATATATTGAAGCCATCCGCCGCACCTTCTTCAAACCATCGCTGCAGCTCATCAGCGATCTGCACCGGTGTGCCGATCACGTTGTAATGACCGCGTCCACCGGCAATGCGTCGGCCCAGTTGCGCCAGCGTCAGTTGTTCGCGTTGGGCCAGTTCACTCAGCAGTTGCTGACGGCTGCGCTGTCCGCTGTCGGTCAAGGGTAGCTCGGGCAGCGGCTCATCCAGCGGGTAGCCGGACAGGTCGAAATTACCCAGCATGCGCCCCAGCAACGCCACTCCCACCTCGGGCTCGACCAGCGCCTGGAACGCTTCGAATTTGGCCTGGGCCAAGGCTTCGGTTTGGCCCACCACCACAAACACGCCCGGCATGATTTTCAGCGAATCGGCCTCGCGCTCGTATTGGCCCAGGCGAGCTTTGAGGTCGCTGTAGAAGGCCTGCGCGTCGGCCAGTGAGGTCTGCGCGGTAAACACCACTTCGGCGGTCTGCGCGGCCAGTTCACGGCCGGTTTCCGAGGAACCGGCCTGAACGATCACTGGCTGGCCCTGGGGCGAGCGCGCCACGTTCAGAGGGCCTTTGACCCGGAAATGTTCGCCCACATGGTCCAGCACATGGCGTTTACTTGGCTCGTAATAGCGCCCGCTGGCCTTGTCACGCACGAAAGCATCGTCGTCCCAGCTGTCCCACAATCCCGTCACCACCTGATGAAACTCCCGCGCGCGGCTGTAGCGTTCGGCATGCCCCAGGTGTTCGTCGCGACCGAAATTCAGCGCCTCGGCGGCGTTATCCGAGGTCACCAGGTTCCAGCCTGCACGGCCACCGGACAGGTGATCCAGCGAAGCAAATTTGCGCGCCACATGGTAGGGCTCGTTGTAGCTGGTGGTGGCGGTCGCGATCAGGCCGATGTGCTCGGTCACTGCACTGAGCGCCGAGAGCAGGGTGAGCGGCTCGAAATGATCTGAACGCGCCATCTGGCTGGCGACCTCGCCGGTGCCCGCGGCAATGCTGTCGGCCACGAACAGGGCGTCGAACTTCGCCGCTTCCGCCACCCGTGCCAAATGCTTGTATTGGGCGAAGTCCAGGCCAGCGTTCGCCGGTACGTCGGGGTGGCGCCAGGCGGCCACGTGGTGCCCCGTAGCCATCAGGAAGGCGCCGAGTTTGAGTTGACGGCTCATGCTAGAAATCCTTGCGCAGTTGCACGCCGAAGTAACGCTCATCGTCACGAGGCACGGCGCGGTAGATGTAGTTGCCGCCGCTGGCCAGCAGCGGTGAGTAGGATTTGTCGGCGAGGTTCTTCGCCAACAGCGCCACGCGCCAGCCGTTGGTGTAATCGGCCAGGGCCACGCTGGCGTTCCAGATGCCGTAGGCGCCTTGTTTGGTGTCCAGATTCTGGCTGATGTCGTACTGCACTTCGCTCTGCCAGCTGTAGTCAGTGCCCAGTTCGATATCCAGGCCGTTATCCAAGGGGATGCTGTAGTCGGCGCGCACGTAGCTTTTCCAGTCCGGGCTGAACGGCAGTGGCTTGCCATTGACGTCGCAGGTTGCCGCTGCGCCTGGCGGGCACGCGAACTGATCGATGCGCGCCCGGGTATAGGCCAGGGCGCCGGACAGCTTGAGTTGCTGGGTGGCTTGCAGGGCGTAATCGAGCTCGACGCCTTCGGTGCTGACGCTGCCAGCGTTGATCAGGCGTGTCACGACTTGGCCGGCGACGGTGTCGAAAAAGTTGGCTTGGTAGTTGTCGTAGTCACTGTGGAACACCGCCAGGTTGGTGGTCAGGCGGTTGTTCCAGGCAGTGGCCTTGATTCCGGCTTCCCAGGTATTGGAAGTCTCCGGCTTGAGCGCGTCGGTGTCGCGCGGCTGCATGTTGAAGAACACGTTATAGGCCGGGCCTTTGTAGCCGCGCGAGTAGGTGAGGTAGCTGGTCACGGTGTCGCTGATGTCGTACTGCACGCCCAGCCGCCCGGACCAACCGTCCTCGTCTACCGAACCAGAACTCGACGTCGCCGGTTGAATGCCGCTGACGGCAGTGGCAGAGGTGGACACGCGGCGATGGTCGTACTTCAAGTCGTCATGGGTGTAACGCAAACCGGCGATGCCGCGAAAGCGCGAGGTGAAGTTGAGCGTGGTCTCGCCGAACGCCGCGTAGCTGTCGCTGGTGGTGTTGTAGTCGGCAATGCCACGGTCGACACGCGTCGTGGTGGTGAGGGTGCGCTGGTAGGTTTCTTCATCCTTGCCATGCATGTAGAACAGGCCGCCGACGTACTCCAGGAACTCACCTTTGGGCGAGGCCAGGCGCAGCTCCTGGGAATACTGGTCGAACGCCAGCTCGCCTTTGTCGGCGGTGCCGGGGAACGCGGCAGTGACCGTGCCCAAGCGGTCGCCATCCTGATATTGAGTGTTGTCCCAGCCACGCCAGGCGGTGATCGAGGTGAGGGTGTAGTCGCCCAGGTTCCAGTCCAGCTGCGCCGACAAACCCTTGTTGGTGTCTTCCACATGGCTGCGGGTATCGGTGTTGATATCGCGGTTGTCACTTGAGGCACGCACTGGCCTCAAGGCACTGCTGAACGCCGGGCTCAGGGACTTGCTGACCACGCCATTGGGTGCGTCATCGTGGGATTGCATGTAGTCGGCGATCAGGGTCAGTGTCACGTCATCGTTAGGCGTGAATTCCAGCTTGCCGCGAATGCCCTTGTGGTTGTAACCGTTAACCTCTTGGCCATTGTGGCGGTTATCGACGTTACCGTCGTAGCTGCCGAACAAGGTGCTGACCGAACCCTTGAGCACCTCCGGCACCAGGCTGCCGCCGATGCCGAAGCGCGTGCGGCTTTCATTGCCGCTGTAGAACGACTGGTCGATAAAGCCGTGGGTCTGGGCAGTCGGCGCCTTACTGGTGATATTCAGCACACCGGCCGACGCGTTCTTGCCGAACAGCGTGCCTTGCGGGCCACGCAGCACCTCGATGCGCTCCAAGTCCAACAGGTCGAGCGTGGCCTGGCCGGGGCGCGCATAGACCACGCCGTCAATCACCGTGGCCACCGTTGGCTCAACGCCCGGCGAGGTAGAAATGGTGCCCACGCCACGCACGAACAGTGACGTGTCCTTGTTCGAAGCGCCGGTGCGAAAGTTCAGCGATGGCACCTGCTGCGCGATGCTCGCCACCCCGTTGCGATTGTCACGCTCCAGTTGCTCGCCCTCGAGCACCGAGACGGCCACCGGGAC
Source organism: Pseudomonas sp. MF6394 (assembly GCF_002018845.1). NCBI lineage: Bacteria > Pseudomonadati > Pseudomonadota > Gammaproteobacteria > Pseudomonadales > Pseudomonadaceae > Pseudomonas > Pseudomonas sp. MF6394. The sequence continues at coordinate 65,562 of NZ_MVOJ01000012.1, forward strand.
TTTTTGCAGCGATTCTTCGCGGCGGGTGGCGGTGACTGTCACGGATTGAAGCGTGGGTTCCTGCGCGTCAGCCGCAACAGCGCCGCAGACGGGCAAGGCGCAAAGGCCTGCCAGAAGCAACAAAGGGGTGTGCCGTGGAAAGTTATGCATGCTGTGCCCGCTCGAAAAAATACCCTGGTCCGCTGCGGTTCTGCGACCGTCAGCGCCTGTGAAAATGTCTTGGGCATTCGCTCGAGCGAGTAGCAGACAGTGCGCTTTGTTAGCGCTAACATCTGGATTATTGAAGGCGACCGTTTAGAGCGTCAAATACTAAAAAATTAGTTTTATATTCCTTTTTGAGGATTGTGCCGTGGACGAACACAAACCGCGCAAGCGCCGGGGCGCCGGCCGCGTCACCCTCAACACCGTGGCGCGCCAGGCCGGGGTGTCGGCCATTACCGTGTCGCGTTACTTCAACCAACCTGAACAGGTTTCGCCCGAGCGCCGTGAACGTATCGCCGAGGTAGTTGCGCAGTTGGGGTATGTGCCGAATCTGGTGGCCGGTGGATTGGCCTCCGCGCGCGGCAAAATCGTTGCGATGGTGATCCCGAATATCTCGGGACCGATTTTTGCCAATACGCTGCAGGGCTTCAGCGACACCCTCAGTCGTCACGGCTACCAGCTGTTGCTGGCCTCCAGCTATTTCAGCGTCGAGCAGGAGGAAAGCGCGGTGCGCGCTTTTCTCGGTTGGTCGCCGGCAGCGCTGGTGCTGACCAGCCGCTTTCACAGCCCAGGCACCGAGAAGATGATCGCCGAGGCAGATATACCGATCGTCGAAACCTGGGACTACGTGCCGGAACGCGCGCCGTTGCAAGTGGGTTTTTCCCATTACGAAGTGGGCGTCAGCGCCGCGCGCTACTTGCATGGCAAGGGCTATCGGCGCATCGCCTTCGTACAGAACAGCGCAGTAGGCGACTTCAGTGCGTTGGAGCGCCGCGATGGGTTTACCGCGACCCTTTCCGAGTTGGGTGTGCAGCCCTGGGTCTTTGTGCCGGACGCCGACCGCGCCCCCTTCGACGCCGGCAAGCAGGCCATGGAAGCGCTGATGGGGCAGGCGATCACGCCTGACGCGATTTTCTTCGCCAATGACAACCTCGCCGCTGGCGGTTTGCTGGCCGGTCAACGCGCCGGGCTGAGCATCCCCCAGGACTGCGCCGTATTGGGATTCGGCGACTACCCGTTTGCCCCCATGTTGCTGCCCAGCCTCAGCACCCTCCAGCCACCCGCGTTGGAGATTGGTGTACTCGCTGCCACACGCGTTCTGCAAAGTCTGGGTGTATTAGCCACCGATGCGGAAGTTAAGCGCTTGAATCTTTTGTATTGTCAGTTAATTGAAAGAGAGAGCACCTGAATGACCCGCCGTTATGGCTAAGTGCAACTAGTGGCTATTGGCTGCTAACGCTCTAAATCAGTGCATTTGGTAATGTTTTGTATTTAATTACCCCCTCATCCGGAACTAGGGCTATAACTTCCAGTCGATACACCCGGCTAACGCCTGCCTGGGCTATGGCGAACTAATGGCATTGTTCGGTAGTTCTAAATAGCCATACTTTTCGCAACGTTAGATATTCCTCAATGATGTCGTCAGCGCCCATCGATGCTTGCAAGATGCAGATCCCGCACACCGACCAGGTGTGCGCGTGGCTGATGCAGCATGCCGGGCTCAAAACCGCTGATCTGGAACGCGCCCAGCGTTTATCCACCGAGCCTGGCGACCTGCTCGGTTTACTCACGCGCTTGGGCTTGGTGTCTGAAATCGAACTGGCTCGCGCCTGGGCCGATTTGCTGAATGCGCCACTGCTGCTGGCCGACGCGGCGCCGCCGTTGCTCGACCCGCTTCCCGTGCTCACCGAGCGCTTCATGCGTCACTACCAGATAGTGCCCATGGGTTGGCAGCAGGGTGGGTTACGTGTGCTAGCCGCCAACCCGGCGCAGTGGTATCCGTTCCAGGCCCTGGCATACGCCTGTGAGGTGCCGGTGTGGCTGGCCATCGGTTCGCGTACTGAAGTCGACACGCTGATCGAGCGCTATTACGGCCAGGGCCGTTCCGCCATGGGCAGCCTGATCGAAAACCTCGATGAGCAGGGGGGCGCCCTGGAAGATATCGAACACCTCAAGGACATGGCTTCCGAAGCACCGGTGATTCGCTTGGTCAACCTGATCCTGCAGCGCGCGGTGGAACAGCGCGCTTCGGATATCCATATCGAACCCTTCGAAAACCAACTCAAGGTGCGCTACCGCATCGACGGTGTGTTACACGACGCCGAAGCGCCGCCGGCCAGTTCGTCGGCGGCGGTGATCTCGCGGGTGAAGATCATGGCGCGCCTGGACATTGCCGAACGGCGCCTGCCCCAGGACGGGCGCATCATGCTGCGTATTCAGGGCAAGGCGCTGGATCTGCGGGTGTCCACGGTGCCCACCAGCTTTGGCGAGTCGGTGGTGATGCGCCTGTTGGACCGGCAAACCGTGCAATTCAACTTCCCCAGCCTGGGCTTTGATGGCCCACGCCTGGCGGCCTTTCTGGACCTGTTGGCGCGGCCCTACGGCATCCTGTTGGTCACCGGGCCTACGGGCTCGGGCAAAACCACCACGCTCTACACCGCGTTGTCGCAGCTCAATACCGCTGAACGCAAGATCATCACCGTGGAAGACCCGGTGGAATATCAGCTTGAAGGGATTAACCAGATCCAGGTCAAGCCGGCCATCGGCCTGGACTTTGCCGGAGCGCTGCGCGCCATCGTGCGCCAGGACCCGGACGTGATCATGATCGGCGAAATCCGCGACCTGGAAACCTGCCGTATCGCCGTGCAGTCCTCCCTCACGGGTCACTTGGTGCTCTCAACCCTGCACACCAACAGCGCCGCGGCGAGCATCACGCGCTTGCTGGACATGGGCGTGGAAAGCTACCTGATTGCCTCCACGGTCAGCGGTATCCTCGCCCAGCGCCTGGTGCGCCGCCTGGACCCTGGCACGCGGGTGGCTTTCCAGGCCCCGCCGGAATTGATCCAGGAGCACGGCCTGGATCGCCTGACCGAGCAGCGTCCGATCCTGCTTTACCGCGGCGCTTATCACGGTCGCAGCGCCCTCACTGAATTGTTGGTAATGAACGACGAGTTGCGTGGCCTGCTGATGGGCCACGCCGACGCCGCCAGCCTCGAACACGCCGCCCGCCGCGCCGGTTTGCGCACCTTGTATGAAGACGGTTTGCGCCAGGCCCTTGCCGGTGTCACGTCCCTGGAAGAAGTGCTGCGCGTCACCCGTGGTGACGACGCGTGAGCCTGTTCAAGTTCCGCGCCCTGGACAGCCAGGGCGTGGCCCAGAACGGCACGTTGCAGGCCATTGACCAGGCGGCCGCTGTCGCCGTCTTGCATCAGCGCGGGTGGTTGCTACTGCACATCGAAACGGCCAGCGGCCCCTTGTTGCGCCAGGCACGCGGGCAGTTGAAGGGCGCAGCGCTGGTGAGTTTTACCCAGCAATTGGCCACGCTACTGGGCGCCGGCCAGCCCCTCGAGCGCGCTTTAAACCTGTTGCTCAAGCAAGCCCGTCATCCCCAGGTGCGGGCCTTGATCGAGCGTATCCGCGACCAGGTCAAGGCTGGCAAACCGCTGTCGGCGGCGCTGGAGGAGGAGGGCGGCACGTTTTCCCCGCTGTACCTGAGCATGGTGCGCGCCGGTGAAGCCGGCGGGGCGCTGGAAGGCACCCTGCGCCAGCTCAGCGACTACCTGGAGCGCAGCCAGTTGCTGCGCGGCGAGGTGATCAATGCGCTGATCTACCCGACCTTCCTGGTGGTGGGTGTACTGGGTTCCCTGGCGTTGTTACTGGCTTATGTGGTGCCGCAATTCGTGCCGATTTTTCAGGACCTTGGCGTACCGATTCCACTGATCACCCAGGTGATCCTGGGGCTCGGCGAGTTCCTCGGCGCCTACGGCCTGGTGGTGCTGGCCGGGTTGTCGATCAGTGGATGGGTCCTGGCGGCGCGCCTACGGGACCCCCTGCGCGGTGAGCGTTACGACCGTCACCTGCTGGGCATCCGCGTGATCGGCCCGCTGTTGCAACGGGTGCAAGCCGCCCGCCTGGCCCGCACCCTCGGCACGTTGCTGAGCAATGGCGTGGCGCTGCTGCCCGCGCTGGTGATCGCCCGGCAGGTTTGCAGCAACCGTGCGCTCCAGGCGCAAGTGGCGCTGGCGGCGCAACGGGTCAAGGGCGGCGGCACCCTGGCCGATGCGTTCGGTCGCCAGCCGCTGCTACCGGAGCTGGCGCTGCACATGATCGAAGTCGGCGAACAGGCCGGTGAACTGGACAGCATGCTGCTCAAGGTCGCCGACATCTTCGACGTCGAGGCCAAGCGCGCCATCGAACGCTTGCTCGCTGCACTGGTGCCGACCCTGACCGTGGTCATGGCGGTGCTGGTGGCGGTGATCATGCTGGCGATCATGCTGCCGCTGATGAGCCTCACCAGTCATATATGAACTTTCAAGGAGCAGAACCGATGAAAACCCGACACCGCCAAGGCGGCTTCACTCTTTTGGAAATGCTGGCGGTGATCGTGCTGCTGGGCATTGTCGCGACCATTGTGGTGCGCCAGGTCGGTGGCAATGTGGACAAGGGCAAGTACGGCGCAGGCAAGGCGCAACTGGCCAGTTTGAGCATGAAGATCGACAGCTACGCCCTGGACGTGGGCGCGCCGCCCAACAACCTGCAACAACTGCTCGACAAGCCCGCCAGTGCGTCCAACTGGGCCGGCCCCTACGCCAAGCCTTCGGAGCTGAAAGACCCGTTCGGCCATGGGTTTGGCTATCGCTTCCCCGGTGAGCACGGCGCCTTCGACCTGATCTTCTACGGCCAGGACGGCCAACCCGGCGGCGAGGGCTACAGTGCCGATCTGGGCAACTGGGAATAACCCGCCCGTGGCCCAGCGAGGCTTTACCCTGCTGGAGATGCTGGTGGTCATTCTATTGATCGGCATTGCGGCTGGGTTGTTGGGGCTGGGTGTACGGCAAGGGCTGCAGGTGGCCATGGAGCGCCGGGTGGTGGCGCAGATGGTCGAGGCCCTGCGCGCCACGCGGGCGAGCGCGATCGTCAGCGGCCAGACGGCGCACACTCAATTCGACCTCCAGGGCCGCACGTTCCAGGCGCCAGGGCGTGCGTCACAGCGGTGGCCGGCTCAGGTGCAGGTGACCTTGCACAGTGCCGAGCAGGCCGGGGCCGCCGTGGTGTTCTATCCCGACGGCAGTTCCACCGGCGGTAACCTGCTGCTGGCCAACGGTAGCCGGCGTTGGCGCATCGACATCGGCTGGCTCACCGGCAGTGTGCAGTCCAAGGCGCTGCCATGAAGCGCCAGGCCGGTTTCACCTTGCTGGAAATGCTCGCCGCCCTGACGTTGATGGCGGTGTGCAGCAGCGTGTTGCTGGTTGCCTTCGGCCAGAGCGCTCGCTCCTTGTCCCAGGTGGCCCACAGCGACCGCCTCACCCATGCGGCGCTTACGCTACTGGACCAGGAAGCTGCCGGCCCGCTGATTGAAGGAACCCGCCAAGGCGAACTTGACGGCATCCATTGGCAATTGACCAGTACCCGCCAACAGCCGCACCTGTTTCGTCTCGACCTTAACGTGCGTGAAGGCGCGCATCAGGCGCACTTCAGCACCTTGAAGGCACGCCTGTGAAGCGCCGTGAGCAGGGCTTCACGTTGCTGGAAGTGCTCGTGGTACTCAGCTTGCTGTCGGTGTTGTTGCTGCTGGTGAGCGCAGCGTTGCTGGGGGCCAATCGGGCGGTGGCCAAGGCTCAGGCCTACACTGCCAGCCTGGATGAAATGCGCGCTGCCCAACAGTTTTTGCGCACCTCAATCAGCGAGGCGCTGCCGTTAAAACTCACTGACGACGACAGCCAGGCCGAGGGTTTCTTGATCGGCACGCCGGAGCGGCTGCAGTTTGTAGCGACCTTGCCCGGTGTATTGGGCGGGGGGATCCAGCGCTTTACCCTGCAACGGGTCGGGCAGGATCTGCAGGTGGCTTTTTCGCAGAGGGCCTCCCACGCCAACGCGCAGCGCGATGAGCCGCAGGTGCTTTTGCATAACGTCGAGGCCCTGCAGTTCAGTTATCGCGGTATATCGCCACTGGGCCAACCCACCGACTGGTTGAGCCCGTGGCCCTGGCCCCGGCGCTTGCCCACAGCGGTGCGCATCGACGCCGCCGTCAACGGGCCGGTGCCGTGGGTTACTCAGGTGGTTGCGTTGCGCCTGAACCTGTCCAGCGCGAGCAGCGAAGAATGAAGCGCCAACGCGGTGCGGCCCTGTTGCTGGTGCTGTGGGTGCTGGCCTTGCTCAGCGTATTGCTGGGTGGACTGGCCGGGTGGGTGCAGCTGCAAAGTCGCCAGGCGCTGTGGCTGCGCCAGCACACCCAGACACTGTTGGCCGCCCAGGCCGGAATCGCACAGGTCATGGCGCAAGGGCAGTGGGTGGCGGACGGGCGTTCTATTGCGCTGACCTTCGACGACGCCCGCTTACAGGTCAGTGTGCGCAGTGAGCGCGGCAAGCTGTACCTGGTCAACGCCGCTCTCCAAGACGTCACGCGCCTGGCCCTGGCCTGCGGTGCTACAGCGGCCCAGGCTCAGCAGTTGGCCAAGGCCCTTGAGACGCGCCGCCAACAGGGCCTGGCGCCGTTTCGGGTGCTGGAAGAGGTGCGTCAACTCCCCGGCATGACCCAGGCGCTCTACAGCCAATTGCTGCCTGAAATCACCTTGTGGAGCGACCTCGACCGGCCTGCTCCGGCATTCGCAAGCCCCCTGATGCGCAAGGCGTTGAACCTGCCACGCCAGGACGCCGAGGGCGTCGACCCCGGCCAGGTGGTGGAAATCGACAGCCGCGCCGAGCGCCCCGGCGGCTATCAGGCACGCCTGCGACTCACCCTTTTATTGAGCCCTGCGGAGGACAGCGCACAGCCCTATCGGGTGGTGCGGTGGCAAGAATGATTCAACTCGAACCGATTGCCCGCTATTGGCGCGCCAGCCTGCTGCAACAAGGCTGGCGCTTGTGGCTCACGGAGTTACGCGGCTGTGTGCCGAAGTGGCTGGCGTTCCAGGAGCCGCCTGAGCAGGTTCATCACTGGCCGCTGACGGCGCCGGTGGTGCCAGGCAATGCGCGCCAGGTGCTGATGCTTGCCCCCGACGCGGTGTTGCAGCAAAGCGTGCAACTGCCTCTGGCCGCTGCACGTAACCTCATGGAAGTAGTTGGCTATGAACTGGACCGCTACACCCCGTTTGACGCCGAGCAGCTCTACTTCGTCGCCCGTCAGGAGCGGCGCACACCTGGCCACCTGGAGGTGAGGGTGGTGGCGATCCTGCGCGAGCGCCTGGACCAGATTCTCACCGACTGCGCTGCCCTCGGCCTGTACCCGCACCGCGTGGATGTGGCGGGCTTGGGTATTGATCTGCTGCCCGCGCCGTTACGCCCGCGTTCGCGTTCCGCCGGCAAGCAATTGCAGCGCAGCCTGCCGTGGTTGTGCGGCGCGTTGCTGATCGCGGCGATGCTGTTGTGGCTCAACGACCGCCAGCGGGTACTCGACAGCATGCGCGCCACTGTCCAACAGCAAAAAGCCGAGGTCGCCCAGGTGCACGCCCTGCGCCAGCAACTGCTCAATACCCGTGGTGCGGCGCAGTACCTGTCCCAGCGTAAACGGGCGCAACCACCCCTGGCCGCGCTGCTGAATGACTTGACCAGTTGCCTGCCCGCCGACACCTGGCTCGACCAATTGGACGTCAAGGACGGCGAGGTGAGTTTCTCCGGCCAGAGCGCCAAGGCCAGTGGCCTGATCAGCCGCATCAAAGGCTGCCAGCGCTTGGACAACGCACAGTTCGAAGGGGTGATCCAACCCGACGCACGCACCGGCAAGGACCAGTTTGCCTTGCGTGCCCACTTACGCCAGGAGGCCGCCGATGCGCCGACCCCTCACACCCCGTGAACGCCGCGGCGCCGCCTTGTTGACCCTGGCTTTGGTGCTCGGCGCGGCCTATTGGCTGTTGATCGACAGCTGGTTCGCCGGCCCGCTGCGGGCCATGGGTGAACAGGCCGAACAGTTGCGTGAACAGCAGCAGCGCTATGCCAGCGTCATACGCCAGGGCGATGCGTTGCGCAAACAACTGGCGCAAGCACAGCAAGACCCGGCCAGCAGCGCCAGCCTGTTGCCGGGGGACGACCCGGACGTGGTCGCCGCCGACCTGATGCAGCGTCTTGCCGACCTGATCAACAGCCACGCCAACCTCGGCGGCGGCTGCAACCTCACCCAGCGCAAGCCGATCACGCCTGAACAGGACGACAGCGAGCCCTATCGTCAGGTCAAGGTCAGCCTCACGCTCAATTGCGCCATCGAACCGCTGACCGCGATCCTGCATGGGCTGGAATATCAGCCGCCTTTTCTGTTCGTCGATGAGCTGCATATTCGTCGTGACAAACTGGCGCCGGCCAATGGCGGGGCAGGCAAGCTGGCGGTGCAACTGCTGGTACGCGGCTACCTGCAACCGGCGCGGGTGGCACCATGATCGGCCCCTTGCGTCCTCTGGAATGGGGTTGGCTCGGCGTGGCCGCGCTTTTGGGGTTGTTGATGGCGATGATCCTCAGCAGCATCGGCGATGCCCCGCGGTGGTTACCCGATGCGCCGGTGCATGCGCCGCCCTCGTTCCAGGTGCAGGCCGCGCCCACGCCGGCGTTGCAAGACCTTGCTGGCACTTGGCAAACGCCGCTGTTCAGCCCGGATCGCCGCCCAGACCGGGAGGTGGGTAAAACCCAGGTGGCGAGCCTGGCCAACCTGACCCTCAGCGGCATCCTGATCACCGGCAACCTGCAAATGGCCATGCTCAAGCAAGCCGGTGGCCCCACGCTCACGGTGCGCTTGGGCCAGGCGTTGCCCAACGGCTGGCGCCTGGAACACCTGACCCCGCAATACGCCCGTTTTGCCCTGGACGGGCGCACCCAGACCCTGAGCCTCTACGGTAAGCGGCTACCCCTGATCTCACATCCCCGCGAGTCTCTCCCTTGATCGATATGCGCACTTCGCTGTTTTGCCTGGCTACCGCCGTCTCCCTGGGCGGCTGTGGCTCTTTGCCCGACACCCTCGACCCGGACGACGAGCTGCTGCACGAGGCCCTGCAGGGCACCGGCGCGCAACGCCCGCCGCTTCAGACGCCTGTGGCCCAAAGCCCTCCACCTGCCACCCAGGCCCCGCCACAGCGCCAGTTGATTCGCGGCAATCAAGCGTTCGTGCGCCAGCCCAAGGCGCCTGTAAACGTGCCGGAGCAGGGCGGCGACATCGTGTTCAACTTCGCCGGCCAGCCCATCGAGGCCGTGATCAACAGTGTGATGGGCGACCTGCTGCACGAGAACTACAGCATCGCCGAGGGCGTGAAAGGTACTGTCAGCTTCTCCACTTCCAAACCGGTGGACAAACAGCAAGCGCTGTCGATTCTCGAAACCCTGCTGTCCTGGACCGACAACGCCATGATCAAACAGGGCAACCGCTATGTGGTCCTGCCGGCTAACCAGGCAGTGGCGGGCAAGTTGGTGCCGCAGATGCGCGTGGCGCAACCGGCCAGCGGCCTCTCGGCACGTCTGTTTTCACTGCGCTATATCTCGGCCACCGAGATGCAGAAACTGCTCAAACCCTTCGCCCGTGAAAACGCTTTTTTGTTGGTGGACCCGGCGCGCAATGTGCTGAGCCTGGCCGGCACGCCTGAAGAACTGGCCAACTACCAGGACACGATCGACACCTTCGATGTGGACTGGCTCAAGGGTATGTCGGTGGCGGTGTTTGGCCTGCAACGCGCCTCGGTAGCCGAGCTGATGCCCGAGCTGCAAGCCATGTTCGGCACGGACAGTGGCACACCCCTGGCCGGCATGCTGCGGTTCTTGCCGGTGGAGCGCACCAACTCGGTGGTGGCGATTTCTTCCCAGCCCCAGTACCTCAGCGAAGTGGGCGACTGGATCCGCACCATCGACGAGGGCGGCGGCAACGAGCCGCAGATGTATGTGTACGACGTGCGCAATATGAAGGCCGCCGACCTCGCCAAGTACCTGCGGCAGATCTACGGCAACGGCGCGATCAAGGATGACGCCCCGGCGAAGGTAGCGCCGGGCTTGCGTACCACCACCTTGTCCTCGTCCACCAGCGCCGGTTTGCAGGCCAACGCGCCCGTGCCCGCAGCCGAAGAACCTGAAGCCGAGCCTGCCGAAATCACCCCTGCATCGCCCACCAGCGACCTCGAAGCGGGCACGCGCATCACCGCGCAAAAGAGCAGCAACCAACTGCTGGTGCGCACCCGCCCGGCGCAGTGGAAAGAGATCGAAGCGGCGATCAAACGCCTCGACAACCCACCGCTGCAAGTGCAGATCGAAACTCGCATCCTGGAGGTTAAGCTCACCGGCGAACTGGACCTGGGCGTGCAGTGGTACCTGGGCCGCCTGGCCGGTAATTCCACCAGCACCACGGTGGCCAACGCCTCCGGCAGTCAAGGCGCCCTGGGCGGTGGCGGGGCAGGGCTGGGGGCGGCGGACTCGTTGTTCTATTCCTTCGTCAGCTCCAACCTGCAAGTGGCCCTGCATGCCCTGGAAACCAACGGCCGCACCCAGGTGCTGTCGGCGCCATCGCTGGTGGTGATGAACAACCAGCCGGCGCAGATCCAGGTGGGGGACAACATTCCCATCAGCCAGACCACCGTCAATACCGGCGACGCCGACACCACCTTGAGCAGTGTCGAATATGTGCAGACGGGGGTGATTCTGGATGTGGTGCCGCGCATCAATCCGGGTGGGCTGGTGTACATGGATATTCAGCAACAGGTCAGTGATGCTCAGAACCCGACGGGGAGCAGTGAGACGCCGGTGAACCCACGCATCTCCACGCGCTCGGTGTCGACCCAGGTGGCGGTTCAGAGTGGCCAGACAGTGTTGCTCGGTGGGTTGATCAAGCAGGACAACGCGGAGCGTGTCAGTGCCGTGCCTTACCTGGGGAAGATTCCGGGGTTGCGCTGGTTGTTTGGCAATACCGGCAAGTCCAAGGACCGCACGGAGCTGATTGTGCTGATTACGCCGAGGGTGATTACCAGCAGCAGCCAGGCGCGGCAGGTGACGGATGATTATCGCCAGCAGATGCAGCTGTTGCGGCCGGCTCAGTGATCCTGGCTGCACCGAGTACCAATGTGGGAGGGGGCTCGCTCCCGATGGTGGCCTGACAGCCCGCGATCAAAAATGTGGGAGCTGGCTTGCCTGCGATGACGGCCTAACAGGCGACGCAGTTATACCGGGTACATATCCATTCCTGCGGTCACGGCCACTTAGGTTTCCGCCCTGACGGCGGCTCACTTTGCAAAAGCGGCAAAGTAAGCAAAACGCTCTTGCCCCACCACTCGGCACCTCGCTTGGGCTCGGTGTGCCCGTAATTCGCCAGTGATTTGGGGGGCCGCCGCCACGCGCCATCCATGGCGCGGGGCGGCTAAACCGGCATCCCTGCCGGTTTACCCCCCAAATCCCTGTCGAATTCCGGCCAGCGTGGTTTAACGGGGCGCCTGAGATCAAGATCACAAGCAGATCAAGATCAAGAGCGGCTCGCTTCGCATCGTAGTTACCGTTGCGGTGGGGGCGTGTCAGTGAATGTATTTTGACTGGCCCACGGTCATCGGTAGTACGCCCCCTCCCACATTTTTAGCGTTTTGCGCGCTCAGATTAAAAATCATTTTTATGAATAATTATTTTTAAAAATAATGAAAGTAGAGAATATTAGCTTATGCCCAAATAGCATTATATTTTTAAAATCCATTCCGTTATGTTTGATCCCAACAGCCTACCCCTGACCTCGGATGGTACCCAGCGTGATTCAGATTCTGCGCGCCTGACCGGGTAATCCTCCCGCCGCCGCAGAGTCGTTGGACGGGAGCTCAACGCATGTTGCCACTTCAAACCCCTCGCTTGCCCCACACCTAGCCCACGCCGTATCGCCCCTTTGAACATCGGCCCCGCCGCGCCTGGCGCGTGCCTGCTCGACTTTGCGATTTGGAAAAAGCTGGGAATGGATATGAAGCACATTCTGCAACCTACTGCTGCCCTGACCCTGTCGCTGTTCGCCGCAGCTTCGCAGGCCCAGGAAGACAGCACTTTGTCTACGGTCGTTGTGACCGGCAACCGTGGCGCCGAGCAGCGTACGGTCACCAGCAGCCCGGTGCCGATTGACGTGGTCAGCGCCCGGCAATTGCAAAACACCGGCAAGCCCGGGTTGATGGAGGCGTTGAGCGCGGTGATCCCGTCGCTGACCCTGCCGGAAAAAACCGGTTGGGACGCCAGCGGCATTGCCCGGGCACCGAACCTGCGGGGTTTGAGCGCCGCCGAAGTGTTGGTGCTGGTCAACGGCAAGCGCCGCCACACCAGTGCCACCTTGAATATCAACGGCATTAACACCGGCGCGGCGCCGGCTGATCTGGACCTGATCCCCATCAGCGCCATCGACCATGTCGAAGTGCTGCGCGATGGTGCGGCTGCCCAATACGGGTCTGACGCCATCGCAGGGGTGATCAACGTGATCCTCAAGGCCGACACCCGCGGTACCTCGGTGACCCACGCCGGCCTTGGCTACGACGGCAAGAAACAGACCGTGCAGCAAAGCCTCAACAAGGGCTTCGAAATCGGCAACGGCGGCATCGTGCAACTGGCCCTGGATGCGCGCAGCCAGAACGATGACAACAAGGCCAGCGCCAACGGCTACACCTATGAGCAAGCCTATGGCCTGGCGGGCAAGTCCACCTATGGCGGCTACGGTACGCCCAAGACCAACCTGCTGACCCTGGGCTACAACGCCGAGTTGCCGATCGACGACAGCCTCAGCCTCTATTCCTTCACCACCTACTCGCGACGCAAGGCCGAGCAGGGGCAGAACTTCCGCCTGCCGACCATCACCAACACCATCACTAGCGGGCCCAACGGTTACCCGGCCGGGTACACCCCCACCTGGTACATCGACGAGGACGACTTCCAGGCGGCGTTCGGTGGCAAGGGCATTGTGGGCGAGTGGGACTGGGACTTGTCTACCACCTATGGGCGCAACGAAGCGGAGCAGGGCACCACCCATAACCAGAACCCTTCCCTGGGCCAAGCCACCCCGAACAGCTTCACCTCCGGCACCTGGATTTCCACCGAGCTGACCACCAACCTGGACTTCAAGCGTGGCTTCGACATCGGACTGCAAAAGCCCTTGGACCTGTCCTACGGCTTCGAGCATCGGCGCGACACCTACGAGGTGCAAGCCGGTGATTACGCGTCCTATGCCAATGGCGGTTACTGCGTGGCGCCGGGTAACTGCGCATCGTCCGGGGCGCAGGTCACCAATGGTATTTCACCGGACGAAGAAAGCAGCGCCTCGCGCAACAGCCTGGCCGGTTATGTGGACGTGGGTTTCAACCCCTTGCCTAACTGGTACGTCGGCACAGCGGTGCGTTATGAGCATTACAACGAGGGCGTGGGCGCCACCCGCAGCGGCAAGCTGACCACCCGCTACGACTTCACCCCGCAGTTCGCAGTGCGCGCCACGGTGAGCAATGGCTTTCGTGCGCCGTCCCTGGCCAACAGCCTGTTCAGTGCGCGCTCCACCACCTATGGCGTCGTCGATGGGGTGTATCAGTCGATCAACTATGGCGTGCTGCCGGTGGGTTCGGCGGCGGCCCAGGCACTAGGCGCGCAGGAGCTCAAGCCCGAGCGCTCTACCAACTTCAGCCTCGGTTTCACGCTCACACCCACCGACCGCCTGAGTTTCACCGCCGATGCCTACGTGATCAACCTGCGTGACCGCATTACCCTTACCGGCACCTTGCTGGGCCCGGAAGTCACCCAGGTGCTGCAGAACAACGGCATCAACTCCACCTCCGGCGGCCAGTACTTTATCAACGGTGCCGACACTCGCACCAAAGGCCTGGACTTGGTCAGCAGCTACAACCAGGACCTGGGCGCGTTCGGCGCGCTGAAGTGGACCGCAGCGTTCAACTGGAACCAGACCAACATCCTCAACTACAGGGCATCTACCGACATCCTCGGCACCTCCTACGACCTGATGGACCGCCAGGCGCGCAACCTGATCACCGGCGTGCAACCCAACACCAAGCTGATCCTGGGCGGTGACTGGCGCATCGAACGCTTCAATCTCAACCTGGCCCTGACCCGCTACGGCTCGTACAAGGAAGTGAACTCATCGGCCAATCGTGACCTGGACCGGGTCTACAACGCCCGCTGGATCACCGACCTCGACCTTGGCTACAGCCTCACCAAAGACCTGAACATCGCCATCGGCGCCAAGAACCTGTTCGACCTCTATCCCAAGAAACAAGGGGTGCCGAGCAGCACCATGGTTGCCAGCTACGGCACCTATTCGCCCTACGGTTTTACCGGCGGGTATTACTACACCCGGCTGACTTACGCCTTCTGAGGCCTGCGAGGAAAAGAACATGCCCATTGTCGCCAAACCCTATGACCTGCTGAATGAAGTCAGCGCCCAACCGCTGCACCAGCGCCGTGCCGCCACGCCGATCAAGGCGTTGCGCGTGGTGCCGGCCCGGCACCCCTGGCGCTGGGCCGGGTCGATTTTCGCCGCGCTGGTATTACTCGCCATCGTGCACTCTCTGGCCACCAACCCGCGCTGGGAATGGGGGGTGTTCGGCCAGTGGTTTTTTTCGCCCTCGGTGCTGCGCGGGCTGGGCCAGACGTTGCTGCTGACGCTGCTGAGCACAGTGTTCAGCATCCTGCTGGGCACCGCGTTGGCCCTGGCGCGGCTGTCGGGTTCGCCGTTGCTGGCGGCGTTGGCCTGGGGCTATATCTGGTTCTTCCGCTCGATGCCGGCCCTGCTGGTGCTGATCATCCTCTACAACTTTGCCTACCTGTACGACCACATCGTGCTAGGCGTGCCGTTCACCGACCTGGTGTTCGTCGAGTGGTCGACGGTGGATGTGCTCAGCCAATTCACCGTGGCCGTCCTGGGCTTGAGCCTGATGCAGGCGGCCTACGCGGCGGAGATCATTCGCGGTGGGCTGATTGGCGTGGATGCCGGCCAGCATGAAGCGGCGGCGGCCTTGGGGTTGCCGGCCTCTCGACGCATCTTCCGGATCATTTTGCCCCAGGCGCTGCGCTCGATCTTGCCGTCGGGGTTCAATGAAATCATCGGCCTGGTCAAGGGCACCTCGATTGTCTACGTGCTGGCCTTGCCCGAGCTGTTCTACACCGTGCAGGTCATCTACAACCGCACCCAGGCGGTGATCCCGTTGCTGATCGTCGCCACGGTCTGGTACTTGATCATCACCACCGCGCTCACCAGCGCCCAGTACTACGTCGAGCGCCACTTCGCCCGGGGCACCGCGCGGGTGCTGCCACCCACGCCGCTGCAGCGCGTGCGCCGCTGGTTCAAGGAGAAGGCCCATGCCTGAAGCACGCGCCGGGCGCATTCAGATCCAGGGCGTGGGCAAGCGCTTTGGCAACCAGCAGGTACTCGATCATATCGACCTGAGCATCGACCCTGGCAAGGTCACGGTGATCCTCGGGCCGTCCGGCTCGGGCAAGTCCACCTTGCTGCGCACCATCAACCACTTGGAGAAGATCGACAGCGGGCATATCACCATCGACGGTGAATACGTCGGCTATCGGCGCAAAGGCGACCTGCTGTTTGAACTCACCGAACGCGAGATCCTCAAGCGCCGTATCGACGTGGGCTTTGTGTTCCAGAACTTCAACCTGTTTCCCCACCTCACTGCCTGGGAAAACATCGCCGAAGCGCCCCTGGCGCACAAGCGCTGGAGCCGGGTGCAGGCCCGTGACAAGGCCGATGAACTGCTCGCCAAGGTCGGCCTGGCGGACAAGGCCGACGCTTACCCGCGCCAGCTTTCCGGCGGCCAACAGCAACGCGTCGCCATCGCCCGGGCCTTGGCGCTCGACCCCAAAGTGCTGCTGTTCGACGAGCCCACCTCGGCCCTCGACCCGGAACTGGTGGGCGAGGTGCTGGACGTGATCAAGGGCCTGACCCAACTGGGTGTGACCCTGGTGATCGTCACCCATGAGATCGGCTTTGCCCGCGAAGTGGCCGACCACGTGGTGTTCCTCTGCGACGGTCAACTGATCGAAGAAGGCCCGCCCGAACAAATCTTGCGCCAACCCCGACATCCCCGCACCCAGGCCTTTCTCGGCAAAGTGCTTTAGTTCAAGGAGTGACTGCCCATGTTTATCACCACTGCCCGTGTCGCCCTGTTGGCCATTGCCGGGGCCACGGCCCACAGCGCATTCGCCGTGCAACAGGTCGACCTCAGCCCCGACCGCCCGCGCATCCATGCGCCACGCAATGAAGCGGCCATCGCGCAGATCCCGCCGGGCTTCAAGTTCGCCCAGCCGGGCAAGTTCACCGTGGCCGTGTCAGGCGTAGCCGGGCCACCGCTGGCGCTGCTGGCCAATGACGACAAGACCACCATCGGCAGCGAGGCCGACACCGCCCAATTGGTGGCCGACAGCCTTGGTCTGCAACTCAACGTGGTGCAGACCAGTTGGGAAGACTGGCCCCTGGGCGTCAGCTCGGGCAAATACGACGCGGTGATCAGCAATGTCACCGTGACCGAGGCACGCAAGAAGCGTTTCGACTTCGCCACCTACCGCCAGGATGTGCTCGGCTTTTACGTCAAGAGCACCAGCAAGATCAATGAGATCAAGCAGGCGGCGGACATTGCCGGGCTGAAGATCATCGTCGGCTCCGGCACCAACCAGGAAAAGGTCCTGCTGGCCTGGAACGAGGCCAATGAGAAAGCCGGTCTCAAACCTGCGTTGTTGCAGTACTTCGACGACCAGGCCGCCGCACAACTGGCGGTGCAGTCGGGACGCAGTGACGCACTGTTCGGGCCGAACTCAGTGTACGCCTATTCGGCGGCGATCACCGGCGGCATCAAGCGCGTCGGCACCGTCAACGGTGGCTGGCCGTTGCAGGCCGATATCGCGGTAACCACGCGCAAGGACAACGGCTTGGTCAAACCGATTCACACCGCCCTGCAAGGTGCGATTGCCGGGGGGCAATATGCGCAGGTGCTGCAACGTTGGGGCCTGGATGTGGAACGGGTCGACCAGTCGCTGATCAACCCGCCTGGGCTGCCGGATTAAGGAGGCACAGACATGGGACTGACACGACGTGAAGCGCTGTCGAGTATCGCAGCGGTGGGCGGTGAGAAAGCGGTCAAGGATGCACTGGCAGTGTTGGGCCTGGGCCCATCGTCACACCGTCGACCGCAACCACTGAAACTCAAGGACGGCCTGGGGCAGGGCACCCGTGTACTGGTGCTGGGCGCCGGGATTGCCGGGCTGGTCACTGCGCTGGAATTGACGCGCGCCGGCTTCAGCGTGCAGGTGCTGGAGGCCCGCGAGCGCGTGGGTGGCCGTACCTGGACCCTGCGCCACGGCGACCGCGTGGACTATAAGGACGGTCGCTCGCAAACGGTGGGGTTTGACCCTGGCCAGTATTTCAACGCTGGGCCGGCGCGTATTCCCAGCCAGCACCGCACGATCCTCGACTATTGCAGTGAACTGGGCGTGCCCCTGGAAGTGCTGGTCAACAGCAGTCATGGTGCCCAGGTGCGACCGGACTTGAGCCAGGCAGCGTTCAGCGTCGGCCAGGCGCTCAACGATACGCGTGGGCATTTATCCGGCTTGTTGGCCAAGGCGGTGCAACGCGATGCTCTTGATGATGTACTGAGTGGCGAAGAACGCACGCGCCTGCTGGCTTTTTTGCAGGTCTATGGCGACCTGTCCCAGGCGTTGGCGTTTGAGGGCACTCTGCGTTCGGGGCACCTCGAATCCGCCGCTCACCCTGGCGCCTTGCCCGCCCGCCGCAGCCCGTTGACGTTGGACCGCTTGCTGCACCCGGAACTCTGGGGCGCTCTGTTACACACCGAATTCCCGGAATTTTCGGCGACCATGTTCCAGCCCGTGGGCGGCATGGACCGCATCACCGACGCCCTCTACCGACGCGTGCAGGAGCAGGTGCAACTGGGCGCCCAGGTGCGGCAGATTCGCCAGTTGGAGGACGGCGTGGCGGTGACCTACCACGACCAGCACAGTGGCCGCGAACAGGTGGTGCGTGCCGACTTTCTGGTCTCCACCTTGCCGCTGCCCCTGCTGGCCAAGCTCGATACGGACTTCAGCGCACCGGTCAAGGCGGCCCTGCTCAGCACTCGCAGCGACCAGGCGACCAAGGTGGCCTGGCAATCCCCGCGCTTTTGGGAGACCGACTACCGTACCTACGGCGGCTTGTCGTGGATCGAGCATCCGGCGCGCCTGCTGTGGTACCCCAGCAACGACCTCAACACCCGCGAAGGCGTGCTGGTGGCCGGTTACGTGACCGGCGAGGGCGCCGACGTGTTTGGCGCCCAACCGCTCGATCAGCAGTACGCCGCCTCCCGACACGCCGTGGAGCTGTTGCATCCAGGTAATTCCAGGCATTTGCGCAATCCACTGGCGGTGTCCTGGGAGCAGATCCCCTACAGCGAAGGCCCGTGGTTGCAACGTGAACATTTCCCAGCCCAGGCCCACGCCTTGCTTGAACAGCCCCATGGCCGCGTGTATTTCGCCGGCGACGGCCTGGTGCAAAGCGGCGTGGGTATCTGGCAGGAATCGGCAGCCAACTCGGCGCGCCATGTGGTCGCGCAACTGGCCGAGCGCATCACCCAACAACACCAACTCGCGGCGTTGGCCGCATCCTGAGGAGCCACACCATGAGCGACAGCATCCAACGCACCAGCGTCGGTGAATTCCCCATCTCGCAAACCGTCACCGTGCCGGCCTCAGCCAGCTTGGTATTTGTCAGCGGCACGCTACCGGACCCCGCCGACCCGAAGGTGCCTGGGGTGTATGGCGACACCGAAGTGCAGAGCGTTTCAGTGTTCAACAAACTGCGCCAGATCCTGCGCCAACACGACCTGGACGTGGGCGACATCGTGCAGTTACGGGTGTTTCTGGTCGGCGCCGAAGAGACCGGTGGCAAGCTGGATTTTGCCGGGTTGCAGCGCGGCTATACCCAGTTCTTTGGCACACCCGAACAGCCAAACAAACCGGCGCGCACCGCGTTGCAAGTAGTGGCGCTGCCGTTGCCGGGGGCGTTGGTGGAGGTGGAGGCGATTGCGGCCAGGGCGGTGTGAGTACGCTCTGCGTGGGAACGATCATCATGGCAGGGCTTCACCCTATTCCTGCAACAGCAACGCCCCCTGCTTGAGCCTGCGTTTGTGCGCAAACGGCAAGCTCTCATCGTCACCATACGGCGCGCTATACCAGTTGCCGTAGCTCGGGTTGGGCAGCAGAAACCAACGCTGGCCTAGCCAGTTCACATAGGGTTCGACGGCCTTGCGCTGCGCATCCAGGGTGTTGTGTTCGGCTTGCACGAAATCTCCCAGCGAGTCTCCGGCCATCAACAGCACGCGGGCATGGCTGGCGACCCACTGGCGGCGGCACTGCTTGCCGTAGCCTGCGCTTTCGCAGTGGCCGGTGGGGGTGCTGGCCGCCAGGATCTGTGCGTCGCTCTCAATCGGGAAACCGCGCAAACGCAGGTTTTTGGCCGTGGCCGCGACTTGGCTGTGTTCTCGGTTGGTGAGGTAGTAAACCTGGATGCCTTTTTGCCGGGCCGCCTGCAGGAACGCCACCGAGCCTGGCAATGCCTGGGCCTTGGCCTGCTCGACCCAGGTGTTCCAGCGGTCATAGGAATAGACCTGATTGTTGATGATGTCGCGGGCGTTGAGGGGCACGTTGTCCAGCAGGGTTTCGTCGATGTCCACCACCACGGCCGGGGGCAAGCCGGCCAGGTTGCGTGGGGCAAAGGGTAGGGCGTCCCAGCTCGGGTCGGCCAGGGCGACGTCCAGTTGGCGGGTGGCATTGGCGAAGAGCTGGCGGTAGATCAGTTCGTGCTCGATGGAGGTCTGAGTCCAGAGCACGGCGTCGAGTTGGTCGTTGGCAGGCGGGTGTTGCTGGCAGCCCGCGAGGGCGGTGGTGAGCAAGCAGAGGCTGGCAAAGAGCAGGTTTCGCATGGGCTGGGTCTCGAAGAACGGGGTGGCGTGGTCTGCACGCCAGTCTAATCACTTGCGAGGCTCGCGGCTCGTTGCCGTTTCGGAATCGTCTTAAAGCCAGGCTTCACCCTTGGCGGGTAATGTAGCGAGCGTTGAAGGATCGTCGTCGCTGCCCATCTGCCAGGTTTGCCTATGCCCAATAAAGCGTTACGTTTTCTGATCGCCGATGGAGAGCATCTGCAGCGGGTCAAGATCGAGAAGATGCTCAACCAGTTGGGCTATCACCGTATCGCCCCCTTGAGCTCATTCGAAGAAGTGGAGGCGCTGACGCGCTCGAACGGCGTGATGTTCGACCTGTTGATCATCAACACCGCGCTGGTGCGTTCGCGCCAGGTCGACCTGCTGAAGTTCTGCCGAGAAAATCCGATGATCCGGCATGCGCTGCTCTATGACGGGCAGTGCGCGCAGCGGTCGATGGTGCCGGTGTCGGCCAGCCAGACCTTGCATCTGTCGTTGTCGCAGTCGCCGGATTTCAATTCCCTGTGCCGCTGCCTGGAAATGCTCCACCCGGCGGCGATGGCGCGCGTCGCCGGGATGTCACCCACGCGTTGAGCTTCATTGCTTTGAGCATCGTATTTGCTTAACTCATCGGCATGAGGGCAAGCCCGTCCACAGGGGATGCATGTCAAATGAAGGCGCTGGCTTGCCTGCGATGAGCATAGGTATCTACCCAACTTCGACGCGACGCTGGACCTGTGGCGAGGCAGCTTGCTGTGGGAGCGGGCTTGCTCGCGAAGGCGGTCTGGCAGGCGACACAGTTGGATTGTGTACATATCCATTGCTGCGGTAACGGCCACTTAGGGTTCCGCTCTGACAGCGGCTCACTTTTGAACAGCGCAAAAGTAAGCAAAACGCTCTTGCCCCACCACTCGGCACCTCGCTTAGGCTCGGTGTGCCCGTAATCCGCCAGTGATTTGGGGGGCCGCCGCCACGCGCCATCCATGGCGCGGGGCGGCTAAACCGGCATCCCTGCCGGTTTACCCCCCAAATCCCTGTCGAATTCCGGCCAGCGTGGTTTAACGGGGCGCCTAAGATCAAAAGCAGATCAAGATCAAGAGCGGCTCGCTTCGCATCGTGGTTACCGTCTGCGGCTACCCAAAAAAGTTGTGTAGATGGCGATGCCGGACCTGTGGCGAGGGAGCTTGCTCCCGTGACGCCCTGAAAGCCTGCGCATATCTACCCGACACCCCTCGATCCAACTGTGGGAGCAGGCAAGCCAGCTCCCACATTGGGTCTTCGTTGCTTTGAGCATTGCGCTCGCTTAATTAATCGGTATTGGGGCGGGTGTTGTTTTACCTGTCCTTGCGCGCATCCAGGGTCTTTTGATGCTCGGCCAGGAACGGTTGCTCCGCGGGGTCAAAACGATCAATCCCGGCGGTGAAGCGGTGCCAGTAGGGGTACAACGGCTGACGGCGAGTGACGGCCTCGATACGCGCCGACTGCGCTTCGGTGAGTTTCAGCTCGGTGGCCGCCAGGTTATCGCGCAGGTGTGCTTCGGTACGGGCGCCGACAATCAGCGAGGTGATCCCCGGGCGATCCTTGAGCCAGGCCAGGCAGGTGCGGGCGACCGAGACGCCGTGTTCATCGCCGACGGCGGCGAGGGTCTCGATAATGTCCAGCGCACGTTCCTGGTCGTGGACGTAGGGTTCCGGCCAACCGCTGCCCTGGCGGGTATTGGCCGGCGGCTTGTGCCCGCGTCGGGTTGTGCCGGTCAGCAAGCCTTCGCCCATCGGGCCCCACACCAAAGTGCCAACCTGCTGGTCCAGGGCCAACGGCAGCAACTCGTACTCGGCCTCGCGGGATTCCGGGGTGTAGTAGATCTGCTGGGTAATCGGCTTGAGCATGCCGTGCAGTTCAGCCTTGCCCAGGGTTTTCATCATCTGCCAGGCGGTGAAGTTGCTGGTGCCGAAGTAGCGGATCTTGCCCGAGCCGACCAACAGGCGCAGGGCTTCCAGGGTCTCTTCGATTGGCGTCATGCCGTCCCAGTTGTGCAGTTGGTACAAGTCGATGTGGTCGGTGCCCAAGCGCTTGAGGCTGTCTTCGCAGGCGCGGATCAAGTGGTAGCGCGACGAGCCGGAGTTGTTGGGGTTGTCGTCTACCGGGCTGCGGCCCTTGGTGGCCAGCAGAATGTCGTTGCGCTTGTCGCCCAGCGCCTTGCCCACCACTTCTTCGGCCAGGCCGTGGGAATAGAGGTCGGCGGTGTCGACCATATTCACTCCGGCGTCGAACGCCATATCGAACATGCGCTTGGCCAGGGGCACGTCCACCGCACCGCATTTTTCAAACTCTGCGCGACCGCCAAAGGGCACGGTGCCCAGGATGATTTCCGATACCAGCAGGCCGGAATGACCCAGTTGTCGGTACTGCATGTTGCCTCCTACTTAACGTTGCACGTGAAGGTGTGAACGATGGGGACGGCGATAGTTTGAATTTTTTCATGAAATGCTCGCGCCAGGCTTGGCTGCGACGTGCACGAGGGATTGTTTCGCTGGATGAAATGCTGGATTGTGAATCCTGGTCATTCCGCCAGACAGGGCAGCGGTAGAACATCCCTGGCGTCGATACCCACTCATTTGGAGCCTGTCATGACCCAGCCTGCGATCAAACTCTATGGTTTTCCCCTGTCCGGCCACTCCCACCGGGTCGAGCTGATGTTGTCCCTGCTGGGGCTGACGAGCGAATTTATCCTGGTGGATCTCAAGCAAGGTGCGCATAAAACGCCTGAGTTTCTCACCACCCTGAACAGCTTCGGCCAGGTGCCGGTGATTGATGACGGCGGCACGGTACTGGCCGACTCCAATGCCATCCTGCTTTACCTGGCCAGCAACTATGGCAACGGCCAATGGCTGCCGAGTGACCTTGTCGGGCAAGCGCGAGTACAACGCTGGCTCTCGGCCGCTGCCGGCCCACTGCATGCCGGGCCTGCCACGGCGCGCTTGGCCACGGTGTTTGGCGCCGAGGTGGACACTGTCAGCGCAATCAACCGTGCCCATGCCTTGTTGAGCGTGATGGAGCAGCAACTGAGCCAGAGCCGTTTCCTCGCCAGTGAGCAGCCCAGCATTGCCGATATCGCCTTCTACACCTACGTGGCCCACGCGCCGGAAGGCAATGTGTCCCTGGCCGACTACCCTAAGGTACGCGCCTGGCTGGCCAGCATCGAAGCACTGCCGGGTTTCGTTGGCATGCCGCGTACGGCGGTGGGGCTGCAATCGCAATAACAAACAAGGGGCGCCGATGGACCGATTTCATGAAATGCAGGTGTTCCTGGCCGTGGCCGAGGAGGAGGGCTTCGCGGCTGCCGCGCGCCGCCTGAACACGTCGCCGCCCAGCGTGACTCGGGCCATTGCCGCCATGGAACAACGCATCGGCACCCAGTTGCTGGCGCGCACCACCCGCAGCCTGCACTTGACCGAAGCCGGCCAGCGTTACCTGGAAGATTGCCGACGCATCCTTGCCGAGCTGGACGAGGCCGAGGAAGCGGCGGCGGGCAGTTACTCCATCCCGGGCGGCCAGTTGACGGTGACCGCACCGGTACTGTTTGGCGAGCTGTATGTGGCGCCGGTGCTGGGGGATTACCTGGACCGTTTTCCTTTGGTGAGTATCAACGCCTTGCTGGTCGACAGGGTGGTCAATATGACCGACGAAGGTGTTGACGTGGCGGTACGTATCGGCCACCTGCAACAATCCGGGCAGCAAGCGATCAAGGTCGGCGAAGTACGCCGGGTGGTGTGCGCATCGCCGGCTTATCTTGACCAACACGGGCGGCCCCAGCGCCCCGAGCAGTTGCGTGAGGCCAAGCTTGTCACCTCATCGTCCAGCCAACGGGTCAGTGAGTGGACATTTATCGACGCCGGCCAGCCGCTGAAGGTACCGATCGAGCCACGCCTGGTGGTCACCGCCAACAATGCCGCGATCACCCTGGCCCGCCTGGGCTGGGGTATGACGCGGGTGCTGTCTTATCAAGTCGCGGCAGCGGTGGCGGCGGGTGAGCTGGAGCTGGTGCTGGAGGATTTCGAACCGGCGCCGCTGCCGATCCACGTGGTGTTCCAGCAAAACGGCCGCGTACCGGCCAAGGTCAATACGTTTGTGGATTTCCTCAGCCAGCGCCTCGGGCAGGACCCGGCCCTGAACGCGGCGACCAAGCGGCGCGCCTGATGGAGCGTTTTCGCGATATGCAGCTGTTTACCGCGCTGGCCGGGCAACCGAGCCTGGCGTCGGCGGCACGTCATGCGCAGGTTTCCGGGCCGACGCTGGTACGTGCAGTTGCGCGCCTGGAGACACGCCTGCGCGTGGTGTTGCTGCAACGCAGCACCCGCGGCGTCAGTTTAAGCGACGCAGGCCAAGCTTACCTTGCCGACTGCGTGCGCCTGCTGGCAGCGGTGGACGCGGCCGAGGCTTCGGCCAACGGTTTGCATGTGCAGGCCCAGGGCGACCTGCGGATATTCCTGCCATTGCTGTTCAGCCGCTATGTCATGGCGCCGCTGTTGGCCGGCTATGCGGATCGCTACCCGGCGGTGCGTGTGATCGCGCATTACCACGACTATTACCCGAACCTGCACGTAGAGGGGCTGGACGTGGCGGTGCTGGTCGGCGAATTGCCCAGTTCGTCGCTGATTGCGCGGCAGGTCGGGCAGGTGGGCACAGTCCTTTGCGCCAGCCCCGCTTACCTGGCGACCCGGGGGGAGCCCCGGCATCCAGCTGAACTCAAGCAGCATCATCTGATTGCCAGCGCCGACCCGGTGCACTGGGATTTCCCGCATTACACCCTCAAGGCTCGCGCCCGGCTGAGTTGCGCCACTGTCCAAGGCGCGATCAATGCGGCGGTGCAGGGGGCGGGCGTGATTCGAACCTTGAGTTACCCGCTGCACGAACACCTGGCGAGCGGCCAGTTGCAGCGCCTGTTGCCTGCCTTCGAGTTACCGCCGCAGCCGGTGCATGTGGTCTACCGCGAAGGCCGCCATGCGTCGATGCGCGTGCGCAGCTTTGTTGACTACTGCGTCAGCGCGTTGCGCGAGCATCCGGCGTTTCAGTTGGCGTAATAGTGGATTGCCCAGGGTGGGCATTCTCTTCATCGCGGTGTGGGCGCAGCATCTTCAGTCTCTAACCGGAGGTGAGCGCCATGCACTCGATTGAACCAACCCCTTGGCATGTCGGCGAACGACACATGCAGGACAGTGCCGGCGTTTCTGAACGCATGGCCATGATCGGGCCCAAAGTCATTCGTGATCATTTGCCTGAGCAGCATCGCGATTTCTATCCGCTACTGCCGTACCTGATCGCGGGTGTGGTGGACGAACAGGGCATCCCCTGGGCGACGATGCTGGAAGGCGCACCAGGCTTCGCGCACTCACCCGATCCGCACACGTTGCAGATCGACAGCCTGCCTTCCAGAACTGATCCCGCCTGGGCTGGAATAACGGATGGCTCGGCCATTGGCCTGCTGGGCATCGACCTCAACACCCGCCGCCGCAACCGCATGAATGGCCGCATTGGAACGCATGAGCAGGAGGGCTTCACGGTCGACGTGGTACACACCTTCGGCAACTGCCCCAAGTACATCCAACTGCGCCCCGTCGCCGGCATTGCGCGCAAACCCGGCAACCTGGCCGAGCGCAGCAACCGCCTGGACGACGCGGCTCAAGCACTGATCCGCCACGCCGACACCTTCTTCGTCGCCAGCTACGTCGACCTGCACGGCGAACGCTCGGTAGACGTCTCCCACCGAGGCGGCAATACGGGATTTGTGCGGGTGCAAGGCAACGTACTGACCATCCCGGATTTTGCCGGCAACCTGTTCTTCAACACCCTCGGCAACCTGCACGCCAACCCGGTGGCGGGGTTGTTGTTTGTGGATTTTGAGACCGGCGACGTGCTGCAAGTGGCCGGGCGTACTTCGTTGATCCTGGGTGGGCCGCAAGTGGCTGAGTTCGAAGGCGCGCAGCGCTTGTGGACGGTGACGGTGGAACATGTGGTCCGCCGCCCGGCAGCGTTGGCCTTGCGCTGGCAATTCGCGGAATTTTCGCCACACAGCCTGGCGATGGGCACCTGGTAGCCTGGCACGATAATGCCCTGTAGGAGCGAGCTTGCTCGCGAAAAACGTCAACGATAACGCGTGCTCCCTGAGTAAGCGCGGCGCCTGTGGGTTTTTCGCGAGCAAGCTCGCTCCTACAGAAGGTGGTGTGAAGTGTGGCGCAGGCAGGTGGATGAGCTCGCTCTAGGGAAGAAGGTCAGCCTGACGTCGAGTCATGCCGTAATCAGCATTGGGAAACAGCTGATTGGTCATCTCGATGATTTTGCTTTGCGCATCGATGAACTTGCCCATTCGGGCGCCACCCGAAGTTGAGTCATACAACGCCTGTCCGACGCTTCGACCGTTCTCGAACACCTGGATATCGGCGAAGCTCATGTACAGCGCCATGTCCCAGCTCCATGTACCGATATAAGTGGTCGACAGCGCGCAACTGGCGGGCGGGGCGCCTGGCGGCAACTCGCGGGGTTGAAAGCCCTTACTGCGTAATTGAGCGGTGTAAGTCGTATTGAAGCCTTCACGCAAGCCTGCGGCGGGAATCATGCAGATTTCGGGCGAGTGAACAGTTGAGGAGGGAACGGGGGTGACGGTTTGCGTGATACTGCAGCCGGTGAGGGCGCCGCCTACCAGTAAGCAAGCGAGGGTTGTTACCTGGTGCATAGCGACCTCCATGTCATAAGTAGTGGCTGGATGATAGCAGTGAAGTTCCAGCATGGATCACTCTCTACTGAGACGCGGCCGATCCAATGTGGGAGCTGTCGAGCTTTAGCGAGGCTGCGATGGCGGCGGCACTGTCAACATATTCATTGCCTGATCCACCGCTATCGCGGCCTCGCTAAAGCTCGACGGCTCCCACAGGGGAATGTCATTGCCTGTTGGGGGTGTGCGTTTTCATCAGGCCACCGGGCACTCACGGTTCAACGCTTCATCTACCAGCAACTGCGCAATCTCGATCATCTGCACCACCGCCAACACCTGCTTGCGGGCGTGACCGTCAAGCTGTTCGGCACAGTCGTAGGCGCAGACAGTCGCGGACTCCAGCATTTCGCTGGCATTGCTCAAGGCGGCTTCAGTGCTGAGTCCGGGGCGGACGGTGAAGATGACATCTGGAGGCAGTTGCGGGTTTTCATCCGAGGGGGATGGTGGGGGATTGGGTGTGACTTTTTTCATGGCGAAGCTCCTATGAATGAGCACCTCCATTTCGCTACCACACGAAGTAAGGAGGCGACTGTACACGGGGTGGTAGACCGGTCATAGAAACCCGGCAGGCCGAAGCCTCCCATGCACAGCCGCCACAAAGCAGCCCGCATAAAAAAACGCCCTTGAGCGTTTTTGGGGTCTATGAAAGAACTGGGCTACCACACCCATTCGCTGATTTTGCAGCGACCCGCGAAGGTTAGCGGTGGGGCTCATCGGACGCAACCCGAAAGTTGTGTAAGAGCGGTCTGACAACCGCGCCATTGCGGGTACGCCGAATACCCCATGTAGGAGCGAGCTTGCTCGCGAAAAACGTCAACGATAACGCGTGCTCCCTGAGTAAGCGCGGCGCCTGTGGGTTTTTCGCGAGCAAGCTCGCTCCTACAGCCATTCAATACCGAACCATCACCGACTTAAGCTCGGTGTAATCCTCAATGAACGCACTGCCAAACTCCCGCCCTAATCCCGAAGACCGGCTGCCCCCAAACGGCACTGCCGGGTCGAGCAAGGTGTGCATGTTCACCCACACCGTGCCCGCCTTGACAGCCGGGATCATGCGCAGGGCCTTGCCCAGGTCATTGGTCCACAGGCTGGCGCTCAACCCGTAGGGCCCGTGGTTCATCATGGCCAGCAATTCGTCTTCATCGTCGTAGGGCAGGAAGGTGGCGATGGGGCCGAAGGTTTCTTCGTTGAGCAGGGTGTCGTGCAGGTGGTTGGCCAGGATCACGGTGGGTTCGACGTAGCAGCCGGGGCGGTCGATGAGGTGGCCGCCGTGGATGATCGTGTTGTTTTCGGCGCGGGCCTGGTTGAAGTAGCCGAGCAGTTTGTGTTGGTGTTGCTGATGGGTCACCGGGCCGAAGTCGGTGTGTTCGTCCAGGGGCGAGCCGATGGTCAGGCGGCTGAGGCGTGCTTTTAGTTTTTCCAGCACGGCGTCGATCTGCGAGCGGTGCACGAAGAAACGCTCGGCCGCTGCGCAGATTTGCCCAGAATGCAAGAAGCCCGCTTCGATGATGCCATCCACCGCTTTGTCCACGTCCATGTCGCGCAGGAAGCCGGCGGCGTTCTTGCCACCCAGTTCCAGGGTCGCGCGGGTGAGGCCTGCGCCCATGGCACTGCGGCCCACCGCAATACCGGTGGGCACTGAGCCGGTGAACGACACCTTGTGCGTGCCGGGGTGTTCCACCAGCCCCTTGCCGACATGGCCGCCGCCGGTCAACACGTTGAGCACGCCCGCCGGCAACCCGGCGTCGATGGCCAGTTCGGCGATGCGCAACAGGGTCAGCGGCGTGAATTCGCTGGGCTTGATGATGATGCTGCAGCCGGTTACCAGTGCCGAGGCGAGCTTCCAGATGGCGATCATGGTCGAGAAATTCCACGGCACAATGCCTACCACCACGCCCACCGGTTCGCGCAAGGTGAAGGCGGTGTAGCGCTCGCCATTGAACGAAGGCAGCGATGGCGTGAGGGTCTGGCCGCTGAGCTTGGTGGCCCAACCTGCGTAGTAACGCAGGAAGTGCGCGGCCTGGTCGACCTCAAAGGCGCGGGAAATCTGGATGATCTTGCCCGACTGGCAGGTTTCGATCTGCGCCAGTTCTTCGCGGTGGTGCTCCAGCAGGTCGGCCAGTTTCAGCAGCACGTTGCCACGGGTTGCGGAAGCGGTCTGGGACCACAACTGGAAACCCCGGTTGGCGCAAGCGACCGCAGCGTCGATATCCGCCAGGTCTGCGTCGGCCACATCGGCGATCACCTGGCCGGTGGCAGGGTTGGTCACGCTCAGGCGTGCATCGGCGTGGCTGCGCACACTGGCGCCGTCGATGAAGAGCCCATGACGGCGGCGCAAAAAGGCTTCGACGTGAGGCAGCAGCGGGATATCGCTCATGGCAGGTTCCTGGCAGTTCACAAAAGAAAACTCGAGGTTAACCAACGCGCAGGTACGCGGCTTGACCGTGCCTGCCAAGTTTTATGCCTGTGCCTGCCGTGCCTGTGAAAAGTACAACCTTGCCTGCCGAACGTGCATGTTGTGCCGGCGCAAGCCGGTCGATACTGGCCCTGCATCCCGCGCCGTTCCACGATTTGGAACGCCTGCCGGACTTCCAATAATAAGCAGGGCCGTCCATGAAAAAGCCAAACCCGCTCCTCGAAGACCTCAAGCCTCTTCTGCCTGCCATTGCCGCCAACGCCAGCCGTGCCGAACAACTGCGACAAGTGCCGGATGAGAATATCGCGCTGCTCAAGAGCATCGGGCTGCACCGCGCCTTCCAGCCCAAGGCATTCGGTGGCCTGGAACTGTCGCTGCCCGAATTCGCCGACTGCATCGCCTTGCTCGCCGGCAGTTGCGCCAGCACCGCCTGGGCCATGAGTTTGTTGTGCACCCACAGCCATCAACTGGCGCTGTTCTCGGCGCAGTTGCAGCAGGAAATCTGGGGCGCCAACCCGGATGCCACGGCCAGCAGCAGTATTGCGCCGTTCGGCCGGGTGACCGAGGGCGAGGGCGGCGTGTACTTCAGTGGCGAGATGGGCTGGAGCAGCGGCTGTGACCATGGCGAATGGGCGATTGTCGGCTGCCGTCGCCAGAATGCCGAAGGCACCCAGGACTACTGCTTTGCCGTGCTGCCGCGCAGTGACTATCAGATCCGCGATGACTGGTTTTCAGCCGGCATGAAAGGCAGCGGCACCAAGACCCTGATCATCGACAACGCCTGGGTGCCCGAGCACCGGATCCAGAAGGCCAAGGACATGATGGAAGGCAAGTCCGCAGGCTTTGGCCTGTACCCAGACAGCCAGATTTTCTACGCGCCGTATCGGCCGTATTTCGCCAGTGGCTTCTCCACCGTCAGCCTCGGCGTGGCCGAGCGCATGCTGGAGGTGTTCCGCGAAAAAACCAAAAACCGCGTACGTGCCTACACCGGCGCTGCCGTCGGCGCCGCGACCCCGGCGCTCATGCGCCTGGCCGAGTCCACCCACCAAGTGGCCGCCGCCCGGGCGTTTTTGGAAAAGACCTGGCAAGACCACGCCCAACACAGCGCCGCCCACCGCTACCCAACGCGAGAAACCCTGGCGTTCTGGCGCACCAACCAGGCCTACGCCACCAAGATGTGCATCGAAGCGGTAGACCGGCTGTTCGCTGCCGCCGGTGGCAATGCCTGGTTCGAACACAACGAAATGCAGCGCCTGTTCCGCGATTCCCATATGACCGGCGCCCATGCGTACACCGACTATGACGTGTGCGCGCAGATCCTCGGCCGTGAGCTGATGGGCCTGGAACCCGACCCGAGCATGGTGTAGCCGCGTTTTCCCTACAACAATCAGGGCGGCCCATAGAGGCCACCCGGGAGTCTTGCATGTCTGACGTATTCGACCCACGAGCCTTTCGTCGCGCCTTGGGTAACTTTGCCACTGGCGTGACCGTGGTTACCGCCGCCACCGCCTCCGGGCGCAAGGTGGGCGTGACCGCCAACAGTTTCAACTCGGTGTCCCTCGACCCGCCGCTGGTGCTGTGGAGCATCGACAAACGCTCCAACAGCCATGCGGTGTTCGAGGAGGCCAGCCATTTTGCGGTGAATGTGTTGGCGGCGGACCAGGTGCATTTATCCAACAATTTCGCGCGCCCCCGTGAAGACCGCTTCGCCCTGATCGAATACGAGCCGGGGGAGGGTGGCTCGCCGGTGTTCGCCGATTGCTCGGCGCGTTTTCACTGTGAGAAATACCAGCAGGTGGACGGCGGCGACCATTGGATCATGATCGGCAAGGTGGTGGCCTTTGATGATTTTGGCCGCGCGCCGCTGCTCTATCATCAGGGCGCCTATGCTGAGGTCCGGGCGCTGCCTCCGTGCGCGCCCGAGGCGGTTTAGAACGGCACGGCGACCACCAGTTGGCTGTAGACATTGGTGCCGTTGCCGCCGACCTGATTGCCGCCGTTGTCGGCTGATTTATTCGGTTTGTACAGGCCGAGCAGCGGCGTGATGATCAGGTGCTCGTTGACGGCCCATTCGGCATACAGGTCCAGTTCGCGACCATCCAGATTGGGCTGGTCACGGGTACTCACGGTGGTGTAGTCGAAGAACAGTGCCCCAAGCGTGACGTTCTCCAAGGGTTTGACCTTGAGCGCCACGTGCTGCACGGCGGTGTTGCTGTTGAAGGGGCCGGAATAGTTGCCTGCCACTTCGCCTTGCACCCAGGTGCCGTAGCCACGGTTGAAACCTGAGAACATGCTGTCCCAGTTCTTCGAATAACGGGCGTAGCGGTAGGTCAGATCCGGTGACCACGGCAGGTTGGCGAAGGTGTAGCCGGCTTCGGCGTAGCCGGCATTTTCCTGGCCGTCGCGACGGCTTTGGCGCGCCAGTTCGAAGGCGAAGTGCGCGTTGTCGATACCGGCACTGCCGGCGCCGCGCAGGCTGTAGAGGTTCATGCCTTTGCGCTGGCGCTGCAGGTCGGTGGCGAAGCGCTCATCCACGTCGATGCCGTGAATATAGGTCAGCCCCAGGGTACCCGGCGCGGCGCTGTATTCCAGGGTGCCGGCGGCCATTTCGGTGAGGGCCTGGGCGCGGTTGTCGGACTTGATCCACATCAGGCTGCCGTGCACGCCGTCCTTGCCGCCCAGGCGAATCACCGCCGTTTTATCGAAGGCATGGCGCGCGGCGATGTAGTAGGCGCCGCCGCGATTGAACTCGCCGTCGCCCACGCCATTGCCCAGGTTGGGGCCGTCGTCGTTAAGGATAAAACCGTCGCCGAGCATGATGATCTGGCGACCGAACGACAGGTCCACACCGTCCTTGCCCAACACCGGGAACAGCTCCCCGGACCGCCAGCCGGCGAAGGCCTCGTCAAACTTGGTGGTGCGCTCGATGCCGTTGGTGAGCCCTGCCGCATCGCCATCGCCCCAGGTACCCGAACTCACCAGGTTGGCCGTGCCATACACGCCCCCCAGGTGGCCCAGGCTTTGTTCGACGCTCAAACCGTACTTGATGAACGCCTCGCGCCAGGTGGAGCCGCCGCTGCGCCCATCGTAGTTCTTCGGGCTGTTGAACAGACCGTACACGGCGAGGAAGTTGCCGGTGACCTGGGTGTCGGCGTCGGCATACAACTCGATGGCCTGCGCCTGGCCCACCAGCAGTGCCACGCCCAGGCCGACCGCCTGGCGCAGGCGGCGGTTTTTCAGTGTGTGCTCCATTGTTATTGCCCCCATCTTGGTTAAGAGTGAGGGCGCATTAGGGCGAGCGGTATGAGGCCAAGTCTTTTCCCTGCGTGCCAGGCAATTGACTCTGGCCGCCAGGCCGCACGCCCTGGCAGGCAGCAACAAAACCGGCGGCAGACAGGGGCAAGACGATCAACGGGAGTGGGGCGCAGAGTGCCGACACATTAAAAAAAACCGCTTCGAGGACCCCTCCATGTCGATCAACGACCGACTCACCGCACACCTCAACCGGGGTACGGTAGGTTTTCCCACTGCGTTGGCCAGCACCATCGGCCTGATCATGGCCAGCCCGGTGATCCTCACCGCCACCATGGGCTTTGGCATCGGTGGCAGTGCGTTTGCCCTGGCGATGCTGATCGCCGTGGTGATGATGCTGGCCCAGGCCACCACCTTCGCCGAGGCTGCCTCGATACTGCCCACCACCGGTTCGGTGTACGACTACATCAACTGCGGCATGGGCCGGTTCTTTGCGATCACCGGCACCTTGTCGGCCTACCTGATCGTGCATGTGTTCGCCGGCACAGCCGAAACTATCCTCGCCGGGGTCATGGCCCTGGTGAACTTCGAACACCTCAATACCCTGGCAGAGTCGGCCGGCGGCTCGTGGTTGCTGGGCGTCGGTTTCGTGCTGGTGTTCGGTGTGCTGAATGCCTTTGGCGTCAGCGCATTTGGCCGCGCGGAGATCATCCTGACCTTCGGCATGTGGACCACCCTGATGGTGTTTGGTGTACTGGGCCTGATCGCCGCGCCGGCGGTGCAGTTGGATGGCTGGTTCGGTGAGTCGCTGGTGGGCACCGACCTGGTCACCGTGCTGTCGCTGGTGGGCATGGCGATGTTCATGTTCGTGGGCTGCGAGTTCGTCACGCCGCTGGCGCCGGACCTGCGCCAATCGGCCAAGGTGATGCCACGGGCGATGATGCTCGGGCTGATGGGCGTGGCCACGTGCATGTTCATCTATGGCGCGGCGATGAAGCGCCAGGTGGAAAACGTAGTGCTCGATGCGGCTTCCGGTGTGCACCTGTTGGACACACCCATGGCCATCCCCCGGTTTGCCGAACAGGTAATGGGGCAGATCGGCCCGTTGTGGCTGGGCATCGGTTTTCTGTTCGCTGGCGCCGCGACCATCAATACCCTGATGGCCGGCGTGCCGCGCATTCTCTACGGCATGGCAGTGGATGGCGCCTTGCCCAAGGTGTTCACCTACCTGCACCCGCGTTTCAAGACGCCGCTGTTGTGCATCCTGGTGGCGATGTTGATCCCGTGTCTGCACGCGCTGTACCTGGGCGGCAACACCGACAACATCATGCACCTGGTGCTGGCGGCGGTGTGTGCCTGGAGTTTCGCTTACCTGTTGGTGACGCTGTCGGTGGTGATCCTGCGCATTCGGCGTCCGGACTTGCCCCGCGCCTATCGCTCGCCGTGGTTCCCGCTGCCGCAGATCGTCTCCAGCATCGGCATCCTGCTGGGCATGTGGTTTATCACCCCGCCCGGCATGAACCCGGCGGACATCTACGTGCCGTTTGGCGTGATGCTCGGCGTGACGGCCACCTACGCGCTGTTCTGGACCCTGGTGGTGCAGAAGGTCAACCCCTTCAAGCCCGCCTGCGTAGAGGAGGTGTTGGCCAGGGAATTCAATCACGAACCGGGGTACGCCCATGCCAGTTATAGCGACCTTGCGGCAAAAACTGTTTGAGCTGTTTCGTGCCGACCGCGCCCCCGTCGGGTATCGACCGGGGGTGACCCTGGCTCATCTGCGACGTGATCTGGGCCTGGCCACCCTTGAAGTGGACGGTGTGGCCTTCGAGATTGTCGAGCGCACCGAGTCGCAGTTGTTGATGCACCTGGTGCTGACCGAATGTGTCCTGCGCGTTCCTGCTGCAGCGGGTGGCGCTGGCAGCTTTGAGGTGCATCATGGCGGCGCGATCCGGCGCAGCGGCATTCATGTGCGGCGCCGCGCTGGCAACCAGGCACTGGGCCGTGAGTTGCAGGCGCGTTTACAGGCTGACAGCGCGTTGTTCCAGGCGTTGATGCCGCTGGATTTCAAGCGCCTGCGCATCGAGCTGCACGACCAGCAATGGTACGTGCGCCTGGAGCATATGGGTGGCAGCGAGGTGGTCAACCGCATGCCGGCGTTCCGGCGCTACATTGCGTTGAGCGCCGAGCAACGGGGGTATCTGCTGGCTGCATTGGTGGGTCTACAACGAGTATTGTCGGACCTGTAATTGGCACCATTAGTGCTTCTGCAAAGGGCAAACAGGTTGTTGTTGCGTGCATATAGATAACATGTTAACTATTGCACCAGAACAACAAGAATAACGCCACTGCGGAGACACCCCATGAGCATCCCACAGCATGCACCCGACGGGCTCGACAGCTGGAACCGCGAACTGCGCGCCGCGTGCGGCCACTTCGATACCGAACTGGCTTTCAACCGTTCGCTGTTTATCGGCGAGATCCACAACCTGTCGCGTGGCCTGGCCATCCTGCGCACCAATGCCGGGCTGATCAAGCGCCCGACGCACCACGCCGACCATGACAACGACCAGGAATGTTTCCTGGTCAGCCAGCGCAGCGGCTATTCGCAAATCACCCAGAACGACCAGACCGTGCAATTGGCCCCCGGCGAAATGCTGTTGATGGACTCGGTGGGCGCCATCGAAATTACCCCCTTCGGCCTGATCGAACACGCCTCGCTGTCCTTGCCGCGCACTGCGGTGTGCAAGCACCTGGGCGGCCAGGCACGGGCTTTCGGCAAGGTCTCCTCGACCAAAGCCTGTGGGCGCATGCTGCATGTACTGATGGACCAACTGTGCAAGGACGATACCGACGAAGACGCCACGCAAGTGGAAGCGCTGCAAGCGGCGTTCGTCTCGCTGTTGGGTTCGGCGTTGGAGCAGGGCGACGAGTGCCGCGAAGGCGTGGCCGCGTTGCAGGGCAATAACCTGCGCAGTTATGTGCAGAAGGTCATCGACGAGTCGCTGAGCCAGCCAGGCCTGAGCCCGATCGGCCTGGCCAACCGCCTGAATATCTCGGTGCGGCACCTGTATCGTTTGTTCGAGGAACAGGACGACAGCGTCTGCCGCTACATCCAGCGCGCGCGGCTCAAGCGCAGTGCGGATGACTTGACCAACCCGTTCCTGCGCAGCGAGTCGATCACCTCGATTGCCTACAAATGGGGCTTTACCGACTCGGCGCATTTCAGCCGCTCGTTCAAGAAGCAGTTTGAGGTGTCGCCCAAGGACTTTCGTTCCAGCCGGTTGCAGGCGGTGGGGGTGTAAACAGGTTCTTCAATGTGCATGAGATCTAATGTTGGAGCTGGCTTGCCTGCGATGACGGCCTGGCAGCCGACACTTTTCTACCTGACATTCCACAATCCAACTGTGGGAGCGGGCTTGCTCGCGAAGGCGGCCTGACAGTCAACACAGTTGGATTGGGTACATATCCATTGCTGCGGTAACGGCCGCTTAGGGTTCCGCTCTGACAGCGGCTCACTTTTGAAAAGAGCCCAAAAGTAAGCAAAAGGCTCTTGCCCCACCACTCGGCACCTCGCTTAGGCTCGGTGTGCCCGTAATTCGCCAGTGATTTGGGGGGCCGCCGCCACGCGCCATCCATGGCGCGGGGCGGCTAAACCGGCATCCCTGCCGGTTTACCCCCCAAATCCCTGTCGAATTCCGGCCAGCGTGGTTTAACGGGGCGCCTGAGATCAAAAGCAGATCAAGATCAAGAGCGACTCGCTTCGCATCGTGGTTACCGTCTGCTGCTACAGCCCCCAAAGTTGTGTAGATACCTATGCTGCGATAGCGAACTGTCAGTTGGCATATCAGTGCGCCCAACCGCCATCGCAGGCAAGCCAGCTCCCACAGGGGATTGCGCTTAACTGACTGGTATTGTGACAAGCCCCACAGTTAGTTCGGGTTTCAGGTTTCGGGTAGGGTAGACCCACCATCCACCACCAGCGTCTGCCCAGTGATATAGCCCGCCAGGTCAGAGGCCAGAAACACCATCGCCCCGGCAATATCCGCCGCTGCGCCCAGGCGTCCCAGCGGCACACGGCGCGCGATGCTGTCATTCACGGCCGCGTCGCCCAGGTTATCCATCGCCGGGGTGGCGATCATGCCCGGCTCTACGCCGTTTACCCGCACATTCAACGGCGCCAGCTCCAGCGCTGCATTGCGGATAAACCCATTCACCCCGGCCTTGGACGCCGCATAGTGGCTCAGCCCCGGATAACCGACACGGTTGCCGGTAACCGAAGACGTCACCAGCACGCAGCCCCCGCCTTGGGCGCGAAACCTCGGCAACGCCGCCTGGGTCAGCCAGAACAGCGCCGACAGGTTCACCGCCAGGGTGCGCTCCAGAATCGCTGGGGTGATGTCGGCAAAGGCGGTCAGCGGAAAGTACCCGGCGTTGTGCACCAGCACATCCAGTTGCGCCAAGCCTTGGACGCAAGCAAACACCGCTTCGGCATCCGCCAGGTCAACGCCAACGGCTTCCACTTGATAGCCCTGCGCGCACAACTCGGCAGCCACGGCTTCAGCCTGTTCAAGCAGACGGTCGGCAATCACCACCCGCGCACCGCGTTGGGCAAAGGCTTGGACGATGCCAAGGCCAATGCCCTGGGCGCCGCCGGTGACCAGCACGAGCTGGCCGCTGAAATCCAGGTCATTGGGCATGGGCAGGCTCCAGGCGCGTAAACGCCAGCGTCGGCACGTCGACGATGCTGGAGCCACCGTCCGCCACCAAGGTGGCGCCGGTAATGATCGAGGCGTCGTCGCTGGCCAGGAAGCGGCACACCTTGGCGATCTCGTCGGCACGGGCGGCGCGCCGCAGCGGTACATCGGCACACACACGCGCATAGGCCTGCTGCAAGGTCTCGCCGTACGCCTCCATCAACGGCTGCATCTCGGCGTCGGCCATCGGCGTGTGCACCCAGCCTGGGCACACCGCGTTCACCCGTACGCCATGGGGCCCATAGTCACGGGCCAGCGAGCGGTTGAGCCCGAGCAACGCATGCTTGGCGGTGGTGTAGCCACACACCTCGGGGCCTGCTGCCAATGAGGCGATGGAGCCAATCAGCACCATGTTCCCGGCGCTTTCCTGCAACAACGGCAGGCAGGCGCGAGCGCTGTAGAACGCACTGTCGAGGTTGCTGCGCAGCGCGCCTTCCCAGGTGGCCGGGCTGGTCTGGGTCGCGCTGCCCAGGCCGTGGCCACCGGCACAGGCCAGCAGCACATCGAGGCGCCCGAAGTGGGTGCGGATTTGCTGGATGAAACCGTCCCAGGTGTCCGGGCAGGCGGCATCGCCCACCAGGATCAGCCCGCCGGTGTCCTGCGCCACCTGTTCCAGTGGCTCACGGCGCCGACCGATCAGCACCAGCTGTGCGCCTTCCTGTGCGTACAAACGTGCGCAGGCGGCGCCGATGCCGGTGCCGGCCCCGGTGATCACCACCGTGCGCGGGTCAGTCACGGGGGTACTCCGTGCGGTTGAGCACCTGGCAATAGGAACTGATCGGGAAGTTCGACAACGCGTCGAAGGACGCCCCGGCATAGCCGAAGATCTTGCCGTCGCTGCGGTGCTGTTGCAGGTCGATCAGCACCAGGCCGAGGGTCGGCACGATCTTCTCCTGCCAGACGAACAGGTACAGCTGTTCGGCGATTTTGTAGTAATGGCAGCGGTCGGTGTCGCACAGGCCTTTCTCCACGCCCTCAAGGCATTGCCAGGCGTAGAACCGTGGGTTGAGGTAGATGTGTTCGTAGACCTCGCTGGGGCTGTAGCGATAGTGGTTGCGCAGGCCGACCAACTCGTCGGTGGGGGCGTGCAGGCAGTGGCCATCCTGCCACGGCCGGTCGAGGCTGCCGTGGAGGAAGTCGACCTGTACCGAGGTCAGCGGTTTGCCGGCCAGGGCGCGGTGGTACAGGCCTTCGTGGGTCTCTGCCGGTTCTGGCATACGGCCAATCACGGCGGTAAAGGAGGCAGTTGGCGTGTCCAGCACCAGGCTGATCGACCAGCTTTGCCCAGCCTCGTGCTTGATAAAGTCCACCAGGTACAGGCCCGGGCGAATCGAGCTGGCGCGGTAGGCGGCGCTGCCGCTGGAGTGGCCATCGGCGGCGTGCCAGGCCAGGCGTTCCTGTTCGAAGCGGTGTTCGATCTGCCAGCCGTTGGCAAAGTGCAGGGTGAACGTCTGGCCGGCCAGGTCGGCCAGGTTCGGCAGAATGAACGCTTCGGGTGCAAAACCCTCAGCCAGGGCGCCTACGGTGATCCAGTCAGATGAATTCGACATGGCAACGCCTCCCTTACACGACGGCGAAGTAGTGTTTGACGAAACTCTCGCTGACCACTTCCCACAGCACAGGCGTGCCCTTGGTCACGAACCAGCTGTCACCGGCCTTGTAGCGGGTGGACTGGCCGGTGGATTCATCGGTGAGTACCACTTCGCCGGTGACTATCGTGGCCTGTTCGGCAAACGGGTAAACCATGCGGAACTTGCCCTGGGTGGTGCCGAAGTACGCACTGCTGACCGCATCGGTGGGCGCGCCGAAGGTCATCTTGCCGAAGGCGCGTACTTCGCCTTCGAGGATTTGCGAGCCGAGGTCGGCCACGGTGCCCCAGGCGTCGAGTTCCGACAGCTGGACGTTGTGTTTGATAGCGGTAAGGGTCATGGCAGATGCTCCTGATAAATACGACATTATTTTTTGTAGGAGCGAGCTTGCTCGCGAAAAACTCACAGGCGCCACGTTCATTCAGAAAGCACCCGTTATCGTTGACGTTTTTCGCGGGCAAGCCCGCTCCTACAGGGGTTAGCGGCGACCGTTCCAGTAGCCGGAAAGTTGGTGCCAGGATTTGCCCGCCGTCAGCAGCAGCGGGCGAATCGCGTCCTTGCCGATGCTGGTGGGGCGGGGGATTGAACTGACCAGGTCATAACGCGCCGAGCCTTCGCTCATGCCTTCGGCCAGTACCTTGCAGATGATGTGGCTGGGGGTGACACCAAAGCCGGAATAGCCCTGCACGAAAAACGCATTGCTGCGCCCCGGCAAGGTGCCCACCTGCGGGAACAGGTTCGGGCTGCACGCCATCGGGCCGCCCCAGGCCAGGTCGATTTTCACGTCCTTGAGGTAGGGGAAAATCTTCAGCATCAGCTGGCGGTTCCAGGCTTTCAGATCGCCGGGAATGTGCTCCACCAACGGCGTGGCGGCGCCGAACAGCAGACGGTTTTCATTGGTCACGCGGTAGTAGTCGATCACCGGGCGGATGTCGCTATACGCCCCACGGATCGGGCTGATGCGCTGGATCAACTCCTCGGACAACGGCTCGGTCATCATCTGGAACGCGTAGGTGTTGATGGTCGAGCGGTGCAGTTCCGGCTCCAGCTTGTTGAGAAAGCTGTCACAGGCCCACAGCAACTTGCTGGCGCGTACCGAACCGCGACCGGTGCGCACGGTGATGCGCTCGCCGTAGCTGACTTCCAGCGCCGGGCTGTTCTCGAAGATTTTCACACCATGGCTGACCAGCGCGGTGGCTTC
The DNA here is from genome assembly GCF_002018845.1 of Pseudomonas sp. MF6394. Lineage (NCBI taxonomy): Bacteria > Pseudomonadati > Pseudomonadota > Gammaproteobacteria > Pseudomonadales > Pseudomonadaceae > Pseudomonas > Pseudomonas sp. MF6394. Next base: position 105,636 of record NZ_MVOJ01000012.1, read on the forward strand.
GCCCAGCAGCAGGTTGAGTGAATGCACATGCCCGCCGCCCATGTGCAGCAGGGCGCTGGTGTAGGCGGTGGAGCCGATGATCTGCTGCACGTCAGAGCCGCCCAGAAAGCGGATTTCGTGCTGGCTGTTGATCGACTTGAAGTCCTTCTCCCAGGCGCGCAGGGTTTTTTCCTGGCGGGCGTTGAAGCCCATGTAGCCGTAGCCGTGGCAAAAGTCCGCGTCGATGTTGTACTTGGCGATGCGGTTCTTGATGATGTCGGCGCCCAGGTCGCTGATCTCGAACACCTGGCGCAGGCCGTCTTCGCCCACGTCCTTCTTGATCTTCTCCAGGTCATGGCCGATGCCTGCCATGATCTGCCCGCCGTTGCGGCCCGTGCCGCCAAAGCCCAGGTAGCGCGCTTCAAGCACCACAATGTTGGTGATGCCTTTTTCCGCCAGCTCAAGGGCCGTGTTGATCCCGGAAAAGCCGCCGCCGATGACCACGACGTCTGCGTCGATATCCTGTTCCAGGGTGGGGAAGCTGAGGTTGTATTTCTTGGTGGCGGTGTAGTACGTGGGGGTTTCGATGTTGATCATGGCGCAGCCTGAAAATGTGAAGGAAGGCGCTAAAGCGGATGCCTCCATTAGGGCCCTTGGCGGGCTGGAAGTCTTGATCCTGCGTGCCCGGGTTTTTGATTCAGCGCGCCACGGGCGAGGGCACCTATAAGTTATAGCGCGCTCGCCGGCCGGGAATGTTAGAGTTTCGTTAAACTATTAACTAAATACTTCGTGACCCTGAGCCCTATGTCCACACCTCGACAATCCCTGACCCTGGCCTTGCTGCAAGCGCGCGAGGCCGCGATGAGTTTTTTCCGTCCTTCCCTGAATGAACACGGCCTGACCGAACAGCAATGGCGCATCATCCGCATCCTTGAACAGCACGGTGAGTTGGAGATCTATCAACTGGCTGAACTGGCCTGCATCCTCAAGCCGAGCATGACCGGCGTGCTGGTGCGCATGGAAGCGGCCGGCATGGTGCACCGGCGCAAGGCCGAACAGGACCAGCGCCGGGTGCTGATTACCCTGGCGGACAAGGGCAAGGCGAGTTTCGAGTCCATGAGCCAGTGCATGGAGGCCAACTATCAGCGTTTGCAGGATCAGTTGGGCGCAGAGAAATTCCAGACCTTGTTGGGGTTGCTGGATGACTTGAAGAACATCAAGCGATAAACCAACAGCTGAATCACCACCGATCAAAATGTGGGAGCGGGCTTGCTCGCGAATGCGGTATATCCGTCAATGAATCTGCTGACTGACACGCCGCATTCGCGAGCAAGCCCGCTCCCACAGGGGATATCAATACACTGCGCCAGTGGTGGTGGCCTGTGGAATATCTTTGAACTTCCCGGCCAGGCTTTGCAGCCCCCGCATCAACACCGTGGTATCGACCCCCACCGCCACGAACGTCGCCCCCAACTCGATATAGCGCCGTGCCAGGCGCTCATCGGCACTGAGAATCCCCGCCGCCTTACCCGCCTTGACGATACGCACGATGGCATCCTCAATCGCCGCCTGCACTTCAGGGTGCCCCGGGTTACCGCGATGCCCCATGGCCGCGCTCAAATCCGCAGGGCCAATGAACACCCCGTCCACGCCTTCGACGGCGGCGATGGCGTCCAGATTGGCCAGACCCTCGGCGTTCTCAATCTGCACCAGCAGGCACATCTGCGCATCGGCCTGGTCGAGGTAGTCGGTGATGCTGTTCCAGCGCGAAGCGCGGGCCAGGGCGCTGCCGACCCCGCGAATACCCTGGGGCGGGTAGCGCAGGGCGCGCACCAGTTCCCGGGCCTGGGCGGCGCTTTCTACCATGGGCACCAACAGCGTCTGCGCGCCGATATCCAGCAGTTGCTTGATCAGCGCCGTGTCGCCGATCACCGGGCGAATCAACGCCTGGCTGGGGTAGTGCGCGATGGCCTGTAGTTGCGCGAGCATGTCTCCCAGTTGATTGGGCGCATGTTCGCCGTCGATCAGCAGCCAGTCGAAACCGGCGTTGGCGGCCAGTTCGGCGCAGTAGGCGTTGGCTAGGCCCAGCCACAGGCCGATCTGTACGTCGCCGTTGTGCAGGCGTTGCTTGAAGCGGTTGACAGGCATGTCCATGACAGCACTCCTGGGTTCAGACGAAGCGGCAGGCAATCGAGCCGAGCAGGTCGTAATCGACGTGGAAGGTATCGCCAGGGCGGGCCGCGACCGGGCGGGTAAACGAGCCGCCGAGAATCACCTGGCCGGGCAGCAGGGTGACGTCATAGGGCGCCAGCTTGTTGGCCAGCCACGCCACGCCTTTGGCCGGGTGGTTGAGCACCGCCGCCGACACCCCGGACTCCTCGATCACGCCATTGCGATACAGCACCGCCGGCACCTTGCGCAGGTCGATCTCGGTGGGGCGCACGGCGCGGCCGCCGAGCACCACACCGGCATTGGCGGCGTTGTCGGAGATGGTGTCGAACACCTTGCGGGTGGCGTTGGTGTGGGGGTCGACCTGCTGGATGCGGGCGTCGATGATTTCCAGCGCCGGGATCACCCATTCGGTGGCGTCGAGTACATCGAACACCGTGCAGTTGGGGCCCTTGAGCGGCTTGCCGAGGATGAAGGCCAGTTCCACTTCCACCCGGGGCACGATGAAGCGCTCGAAGGGGATGTCGCTGCCTTCGTCGAAAAACATGTCGTCGAGCAGGGCGCCGTAATCGGGTTCGGTGATATTCGACGACACCTGCATGGCCCGTGAGGTCAGGCCGATCTTGTGGCCCTTGAGCGTGCGCCCGGCCTTGATCTTTTGCGCGACCCATTCACGCTGGACGGCGTAGGCATCCTCGATCGTCATGCCGGGGTAGTCGAGGGAAAACTGACGCACCTGTTCGCGGCTGCGTTCGGCACGGTCCAGGTGGGCGGCGGCCGCGAGGATTTGCTGGGAGTCGAGCATGGCAACGGTCTCTAGTGTGGGTTGACGATGGCGGCCTGGGTGCGCAGCACCAGCAAGCCACCGAGGGCGATAAACAGGGCAAGTACGTACAAGGCCAGGCTGGCGCTCTGGGTGGCGTCGCGCATCCAGCCGATCAGGTACGGCGCGAGGAACGCCGCGATGCTGCCGAACGAGCTGATCATGGCGATGCCCGCCGCCTGGGTGGTGTGGGAAAGAAACGCCGGCGGCAGTTGCCAGAACATCGGCAGCGCGGCACTGGCGCCCATGCCGGCGACCACCAGCCCGCTCATCACCAGCAGCGCATTGCCGGGCGCCAAACCCGCCACGGCGATACCGAGCGCCGCCATCAGCAGGGGCACGCACAGGTGCCAGCGGCGCTCGCGGTGGCGATCGGACGAGCGCCCGCAGCCGAGCATGAAGAAGCAGCCGGCCAGGTACGGCACGGCGCTGAGCAAGCCGACCTGGCTGTCACGGCCGATGCCGGCGCCGTGGATCAGGGTGGGCATCCAGAACGCCAGGGTATTGACCGCCAGCATCACCGCAAAGTACACAGCCACCAGCAGCCACACCTGCGGGTCTCGCAGGATGCCGCCGAACGAGGTGATGGTCTTGCGCTGTTCCTCGTTGCTCAATTGGGTGCGCAGTTGCTGTTTTTGCTCGGCAGTCAGCCAGTGCACCGACTCGAAGCTGTCCGGCAACCACTTGAGTACCACCAGCCCCAGCAGCACCACGGGCGCGCCTTCGATCAGGAACATCCACTGCCAGCCGCGCAGGCTGCCGACGTCGTGGAAGTTCTCCAGGATCGCCCCGGAAATCGGCCCGCCCAACACCCCGGCCATGGGCACCGCAATGGCAAACAAGGCAGTGACCTGGGCGCGACGGCGCGCCGGGTACCAGCGGTTGAGGAACACCAGGATCCCCGGGAAAAACCCGGCCTCGGCCACCCCCAGTAGAAAGCGCAGCACGTAGAACCCGCGCGCGCTCTCCACCCACAGCATGCCGGTGGAGATTAGGCCCCACACCACCATCAGGCAGGCGATCCAGCGCCGTGGCCCGACGCGGTCCAGGGCGATGTTGCTGGGCACGCCGAACAACGCGTAGGCGATGAAGAACAGGCCGGCGCCGAAGCCGTACACGGTGTCGCTGAAGTGCAGGTCGCTGCTCATCTGCATCTTGGCAAAGCCGATGTTGATGCGGTCCAGATGGGCAAACAGGTAACACACCAGCAACAAGGGCATCAGGCGCCAAGTCACCAAACGATGGGTGCGGTCGTGCTCGGCAAGCTGCAGGCTTGCAGTGGAATGGGCTGTGCTCATGGTGGTGTTCTTTTTGTTGTAGGAGCGAGCTTGCTCGCGAAAAACGTTAACGAAAACGCAGCGCTGGTGGTTCCGCAGTGCCTGGAGGTTTTTCGCGAGCAAGCTCGCTCCTACAGGGAGGCGGGGGCGTTTCAGCTTGCCGGGTTGTTCAGGAACGCATGCACATTGTTCTGCTTGAAGTTGAGCTGCGGGTGCAGCTCGATCATCTCGAACGACAGCGCCAACAAGCGCTGCGCCTGCAACTCGGCGAAGTGCTCGGTAATCACCGCGAACACTGCTTGGGCGACTGCTTCGCGGGTTACCAGGTCGCGGCCGTGGCCGACCTTGAGGGTCATGTGCACAAAGGCATAGTCGTGCTTGCCGTCGGCCATGCGCCATGTGTCCAGGCGCACGCCGCGACTGCGAATGCCGCCCAGCGGAAACACACCGCTGTCGCCCAGCACGCGGTGGACTTTTTCAAACAGACCGGGCAAGTCGGCCTGCGGTTCGAGGTTGTCGGTGTACTCAGCGATAAAGTGCGGCATGGGGCTCTCCCAGGGTTAAAGCGGGAAAATCGCGTTGATCTGGCCGGTGCCCGAACTGCCGAACGGCGGCGTGATGATCTCGGCCGGCTTGGCATAATCCGGCCCACCCAGCAGGCCCAGGAGCATGGCGGTGTCGTGCATCTTGCCTTCGCCAAAACAGTGTTCGGCGTAGTCGGGTAGCATGGCGCAGAACTCCTTGAAGCGACCTTGCTTCCACATTTCCACGACATGCAGGTCCACCTGCTTGTCGAATTCGCGGGTCCAGTTGTGGATATTCGCCTCAGCCTCGCGGTCGTCCGAGAACCGATGGGACAGCGAGCCGGAAGCGAGCACCAGCACCTTGCGGTCGCTCTTTTCAATCGCCCGGCGCACGGCGGCGCCGAAGGCGAAGCTGTCTTCCAGGCGATGCCAGGCGCACCAGGCGGCGATGGAAATCACCTTGAATTTCTCTGCGTCGGGCACCCCCATATGCATGTAGCGCATGGGCACCAGGGTGCCGTATTCCAGCTCCAGGCTCGGGATGTTATGGGCCATGCTGCGCACGCCGGCCAGGTTGGCTTCGGCGGCGATCAGCTCGCCCAGTTCGGGGCAGCCGGGGTAGGCGTAGTCCATGTTCTTGATGAAGTGCGGCAGCTCGTTGCTGGTGTAAGTGCCCTGGAACTGTTCACCGCAATTGACGTGATAACCGCTGTTGACCAGCCAGTGCACGTCGAACACCACCGCAGTGTCGGCCCCCAGTTCGCGGGCACGCCGGCCGATTTCCTTGTGCCCGGCAATCGCCGCTTCGCGACAGCCGTGATGCTTGCCGGGCAGTTCCGACAGGTACATCGACGGTACGTGGCAGATCTTCGCTGCCAGAACCACTTCGCCCATGATGACTCTCCTGAATAATTATTCTTGTATGGCCTGTGAGGTCCCTGTGGGAGCTGGCTTGCCTGCGATGGCATCGACTCGGTACGGCTGAACGACCGCGGTGTCTGCATCGCGGGCAAGCCCGGCTCCCACAGGAGGCTTGTTTGATCCTGGGCTACACGCCCCAGCGCGGAATGTGATGACTGCCCATGGAAATACACACGTTCTTGATCTCGGCAAACACTTCGAAGCTGTACTGGCCACCTTCACGCCCGGTGCCCGAGCCTTTGACCCCGCCGAACGGCTGGCGCAAATCCCGCACGTTCTGGCTGTTGATAAATACCATGCCCGCTTCGATACCGCGCGCCAGTCGGTGGGCCTTGCCGATGTCCTGGGTCCAGATGTAGGAGGCCAGCCCGTACTCGGTGTCGTTGGCCAGTTGCAGCGCCTCGGCTTCATCCTTGAACGGAATCAGGCACACCACCGGCCCGAAGATTTCCTCCTGGGCGATGCGCATCTGGTTGTTCACGTCGGCAAACACGGTCGGCTGGATAAACTGGCCGCGGCGGAGGTGCGCCGGCAAGTTGGCCGGGCGCTCCAGGCCGCCGGCCAGCAGCGTGGCGCCTTCCTCCAGGCCGATCTTGATGTAGCCGGTGACCTTGTCGTAATGAGCCTGGGTGATCATCGAGCCGACCTGGGTGTTCGGGTCCTGAGGGTCGCCGACGATCAGGCGCTTGGCCCGCGCCGCGAACTCGGCGACAAATCGTGGGTAGACGCTTTCCTGGATAAAGATCCGGCTGCCAGCGGTGCAACGCTCGCCGTTGAGGGAGAAGATCGTGAACAACGCAGCGTCGAGCGCGCGTTCCAGGTCGGCGTCTTCAAAAATCAGCACCGGCGACTTGCCGCCCAGTTCCATGGAGTACTTTTTCAGGCCAGCGCTCTGCATGATTTTCTTGCCGGTGGCGGTGCCGCCGGTAAAGGAAATCGCCCGCACGTCCGGGTGGCGCACCAGTGCATCGCCGGCGGTGGCGCCGTAGCCCTGGATCACATTGAGCACGCCGTTGGGGATCCCGGCTTCTACCGCCAGGCGCCCCAGTTCATTGGCGCTCAGCGGCGACAGCTCCGACATCTTCAACACCGCCGTATTGCCCAGCGCCAGGCACGGCGCGGTCTTCCAGGTGGCGGTCATGAACGGCACGTTCCACGGCGACACCAGCGCGCACACGCCTACCGGCTGGTACAGGGTGTAGTTGAGCATCTGGTCGTCCACCGGGTAGGTGTGGCCGTCCATGCGGGTGCAGACTTCGGCGAAGAAATCGAAGTTGTGCGAGGCACGCGGGATCAATACGTTTTTGGTCTGGTGGATCGGCAGGCCGGTGTCCAGGGTTTCCAGCTCGGCCAGGTGGGGCACGTTCTGTTCGATCAACTCGCCCAGTTTGCGCATCAAGCGTGCGCGCTCCTTGGCTGGCGTATTGGCCCACTTGGGAAACGCCGCCTTGGCCGCCGCCACGGCCTGCGCGACTTCTTCGGCACCGCCGCTGGCCACTTCGCCGATGGCCTCGCCGGTGGCCGGGTTGTAGTTGATAAAGGTGTCTTTGCTTTCGACCTCACGGCCGTTGATCCAGTGTTTGATCATGGTGCTCAAGCCTCTTTGCGCGCGGAGAAAAACTCCGTTTCACTGACAATACGGTTGACCAGGCGGCCCACACCTTCGACTTCCACCACCACTTCATCCCCCGGCACCACATCGGCCAGGCCCTCGGGCGTGCCGGTGGCGATCATGTCGCCCGGTTGCAGGGTCATGAAGCTGGACAGGTATTCGATGAGGTAGGGGATATCGAAAATCATGTCTTTCGTGCTGCCTTCCTGGCGCAGTTCGCCGTTGATCCAGGTGCGCAGCTTCAGGTTGCCTGGGTTCGGCACATCGGCCACGTCGACGATCCATGGGCCGACCGGGGTGGTGGCGTCGCGGTTTTTCACGCGAAGGTTGGGGCGGTAGTAATTCTCGAGGTAGTCGCGGATCGCATAGTCGTTGCACACCGTGTAACCGGCCAGGTAGTCCAGGGCGTCGGCGCGCTTGACGTTGCGCGCGGTCTTGCCGATGACCGCCACCAGCTCGCACTCGTAGTGCATGTAGGCGACGTTGTCCGGGCGCCAGGTGACCTGGCGGTGGCCGGTGTAGGTGCCCACCGATTTGATAAAGGCCAGCGGTTCGGTCGGCGGTGTAAAGGCCAGTTCGGCGGCGTGGTCGGCGTAGTTCAAACCCAGGGCGAACATGTTGCCGGTGGCGGGTGGCAGCCATTGCACCTGGTCTTCGGCCAGCAACCGCCCATCCTCCAGGCGTACGCTGCAGTCGGCTTGCACCAGCACGTTGTGGGTTGCACCTTCAAAACGGATACGTGCGCGCTTCATGCTGATGCCTCTGCTGCAATGGTGTTGCTCAGGCGGCCAATGCCGGTGATGTCGACCTCGACCTGATCGCCTGGCTGTACATCCACGCGGCCGTCCGGGGTGCCGGTGATCAGCACGTCGCCGGGGTACAGGGTCATGAACTCGCTGATCTCGGCGATCAATTGCGGAATGTCCCGTACCCAGTCCGCGGTGGAGCTTTCTTGGCGCAGCTCGCCATTGACGAACAGCTTGAGGCTCAGTTGGTTGGGGTTGGCGACTTGATCCCGCGCAATCACCTGCGGGCCCAGGGCGCAAAAACCATCGCGGCATTTGGCTTTGACGGCGGGGCGGTAGTAGCTGTCTTCCGGCAGGCTGAATTCATTCACCACCACATACCCGGCCACATGGGCCATGGCGTTCTCCAGGCTGACACGGCTGGCGCGCTGGCCGATTACCACGCCCAACGCCGGGCCCGGTTGCAGGCGTTCGCCCGCAGGCTGCAGCACGACGCCGCCATGGCCATTGCGGGTGTTGGGCGTCTTGATAAATAGCACCGGCTTGGACGGCGGCTTCTGGTAGGGCGCCTGTTGGAAGGCGGCGAGATGCTGGTCCAGCAGGCCCTGGAAGTTCAGCGCAACGCCGAACAGGGTGCCGCTGGCAACATCATGCAGGGTACGGCTCATGCGTTTCTCCTGGCGGTGACGACGGCTGCATAGGCAGTTCGTTAAGTTGTTAACGTTATAATTAATATGTTAACTACCGTCAAGCGTGGCACACTGCGCTGGCCTCACAACAACAAGAAGAGAGCCCCGTGAAGCCGATCCCCAACATCAACATCGGGCAGGTCTACGACCAGCGCTACAGCGATGCCGAGGTGCATTACGACAAGCTTGGCAACCTGGCGGGTTTTTTCGGGCGTAACATGGCGGTGCATCGCCATGACCGGTTTTTCCAGGTGCATTACGTCAAGAGTGGCGCGGTGCGTGTGTATCTGGATGACCGCCAGTACGTTGAATCGGGGCCGATGTTTTTTCTCACGCCGCCTACGGTGGCTCACGCTTTTGTCACCGAAGCGGATGCCGATGGGCATGTGTTGACGGTGCGCCAGCAGCTGGTATGGAGTTTGATCGACGCCGATCCCAGCCTTGCCTCCGGTGCGGCCTGCGTGGCCTTGACCGGGGATGCCGAGGGGCTGGAGCAACTCTTCGAGGCACTGTGCAGTGAGATCAACGCTGAACGGGCAGGGCGCGCCGCCGCCCTCGACAGCCTCACAAAGCTGATCATGATCCGCCTGCTGCGACTGTGCGCCCACGCCCAGCCGGCACGCCCGACAGCCCATGAAGACCTGCGCATCTTCCATCGTTTCAACGAGCTGATCGAAGCCCACTACCTGGAACATTGGCCGTTGGCGCGTTATGCCGAAAGTATTGGCGTGACCCAGGCGCGGCTCAATGAAGTGTGCCGGCGCATTGCCGACCTGCCCTCCAAGCGCCTGATCCTGGAGCGGCTGATGCAGGAGGCCAAGCGCCTGCTGTTGTTTACCGGTAGTTCGGCAAATGAAATCTGCTACCAACTGGGGTTCAAGGACCCGGCGTATTTCAGCCGGTTTTTCTTGCGGTATGCGCAGATGACGCCGGGGGAGTATCGGGTACGGCAGGCGGGGATGCGCTGATAAGGGGTCGGACAAAAAACGCAACGTTGAGGAATTGGCTGATAGTGGTCCGTTAAGTGAGAAGGATGGTGTTACCTGTCGAGCCGGAACCTTTCCCCCCGCCTGGCCACGCAAGAGGACTTGTTCAGTGCCGGGTTCGGCAGTGGCAGTGGGCAAGTAGTGCTAGACAGTTTGCGATTATCCTCTTTCGATCAAATGAGACGCCCTACCATGCTCACGCACACTCAGCCTGCTTATTCTCCTGCGCACTCAACGTTTACATCGCCTGGTAAAACCCGTGATCAGGCAGTGACAGATCGACCCAATCACTTTGGTAAATTACCGGCACATTCTCCGATTGGCCCACGTGTTAACTCAAACCGGGACGCAGAGCTGGGGGAGCTGTTGAAGTTGTTGGGTACATTAGTGGTGTCACTTAAAACCTGGATGAGCAGGGAGAATGAGGCGCCGAAACCACAGCCACCCGTTACGGCTTACCCAATTCCACTTGTGAGCTCACCGCACAGGCCGCTGGTTAATACCGTGCCTGCACCGGACACCGTTCCAACCATGAGGCGTGAGTGGAAAGAACAATTGGCACCGTTCATAAACCGGTCGAACCTGGCCAGTACCCGTAACGCGTTGGATACCGAACTTATTGAGATGTTCTCAGATAAAAACTATGAGCCAATCACTGCGTTTATGTCTGAAAAACCCAAAGGTCAAAAGCCTGACGATCTGCGCAATGGGTTGCGTGCCACGTATGAGAACTTTCCTTATCTGGGTGCTCTGGGCCGAGAGGAGCACGTGGCCGCGATCAAGGTTGCCATGGCCACGTTCGGGCAAAGCCCAGCCGGGATTTTCAAGCACGTCGCCAAACATGGTGACCACTATGACGTGACGATGCGAGACGGCTTCAAGCTGACAATCACCGTTGAAGAACTTGAACTGGCGGCCAAGGCGGCAAAGTTCAGTGGCGGCGATGAAGGCATGGTCAAGGATGCGCAATTTCTGTTTGCTGTGATGAGCAAGCGTCAATACCGGGAGCTTGAGCGCGACAGCGCAACGGACCCCTTCATGAGCCTGTACGGCAAAGACAGTGCGTACCACGCCCATCGCACTTATCCCGGTGTGCTGTCGGGGGCCGGAGGCGGCATCGACGGTGATACGGCGCTGTCCTATCTGGGGCTTAAAGAACATCTGCAGGTCATCGATGCCCGTGCATTGGGCACGCAGGTCGGCGTGCCATTGGACAAGGGCGCACGAAACAAGAACGGCGTGATTATTGAGGGCGTGATGGAGGGGCAGTTATATAACACGCCAGTTTCACCGTCATTGAAGGTGGTCACGCTTCGCGGGTGATTTACAGTATTTAGTGAATAATAGGGGTTATTCAACATGTTAGTGTCTTCTGTTAACACTGCTGCTTTTGGTCATGCCAGGGCAAGCGACGCCGTCACTTCTTCACGTGTTTTGCCCTTCGCCAACGCCTCTGCCCCGACTGGAACTTCTGAACAACTCAGTCGCCTGGTAGGCGAACTGGAGCGTTTGTTGGCGCTGTTATCTGTGCGGTTAAAACCTGAAGTCAATTCAACACCTTTGCCTGCGCAGGTTTCCGATAACCGCACCATCAGACGTGACGAGTTCTTGAAAGGTACGCCTGCAAATACGGGTATCAAGCCTGGTGATATTTTCAAAGACTTTTACCAATTGGCCGAAGGTAATTGCGTGACGATATCTGCGATTAAAGCCGCGATGATGAGGTTCGGCCATAACCCTCACGGTATTTACAAAACCATTGAGGCCACCGATAGCGGCTATCGCATTGTCATGCGCGATGGGTTCAAGCTGCACATCACCCATGACGAACTGAAGCAGGCCAAGGCCGGCGCCAGCTTCGGCACCGACCGGCCCAACGATGTTCTGGTCAATGCACAGTTTTTATACGCTGTCAGTGCCAAACGCGCCTATCTTGAAAATAATGACGGGGAGGCCAACAAGAGCTTTGCCGCCGCCATGCTCAGCCTCAATGATGGTGAGTACCCGGGGCAGGCGTTGCGTCGCCTGGGCTTGAAAGACTTCGTTGCGCCCGCAACCCTTCAGGACTTCCTCAACGGCGCCATCGGCACGGTCAACAGCGGGTTTCATTCGATGGCCGCTGTGGGCGGCTTCGTGGACAGTTATGGGCACAAACAGCCATTGGATAACCGCGACGCGAACCGTTACGCCGCGGCTGGGCTCAAGTTGCTCTAACGCGCAGCCGCCAGGTTTGGCCACTCACTCCACGCACCACCCAGCGCCGTATACAGATTCACCTCGGCGACCAACTGCGCCAGTCGGTCCACAATCAGCGCCTGTTGCGCGCTGAACAGCGAACGCTGCGCATCGAGGAACGTCAGGTTGCTGTCCACGCCGCTGCGGTAGCGGTGCTGGGCCAGGTTGTAATAGGTCTGGTTGGCCTCGACGAAATCCCGTTGCGCCGCCAGTTGGTCGTTGAAGGTCTGGCGTGCGGCGAGGCCGTCGGCCACTTCCTGGAAGGCAGCCTGGATGGATTTTTCGTACTGGGCCACGGTGATGTCTTTTTGCAGCTTGGCGTAATCGAGGCTGGCGCGCAGGCTGCCGGCGTTGAAGATCGGCAGGTTGATCTGCGGCTGGAAGGTCCAACTGCCTGAGCCGCCCTTGAACAGCCCCGACAGCTCCTTGCTGGTGCTGCCGGCGTTTGCCGTGAGGGTCACGGAAGGAAAGAACGCAGCACGGGCCGCACCGATATTGGCGTTGGCCGCCTGCAGTTGGTATTCGGCCTGGAGGATATCCGGGCGGCGTTGCAGCAGGTCGGAGGGTAAGCCGGCGGGCACGCGGGCGACCAGATCGTCGGCCAGCGGGCGCGCAGGCAAGTGTTCATCCACCGGGCCGCCCACCAGCAGGGTTAGGTTGTTGAGGTCCTGGGCCACCTGGCGCTCATAGCGGGCCACGCTGGCGCGAGTGCTTTCCACCGCTGTGCGCGCTTGCACCACGTCCAGCGCCGAGGCTTTGCCTGCGCTTTTACTGCGGCGGGTCAATTGCCAGCTGTGGTCGTTGGCCGCCAGCGTTTGCTCCGCCAGGGCCAGCAGTTCCTGATCGGCCCGCCAGGTGAGGTAGGCATTGGCGACGTTGGCCACCAGGCTCAATTGCGCGCTGCGCCGCGCTTGTTCGCTGCCCAGGTAAGTGAGCAGCGCCTGTTCGCTGAGGCTGCGCACGCGGCCGAACAAATCCAGTTCATAGGCGCTCAGCCCCAAGGTGGCGGAATAGCTGGAGGTGATCGCTGACTTGCCGGTGCCGGTCACGCTTCCTGGCAACTTCTGACGCTTGCCGGTGCCGGTGGCGGAGATCGCTGGGAACAAATCCGCGCGCTGGATACGGTACTGCGCCTGGAACGCCTGCACATTCAGGGCTGCCACCCGCAGGTCACGGTTGTTGACCAGTGCATCATCAATCAGCTGTTGCAGCGCTGGGTCGTGGAACAGCTGCTGCCAGTCCGGGTTCTGCGCCAAGTTGCCAGCCTGCGCCAGGCGGTAGACACCGCCTTGGGGGTACTGCGCAGGCGTCGGCGCCGCTGGCTGCTGGTACTCGGGGATCAGCGAGCAACCGCCGAGCATCCAGGCCATGCCGAGGGTGCACAGCGTCTGTTTATTCATCAGGCGCCCACCATCCATTTGGCCAGGCCATGTCGGCCGCTCACGCCCAGCTTGGCGGCGGCGCGCTTGAGGTAGGTCTCGATCGAGCTGTTTTTGACGCTGAGTTTCTGTGCAATTTGCGGCACGGTGCCGCCGGTCAGCAGGCCCAGGCACACTTCCTGTTCCCGCGCCGAAAGGGTGATGTCGCTCAAAGACAAGCGCTTGTAGAACTCACGCTGCAACTGCGATTGTTCCAGCAGAGTATGGGCGGGCTCTGTCTCGGCATGCGGCGCCTGGCGCAGGCACTGGGCGTGCCGCTCCATCAACGGCAACAGCGTGTCCGACAGGCACTTGAGAAACGACAGCTCAGCCAGGGAAAACCCCTGCTGGGTCGGCGGGCGGTAGAACGAAATCACACAGCGTCGATTGCCTTGGCGTGATACCAGGTTGCACTGGTGCGAGGTGCCGCGCGGGTGCGCGCTGTTGGCCTTGGCGTTCATCTGGATCAGCAGCGGATCTTGCATGTGCAGCATCTGCCGCAACAACGGGTGGTCGTTCAGCGCATGCAAGGTCTGGGGCACAGACAAATCCTTCTTCACCCCGGCGCTGCCCAGTAGCTTGATGTCCAGCACGCGGTCGCGCAGTTCATCCAGGGTCCACTCGCTGAGGTCCACCAGGTGAATTGGTACCCACTTGCCCACCAGCTGCAACATGGTGGCGGCGAAATGTTCGTCGCCGCTGTTTGAAATCAACTCGCCCATTTCGGCATAAAAAAGCGGGCCGCATGTGTCGCCAATACTTGAGGTCAGACTCATAGCCATCTCATCCTTGATGTCGAAAACCGTCAACGGTTGCCCAGGGCCTGCGCAGGGCGCTCCGTACTGCTTGAACGTAACTCGGCGTTCGAGATGTTATTTAGCCATAGGGATTTGTCCTACGTATGTAGCGGAAACGAGGGACACAAGCTGCCATAAAAACTGCGCCATTAAACCGACGTTTCTCGTGAATTAAGCCGGCTACGTACAGGCGTAAGTTATTTTTAGGCTTGGTTAACTTATTGATGTAAATGATGAATTTATAAAATAAAGAGGTTGCCAAGAGGCTCGAGATGGATTCGATGTAGCCAATCTCCTACAACGCTTTAATCGTTTCAGTCATGAACCTTCCACCAAGGCCTATCCATCCATTTGAATGTCCGGGTTTCGGGTGTCAGACACCCCTGGGCGCCCATGCTCAAATCCGGCCACTTCGGTGTAATGGGCCACCTCTGCGCGGCCAGTGCCTGACCTCCATGAGAAGGATCTTATGCAGCATTCCTCCAGCCTGCCGGCCCGCTTCCCCCTCACTGGCCCCCAACAAGACATTTGGCTCGACCAACTGCGCGTGGGCGACTCGCCGCTGTACAACATTGGCGGCTACCTGGATTTTGCCGGCACCGTCGAGCCCGAACGCATGCAGCGTGCCGTCGCACTGTTGGTGGCACGTCACGATGCACTACGCACTCAACTGCACACCGACGCCAATGGCCTGCCTGGGCAAACATTCGCCCCTGAGCTGAGGGTGGAAATGGCGCTGCATGATTTCTCCGCGCTGCCTGACCCATCGGCGGCAACCCAAGCCTTGATGCAGGCGCAAATGGGCCGGCCCTACGCCCTGAGCGGCGAACCACTGTGCCGGTTTTTCCTGGTCAAACTTGACGATGATCACTACCGCCTCGGCACCCAGGCTCATCACCTGATCCTCGACGGCTGGGGCTTCGGCCAGATGCTGCAATCCCTCGCGCAGCTCTACAGCGCCCTGGAGCATGGGCGCGACACTGAGCCGCTGGCGCCGTCCTACATCGACTTTATCGACACCGACCAGCGCTACCTGCAATCGGCCCGCTACGCCCGCGACCGCGACTATTGGCTGGGTAAATACCAGGTGCTGCCCGAACCACTGCTCACCCCCAGGCACAACGCCAAGACGTCGAGCAACACTTGGGTGCAAGGCTTCCCGGTGCAGTTGCAGCGCCGCATGGAGCAGGTTGCCAACCACTACCAGGCGTCGGCCTTTCATGTGTTGCTGGCGGCGATGTATGTGTATTTCACCCGCACCAGCCAACGGCAGGAATGGGCGGTGGGGCTGCCGATACTCAACCGCTCCAACGCGCGCTTTCGCGCCACTGTGGGCCTGTTCACCCAGGTCAGCGCGGTACGTTTTGCGTTCAGCGAGGGCGTGTCTTTCGGTGCCCTGGTGCGTGGCATTCGTGATCAGCTCAAGCAGGACTTTCGTCATCAGCGCTTCCCGTTGAGTGAGATGAACCGCGAGTTGGGCTTGCGCCGAACGGATCGCGGGCAACTCTTTGACGTGTCGGTATCGTTCGAGCAGGACGACCACGATCTGCGCTTCGGTCAGGTCCAGGCCCGCGCGATCAAGGTTTCCAATCAGCATGAAGCGCTACCGCTCGCCATTCACCTGCGCAGCCATCGTTACCAGGACAATGCCTGGCTGCATTGCGTCTACAACGAGGCGTATTTCCAGGCGGGCGACGTGCAGGCATTGGCCCAGCGCTTCATCGGGCTGCTGGAACAGGGGCTGGAAGATACTGCGCTGCCCATCGGTGAGTTTTCCATGCTGTTGCCCCAGGAGCAGGCCCGATTGCAGCACTGGAACGCCACTGCGCAGCCCAACGCCACGCCGCAAACCCTGCACCAGCGCATTGAAGCCCAGGCCGCACGCACGCCCCACGCTATTGCGGCGATGTATCAGGACCGCGCACTGAGCTACACCCAACTCAACCGCCAGGCCAATGCACTGGCCCATCAACTAGTGGCGCTCGGTGTACAGCCCGATGACCGTGTTGCGATCCTGGCTCGGCGTGGCCTCGACACCCTGGCGGGGCTGTTGGCGATCCTCAAATCCGGCGCCTGCTACGTACCGCTCGACCCGGCCCATCCCGCCGAACGCCTGGAGTACCTGCTGCACGACAGCGCGCCCGTGGCCATCCTGACCCAGCACGATTTACGCCAGCGCCTGCCCGTCTCGACGGTACCGGTGATCGCCCTGGAGCCTGGCAATGCGTCCATCGATAGCAACCCTCAAGTCGCAGTCACGCCGTCGAACCTGGCCTATGTGATTTATACCTCGGGTTCCACCGGCTTGCCCAAGGGCGTGATGGTTGAACATCACAGCGTGTCGAACCTGGTGGACTGGCATTGCCAGGCTTTCGACCTGCACGCGGGCAGCCACACCGCCAGCGTCGCCGGCTTCGGTTTTGACGCCATGGCCTGGGAGGTCTGGCCGGCGTTGTGCGTGGGCGCGACCTTGCACCTGCCACCGGCCCAGGAGGGCGCGGAAGATATCGACGCGTTGCTTCACTGGTGGCGCTCGCAACCGTTGCAGGTGTGTTTCCTGCCCACGCCGGTGGCCGAATATGCGTTCAGCCAGGGGCAGGGGCATCCCACCTTGCGCACCTTGCTGATCGGCGGCGACCGCCTGCGCACCTTCACCCAGGCACAGACGTTCGCGGTGGTGAACAACTATGGCCCCACCGAAGCCACCGTAGTGGCGACCTCGGGGCGTGTCGAGGTGGGCCAGCCGTTGCATATCGGCGCGCCGGTCGCCAATGCCCAGGTCTACCTGCTGGACGCGCAACAACGCCCGGTGCCGATTGGCGTGGCGGGGGAGTTGTACGTTGGCGGCAAGGGTGTGGCGCGGGGGTACCTGAACCGTCCGCAACTCAGTGCCGAACGTTTTCTCGACGACCCTTTCAGCGGCGCTCGCCTGTACCGCACCGGCGACCTGGCGCGCTGGCTGCCAGACGGCAATCTCGACTACCTGGGGCGCAATGACGACCAGGTGAAAATCCGTGGCATGCGCATCGAACTGGGAGAAATCGAGTCGGCCCTGGCCCGCCATCCGGCGCTTCAGGATGCAGTGGTGCAGTTTCGCGACGGGCAATTGTGGGCGTGGTTTGTGCCACGTCAACCTGTGGAAATCGAAGCACTGCGCACCCACCTGCAAGCCTCGCTGGCGGACTACATGCTGCCCGCGGCTTACGTGCGCCTCGACGCGTTGCCCCTCACCGCCAACGGCAAGCTCGACCGCCGAGCCTTGCCGGCGCCGACCCAGGACGCCTTTATTACCCGTCGCTTCGAAGCGCCACAGGAGGGCGTGGAAACCACACTGGCGCAGATCTGGTCCGAGTTGCTGAACGTGCAACCAGTGGGTCGCCACGATCATTTCTTCGAGCTGGGCGGGCATTCGCTGTTAGCGGTGCAGCTGGTGCAGCGCATGCGCGAGGCCGGCCTGCGCGCCGACGTGCAGGTGCTGTTCGGCCAGCCCACCGTGGCGGCGCTGGCGGCGGCGTGTGTTGGTCACGAACAGGCGGTGCCGGCCAATCGAATCCCGGCCGGTTGCACCCATATCACCCAGGACTTGCTCGCCCTGGCCGAACTCGATCAACCCAGCCTCGACCGCATCGTCGCCGGCATCCCCGGTGGCGCCGCCAATGTGCAGGACATCTACCCGCTGGCGCCGTTGCAGGAAGGGTTGCTCTACCACCACCTCACCGACGCGCACGACCCGTACCAGCAACAGGCGCTGTTCAGTTTTGCGCACCGCGAGCAACTGGAGGCCTTTGCCAGTGCCCTGCAACAGGTGATCAATCGCCACGATATTTTGCGCACCAGCCTGGTGTGGGATGCCCTTGAACAACCGATGCAGGTGGTGTGGCGCCAGGCGCAGCTGCCGGTTGAACCGCTGCGCGAACCGGCGCAACCCCTGGACTTGCGCCAGGCGCCGCTGATGGCCCTGGATTACGCCGAGGAGCCCCAGCACCAGCGCTGGGTCGCCAGGTTGCGCTTTCATCATCTGGTCAACGATGCCACGTCGACCACGCTGCTGATGGACGAGATTCGTGCCCATCTGTTGGGCCAACAGGCACAACTGCCGGTGCCTGTGCCTTATCGCAACATGGTCGCGCAAGCCCGCTCAACGGCTCGCCAGGCGGCGCACGAGGCGTTCTTTCGGGAGCGTCTGGCGGATGTCGATGAGCCGACGTTGGCGTTCGGCCTACAGAAACGTCAGGCCCTGCGTGCCGAGACCGAAGAGGCGCAGCGCTCGCTCAGCGACGCGCTCAATCTGCGCCTGCGCAGCCAGGCCCGAGCCCTGGGGGTCAGTGCCGCGAGCCTTTTCCACCTGGCCTGGGCTCAGGTGCTCAGCCGAGTCGCGGGCCGCGAAGATGTGGTGTTCGGTACCGTGCTGCTCGGCCGCTTGCAAGCCGGTGAGGGGGCCGAGCGGGCCTTGGGCATGTTTATCAATACCTTGCCGCTGCGCCTGCGCCTGGCCGGGCAAAGCGTGGCGGATGCGCTGCACGACACTCACGCGCAACTGAGCGCTTTGCTCGCCCACGAACAAGCGTCCCTGGCGTTGGCCCAGCGTCGCAGCGGCGTGCCGGAACTGTTCAACAGTTTGCTCAACTATCGTCACACCTCAGCGGACCCTGGGCTGAACCTTGTGCCGGGCATTGCCTTGCTTAGCAGTGAAGACATCCTCAGTTACCCATTGATGCTCACGGTGGACGACATGGCCAGCGGCTTCCGGCTCAAGGTCATGGCCCCGGACACAGTGGGCGCTGAACCTGTCTTGAGCTACTTCGACACCGCGCTGAACGGCCTGCTGGACGTATTGGAAAGCACGCCGGATATGCCGCTGCGCGGTGTGCAGGTGCTGCCCGCGAGCCAATTGCGTACTCTATTGGTGGACCTCAACGCAACCTCCACCGACTCCCCACACACGCTGACCGTGCAAGCGCTGTTTGAAGCCCATGCGCGGCGAATCCCCGATACCATCGCCGTGCAGGCGGGTCAGCACGCATTGACCTACCGCCAACTCAACGAACGTGCCAACCAACTGGCGTTTCACTTGCGTGAGCACGGCGTACAGCCTGACTCGCGAGTGGCGTTGTGCGTGGAGCGCGGGTTGGACTTGGTGGTGGGCTTATTGGGAATTCTCAAGGCGGGCGGCGCCTATGTGCCGCTCGACCCAGGTTACCCACGCGAGCGCCTGGCCTACATGCTCACAGACAGCCAGCCAGTGGCACTGTTGGTACAAGCTGCCACTCGCGAAGGGGTGGGCGATGTCTCGATCCCGCTGATCGACTTCGACCACTGCACCTGGAATCAGGCACCGATCGACAATCCAAGCGTGCCAGGCTTGAGCGTCGCCAACCTCGCCTATGTGATGTACACCTCGGGCTCCACCGGCACGCCCAAGGGCGTGATGATCGAGCACCGTGGCCTGGGCAACCTGTTGCATTGGGGCTCGCAACTGTGCCCGAACGCCGGAGGCGGCGCCTTGTTGCAGCGTGCGCCGTTCAGCTTCGATGGATCTGTGTGGGAGCTGTTCTGGCCGTTGAGCAACGGCATGCGTCTGGTGTTGGCGAGGCCCGATGGGCACCGTGAACCGGCGTACCTGGCCCAGGTGATTCGTGAGCAGCAGATCAGGGTGATCCAGTTCGTGCCCGCCATGTTGCAGCAGTTTCTGGACCTGGACGAATCGGCCCTGTGCACCAGCCTCACCGATATAGTGTGCGGCGGCGGTGAACTCACCGCCGCCCTGGCCCGTGGCGTGCAGGCGCGCTTGCCCACGGTGCGCTTGCATAACGTGTATGGCCCCACCGAAGCCACGGTGGACAGCTGCGCCTGGACCCTCGAACCCGGCGCGCCGGTGCCCGCCTTGCAACTGCCGATTGGCCGACCCATCAACAACACCCGCCTGTATGTGCTGGACGCCCATGATGCGCCGGTGCCCATGGGTATCAGCGGCCAACTGCACATCGGCGGCCTCGGCGTTGCCCGTGGTTACCTGGGCTTGGAACAGCTGACCGCCGAACGCTTTATCGACAGCCCTTTCGTGCCCGGCGACCGCCTGTATCGCACCGGCGACTTAGTGCGCTACCTGCCCGACGGCAATCTTGAGTTCCTTGGGCGTAATGACTTCCAAGTCAAACTGCGCGGCGTGCGCCTGGAGCTGGGCGAGATCGAAGCTCGCCTGGCGACCCACCCGGCGTTGCATGAGGTGGCGGTGCTGGTTCGCGATGAGCGCCTGGTGGCCTACTTCACCCTGCGCGGCCAGGCGCCGAGCCTGCAAGCCTTGCGTGACCATGTGCTGGAGCACCTGCCGGAATACATGGTGCCGGCCGCCTTCGTGCAACTCGACGCACTGCCCCTCAATCCCGCCGGCAAACTCGACCGCAAGGCCCTGCCGGCACCGGGGCTGGAAGACGTCCTTAGCCGAGCCTACGAAGCGCCAGTGGGCGAGGTGGAAACCCTGATGGCCGGGATCTGGGCCGAGGTGTTGAAGCTCGAACGGGTAGGGCGCCATGACCACTTCTTTGAACTGGGCGGGCACTCCCTACTGGCAGTGAACCTCGTCGCCCGTCTGCGCAAAGCCGGGCTGGACGTGGACGCGCGCACCCTGTTCAGCCAGCCCACGCTGGCGCAACTGGCCGCAAAAACAGCGGCGCAGGCCCCGTGTGTAGAAGCGCCCCAAACCGCCATCCCCCAGCTCAACCGCCGCCGAAGGATTTAGCTTAGGCACTGCGATCCAATCTGGCGTGCCTGCGATGGCCATAGGTATCTACACAATTTAGAGCCGGCGCGGGACCTGTGGCGAGGCAGCTTGCTTCCGTGACGGCCCCGGCGGCCAGCGCATATCTACCTGACACACCGCTATCAAACGGTGGGAGCGGGCTTGCTCGCGAAGGCGGCCTGCCAGTCAACACAGTTGGACCGGGTACATATCCGTTATTTAGGTAACGGCCACCTAGGGTTCCGCCCTGACGGCGGGTCACTTTGGAAAAGCCCCAAAGTAACCAAAGGGCTCTTGCCCCACCACTCGGCACCTCGCTTGGGCTCGGTGTGCCCGAACGCAGGCTTGAATCCGTGGGCCGCCGCCACGCGCCATCCATGGCGCGGGGCGGCTAACCCTGCGTCCTGCCGGGTTACCCACGAATTCAAGCCTGCGTTCGGCCAGCGTGGTTTAACGGGGCGCCTGAGATCAAGATCACAAGCAGATCAAGAGCAAGATCAAGAGCGGCTCGCTTCGCATCGTGGTTGCCGTTGAGCGCTACAGCGTTGTGTAGATACCGCCACGATAGTGTCAGAAAGAACAGCTCAGAACATCGGCCGAGCCGAAGCCACTGCCACCACCACGAACCCGACAATCAAGTTAATCCCCACCAACCTGCGAATCTGCCCCAGCGCAGCCGCGCCCGCCGGCCAATCTTCAGTCGCCACCGCCGCCTTCAGCTCCGGGAATTTCAACGCCTGGATGCGGATAAACAGCGCCGTCATCACCAGGTACAAGCCCATCATCACCTGCACATAACGCGGCGCGGTTTCAAAACCACTGAAGCGCAGGTGAAGCAAACCCATGCCGCTGATCGGCAAAAGCACCACCGCCACCCATACCCACACAAAAAAACGTTGAAACACATTTGCCCATAGCTTGAGCCGGGCAGGGCCCTCAAGTGCCGCCATGGCGGCGGGGCGCAGGATCATCCAGGCGAAAAACATGCCGCCGACCCAGATCAAGGCGGCCAGTACATGCAGGGTATAAGCGAGGCTAAACGCGGTCATTGTGGTACTCCGTTCTGCGCGGGATTAATTAGCGGGGTATGATAGCGGCCGATCCGAACCACTGAAAATTTATCCAGCGTTTTTTGCGCCCGACTATCCATGATCAGCACTGAACTCAAAACCACGATCCAGGGCGCCTATTCGCGTTTTCTCGAAGCCAAAAGCTTGAAACCGCGCTACGGCCAACGCCTGATGATCGCCGAAGTGGCAAAAGTCCTCGGGGATATCGACACCGACGACGAAGGCCGTCGCGAGGGTGAGCCTGCGGTAGTGGCCGTTGAAGCCGGTACCGGTACCGGCAAGACCGTGGCCTACAGCCTGGCCGCGATCCCCACGGCCAAGGCCGCTGGCAAGCGCCTGGTGATCGCCACCGCCACCGTCGCGCTGCAAGAGCAAATTGTCTACAAAGACCTGCCCGACCTGATGCGCAACAGTGGCTTGAACTTTACCTTCGCCTTGGCCAAGGGCCGTGGCCGTTACATGTGCCTCTCCAAGCTCGACGTATTGCTGCAGGAAGGCCACGCCCAAACCGCCACCGCCTCCTTGTTCGAAGAAGAAGGCTTCAAGATCGAGGTGGATGAGGTCAGCCAAAAGCTGTTTACCAGCATGATCGAGAAGCTGGCCGGCAATAAATGGGACGGCGACCGCGACAGTTGGCCCACTGCCCTGGAAGACTCCGACTGGGCGCGCCTGACCACCGACCACAGCCAATGCACCAACCGCCACTGCCCCAACTTCGGCCAGTGCGCCTTCTACAAGGCGCGCGAAGGCATGGGCAAGGTGGACGTCATCGTCACCAACCACGACATGGTATTGGCTGACCTGGCCCTGGGCGGCGGCGCGGTACTGCCCGACCCACGCGACACCCTCTATGTGTTCGACGAAGGCCACCACCTGCCAGACAAGGCCATTGGCCATTTCGCCCATTACACGCGCCTGCGTTCCACGGCCGACTGGCTGGAAACCACCGCCAAGAACCTCACCAAGTTGCTCGCCCAGCACCCGTTGCCCGGCGACCTGGGCAAGCTGATCGAGCAAGTGCCGGAGCTGGCGCGCGAGATCAAGACCCAGCAGCAGTTCATGTTCAGCGCCTGCGAGCAGGTTGCGGACTTCAAGCCCGGTGAAGACGTCGAGGGCCGTGAGCGCCCGCGCCATCGTTTTGTCGGCGGGATGATCCCCGAGCACATGCGCGAAATGGGCATCGAGCTGAAGAAAGGCTTTTCACGCCTCACCGACCTGTTCACGCGCCTGACGGACTTGCTCAAGGAAGGCATGGATGGCGAGGTCAATATCGGCATCGCCAGCAACCAGGCCGAAGAGTGGTACCCCTTGTTCGGCAGCCTGCTGTCTCGTTCCCAAGGCAATTGGGAGCTGTGGACCGCCTTTACCGTCGAAGACCCGGAAGACAACCCGCCCATGGCCCGTTGGCTGACGCTGTCGGAAAGCGGTGCGCTGTTCGATATCGAGGTCAACGCCAGTCCGATCCTCGCCGCCGAAATGCTGCGCCGCAACCTGTGGAACGTCGCCTACGGCTGCCTGGTGACCTCGGCCACGCTGACAGCCCTGGGCACTTTTGACCGCTTCCGCATGCGCGCCGGCCTGCCGAAAAAGGCCGTTACCGCCGTGGTACCCAGCCCGTTTCATCACGCTGACGCCGGCGTGCTGCGGGTGCCAGACCTCAAGGCCGACCCACGGGACGCGGCCGCGCACACGGCGGCGATCATTCGCGATCTGCCGTCGCTGGTGGAAGGCTCCCGCGGCACCCTGGTGCTGTTCTCGTCGCGCAAGCAGATGCAGGACGTGTTCGACGGCCTCGACCGCGACTGGCGCAAGCAGGTGTTTATCCAGGGCAACCTGTCCAAACAGGAAACCCTGAACAAGCACAAGGCGCGGGTCGACGGTGGGGATTCCAGCGTGTTGTTCGGCCTGGCCAGCTTTGCCGAAGGCGTGGACTTGCCCGGCGCTTACTGCGAACACGTGGTGATCGCCAAGATCCCGTTCTCGGTGCCGGCTGACCCGGTCGAGGCCGCACTGGCCGAGTGGATCGAAGCCCGAGGTGGTAACCCGTTTATGGAGATTTCGGTGCCAGATGCTTCACTGAAGCTGGTACAGGCCTGCGGGCGGCTGCTGCGTACCGAAGAAGACCGCGGCACCATCACTTTGCTCGATCGGCGCCTGGTTACCCAGCGCTATGGCAAGGCGATCCTCAATGCCTTGCCGCCGTTCAGGCGCGAAATTTCTTAAGCCACTGTGGGCGGATTCGCCCACTGCGTGGTCTATCTCATCACTATCGTCAGGCCAGTCATCGGCCGTTTGGGAGAACCTTGTTCGTATGATCCGCACGCTGCCCGCTCTTTTTGCCCTGCTGTTCGCTGCGCCGTTGATGGCGGCGCCCGAGGGGCAACAAACGCTGTTCAACTTCGTCAGGCCTGCCGATGTGGTCAAGGTGGCGACCCAGGACGCCAGCCTGCCGCAATACAACGCCGAACAAACGCCCGAAGGCGAGGTGCTGCGCCGTATCACCTTCAACCCGGCTGCCGAGCCGAGCCTGGTGCTCAGCCCGCAGACCGGTACGTGGGACTGGTCGCAATCGAGCGCCATGAGCCTGCGTATCCAGAGCGCGATGAACTGGGCGCTGACCCTTTACGTCAAGGTGCAGAGCGCCGACGGCAAGACGCTCGTCAGCCGCATCGACCTGCCGGCCGGCCCGGCCCAGACGCTGCTCGTCCCGCTGCAAGCCAATTCACCCCTGAGCCAGGGCATGAAGGCCGGCCCGCCGATGCCAATGACCGTGGATGGCCAGCGGGTGTTGCTGGCCGCCAGCGCCGGGGAAGTCGACCGCAGCCAGGTCGTCTCGGTGACCCTGTCGATGCTCAAGCCCAATGCCGCCCAAAGTATCCTGCTGGAGCGCTTCGGCGTGCAGGACAGCGAGCCGGTATTGAAGGCCGCCTACACTGAACTGGTGGACGCCTATGGTCAGTCCACCCGTGCACGCTGGCCGGAAAAGGTCAGCAGCGACGAGCAACTCAAGGCATCGGCCGCCAAGGAACAACAGCAACTCAAGGCCTGGCTGGCCGAGCGGGACAAGTCTTCCCTGGATCAATACGGCGGCTGGAAAAAGGGCCCGGCCTTCGACGCCAGCGGTTTTTTTCGCACCCAGAAGCGCGACGGCCGCTGGTACCTGGTGACGCCGGACGGGCATCCGTTCTACTCCCTGGGGGTGAACACCGTGGCCCCGGACAACAGCCAGACCTACGTGGCGGGGCGCGAGTGGATGTTCGCGGCGCTGCCCAAGGCCGGCGAACCTTTTGATAAGTACTACGGCAGCGACGACAGCCGCACCGGCAACGGCGCCGGCGAAGGTCGCGGCTTCGGCTCGGGGCGTTGGTACGATTTCTATGGCGCCAACCTGCAACGCACTTACGGCGGTGACGCGTTGGACCAGCCACGCTGGGTGACGCATACGCTCGATCGCCTGCAAGCCTGGGGCTTCAACACCGTCGGCAACTGGAGCGATCCGGACCTGGCCACTGCCGACCGCGTGCCGTACACCTTGCCGCTGTCGATTGTCGGTGATTATGCCAGCATCAGCACCGGCACCGACTGGTGGGGCGGCATGCCCGACCCGTTCGACCCACGCTTTGCCATGGCCACTGAACGCGCCGTGGCCATCGCGGCCCGTGACCACCGCGATGACCCGTGGTTGATCGGCTTCTTTGCCGACAACGAATTGGCCTGGGCCGGCCCCGGCGAGGATGCAAAATCCCGTTACGCCCTGGCCTACGGCACCCTGCGCATGACCACCGACGTGCCGGCCAAGCGCGCCTTCCTCAAGCAACTGCGCGACAAGTACCGCAATGAAGAGGGCCTTTCCAAAGCCTGGGGCATTCAACTGGCCGGTTGGGAGCTGATGGAAGACCCAGGCTTTGAGCCGCCGATGCCCAGCCCTGAACACCCGGAGATCGAAGCCGACTTCAAGTATTTTCAGAAGACCTTCGCCGATGCTTACTTCAAGACCATCTCCGACTCGCTGAAGTGGCATGCGCCCAACCAGCTGTTGCTGGGCGGTCGCTTTGCGGTGAGTACGCCGGAAGCGGTCGCATCGTGCGCGCAGTATTGCGATGTGCTGAGCTTCAATATGTATACCTTGAAGCCTCAGGATGGTTATGACTTCGCCGCGCTGCGTGCGCTGGACAAACCGGTACTGATCACCGAATTCAACTTTGGCTCTGCCGACCGTGGCCCGTTCTGGGGCGGCGTGACGCAACTGGCCCGCGAAGAAGACCGCGGCGCGGCGTACTCCACCTTCCTCAAACAGGCGGTGGCCGAGCCGTCGATTGTCGGGGTGCACTGGTTCCAGTACCTGGACCAGCCGGTCACCGGGCGTCTGCTGGATGGTGAAAACGGCCATTTCGGCCTGGTCGGCATCACCGATGTTCCTTTCCAGGGCTTTGTCGAGACGGTGCGCAAGAGCAACCTGGCCGCGCTCGACCAACTGGGCCGTGAGGCGCAAAAAGCCAAGGCCACCCAAGCGACGCGTGAAAGTGACGCCGCCAAACCTGGGCGTGACGGCAAAGGCGCGGGGCAGGGCGCCGGGCACCCTGGCGGGCATGCTGGGAATGGGCATTGATTCATCGTTGACGGGTTCACAAAACCCACAATGGCTGAAAGAATGGCGACCACTTTTCATGGTGTTTTCCGAGGGGACTTAGGTGCAGATTCAGGGTCATTACGAGCTGCAGTTCGAAGCGGTGCGCGAAGCCTTCGCCGCCCTGTTCGATGATCCTCAGGAGCGTGGTGCCGGGCTGTGCATCCAGATCGGCGGGCAAACGGTCGTCGACCTGTGGGCCGGTACTGCCGACAAGGACGGTGCCGAGGCCTGGCACAGCGATACCATCGTCAACCTGTTCTCCTGCACCAAGACCTTCACGGCAGTGACTGCCCTGCAACTGGTGGCCGAAGGCAAGCTCAAGCTTGATGCGCCGGTGGCCGATTACTGGCCGGAGTTTGCCGCGGCTGGCAAGGAAACGATCACGCTGCGCCAGTTGCTCTGCCACCAGGCCGGGCTGCCCGCCATCCGCGAAATGCTGCCCACCGAAGCCCTGTATGACTGGCAATTGATGGTCGATACTCTGGCGGCCGAGGCCCCGTGGTGGACCCCGGGCCAGGGCCATGGCTATGAGGCGATCACCTACGGCTGGCTGGTTGGCGAACTGTTGCGCCGCGCCGACGGGCGCGGGCCGGGGGAGTCGATCGTGGCGCGGGTGGCACGCCCATTGGGGCTGGACTTTCATGTGGGCCTGGCGGATGAAGAGTTTTATCGCGTCGCTCATATCGCGCGCAGCAAAGGCACTATGGGTGATGAAGCCGCGCAACGGTTACTTCAAGTAATGATGCGCGAGCCTGCGGCGATGACTACCCGTGCATTTGCCAACCCACCGTCTATTCTGACCAGCACTAATAAGCCCGAATGGCGACGCATGCAGCAGCCTGCGGCGAATGGCCACGGTAATGCGCGCAGCCTGGCCGGGTTTTATAGTGGTTTGTTGGACGGTAGTTTGCTGGAAAGCGACATGCTCGAACAATTGACCCGCGAGCACAGTATCGGGCTGGATAAAACCTTATTGACCCAAACCCGCTTCGGCCTGGGCTGCATGTTGGATCAACCGCAGTTGCCCAATGCCACGTTCGGCCTTGGGCCCCGTGCATTCGGGCATCCAGGGGCAGGGGGCTCAGTCGGCTTTGCCGACCCTGAACATGATGTAGCCTTCGGTTTTGTGACTAATACCCTGGGGCCTTACGTACTTATGGACCCGCGTGCCCAGAAGTTGGTCGGAATATTGGCCGGTTGTCTATAAACCCCTTGCTGTTTCACAATTTTTTGTTACAAAGGCAAGTATAAAAAAGATGCTGAACGACATGTTGTAACTTGAATGTTCTTTTAGCGTCTGTTTAACGGGTCCCGCGACCCCCTGTTTTTTCTCATTTTGTGGATATCTCATGTTATCGAACAAGTCTTTGGCACTGGCGCTGTGTCTCACTATTACGGGTTGTGCACAAACTCCACAAAATGATGCCGAAGGTGGGCATTGGTGGTCATTTGGATCTGACAAAGCGGCAACCAAGGATCCAGTGGCCCAGACCGACGCCAAGCCGGATACCAAGCCCGACGCCAAGCCGGCCGCGGGTGCCAAGCCTGTTGAACCTGTCGCCGCTGCAGCAGCGCCTGCCAAGGCTGACACCGGTTACAGCTGGTGGCCGTTTTCCACCAAGAGTGCCGAAGAAAAAGCTGCCGACGCCAAGGCTGACTTGAAGGCCGACCTGAAGGCCGCAACCCCGGCCTCGGACGCGGCGCCAGTCGTCGCCAAGACCGACAGCGAGCCGCGTTGGTGGTGGCCGTTCGAAAGCAAGCCAAAGCCGTTGGCCAAGGTCGACGTGACCAACGTACAAATGCCTGACCCGAAGATCACCCAAGCCTGGCTGGACGAATACGAACCACGCTTGCGTGCGGCCATCAAGGACAGCAACCTGCAACTTGAGCGCCGTGACAACACCCTGGTGGTGATTGCTCCGGTAGACGGTTCCTACAACCCCAAGCGCCCGGCCATGTTGCTGCCGGTGACCCTCGGCCCGTTCACACGGGTGGCCAAGGCCGTTGAAGCTGACCCCAAGACCGCCGTACTGGTGCTGGGCCATGTTGATGCCACTGGCAGCGCTCCTGCCAGCCAGGCGTTGAGCAAGGAACGTGCGCAGTC
The DNA here is from genome assembly GCF_002018845.1 of Pseudomonas sp. MF6394. NCBI lineage: Bacteria > Pseudomonadati > Pseudomonadota > Gammaproteobacteria > Pseudomonadales > Pseudomonadaceae > Pseudomonas > Pseudomonas sp. MF6394. Next base: position 134,355 of record NZ_MVOJ01000012.1, read on the forward strand.
CATTGCCTCGATTTTCAGCCTGAGTGGTCTGAAACAGGATCGCTTGATGCTGCGTGGCATGGGCGACCTTATGCCGCGTGCCGCCAACGACAGCAATCAGGGGCGTGCGCTGAACCGTCGCATGGAAATCATGTTCACTCAGCGTACAACGATGTTGGCACTGCTGAGCAAGTACAACTCGGGCAAGACCCCGCCCGTAGCTGAAATGGTCGCGGTGCAAAATGTGCCTGCGCCAGCGCCGGCGGCAAAAGCACCTGCCAAAAAGGCCACGGCCAAGAAAGCGGCGGCCAAGCCAGCGGCTAAAAAGGCTGCGGCCAAGCCGGCTGCCAAGAAGCCGGCGACTGCCAAAGCCAAGGCGGCACCTGCTTCGAACGACCAGGCGAAAAACTGAGCTGTTGAACCACAAGGATAAAGCCGCATGACCCAGGCACTGGCCGATATGCGCCGTGACTACACACGGGACGGTTTGAGCGAGGCCCAGGCCCCGGACGAGCCGTTTGCGTTGTTCCACCAATGGTTTGGCGATGCGGTTAAAACCGAACAGCCGCCAGTGGAGGCCAATGCCATGACGCTGGCGACGGTCGACCAGGACGGTCGCCCGCACTGCCGCATCCTGCTGCTCAAGGGCCTGGATGCACAGGGCTTTACCTTCTTCACCAACTATCAGAGCGCCAAGGGTGAACAACTCGCGGCGCGGCCGTTTGCGGCCATGACCTTCTTCTGGCCAACCCTGGAGCGCCAGGTACGCATTGAAGGGCGCGTGGTCAAGGTCACGCCTGAAGAGTCAGATGCTTATTACCAGGTGCGCCCGTTGGGCAGTCGCCTGGGCGCTTGGGCTTCTCCGCAGAGCAGGGTGATTCGTGATCGCGAAGAGCTGCAGGCGCTGCTCAAGGCCACTGAAGAGCGTTTCAGCGATACCCAGCCCGATTGCCCAGAGCATTGGGGAGGGTACCGTTTACTGCCCGAGCGCATCGAGTTCTGGCAAGGCCGCGCCAGCCGCCTGCATGATCGTCTCAACTACCGTTTGCAAGACGGCCAATGGTCCCGCGAGCGTCTGGCGCCCTGAGCGTCACCTTTCGTCATCCCACCTGAATCAACACCGTTGCGCCGAAGTCTCTGTTCAAGAGGCTCCGGGCGCTTTCGGCTGTGCGCTACACTGATCGAGCCGGTTATGGCATCGTTCTGTACCCTGGCTTGGTTACCGTTCGTCGAGTTCTCTGGTGCTGGCAGTCTGTACTCAGGCTGAATGAAAGCAAGTTTCTGCCTGGCGCGCCGTGACACGCGCCAAGCCACAGCGTTTAATGAATACCTGTCCTTTGGAGTTGATGCTATGCGTAAGTCCGTTTTACTAGTTGCCTGCTTTACCACCCTGTCGTTGTTGTTGGGTGGCTGCGCCTCGAGTCTGACCGGCGACTCGTACTCTCGTGATGAGGCGCGTCGTGTACAGACCGTTCGCATGGGCACCATCGAATCCCTGCGTCCAGTGAAAATCGAAGGCACCAAAACCCCAATCGGCGGCGCTGCGGGCGCAGTCATCGGCGGCGTTGGCGGCAGCGCCATCGGTGGCGGCCGTGGCAGCATCGTTACCGCGGTGATCGGCGCCGTTGCGGGCGGCCTGCTGGGCTCGGCCACTGAAGAAGGCCTGACCCGTACCCAGGGCGTGGAAATCACCGTGCGCGAAGACGACGGCAGCATGCGCGCCTACGTACAAGCCGTGCAGGAAAATGAAATCTTCCGCATTGGCGACCGCGTACGCATCATGACCGTCGACGGTACCAGCCGCGTGACTCGCTAAGCCTTAAACTACAGGCGAAGAAAAACCCCCAACCGGGTGACCGGTTGGGGGTTTTTTGTAGGAGCGAGCTTGCTCGCGAAAAACGTTAACGATAACGCGTGCTCAATGAATGCGGCGCCTGTAAGTTTTTCGCGAGCAAGAACTAGGCGTCCCCCTCGCTCCTACTTCAATCATGCAACGACGGCTTTCTTGCGACTCGCCATCACCGTCACCGCATACCCGATAAAGGCCGCCAGGATCGACCCGGTCAGAATGCCCATGCGATCTTCCCCGGCAAACTCACTGGCGCCTGGCACAAACGCCAGGGAGCCGACGAACAGGCTCATGGTGAAGCCGATCCCGCACAGGATCGCTACGCCCAATACCTGGCCCCAATTGGCGCCGCTGGGCAGTGAGGCGATGCCGGTCTTGATCGCCAGCCAGGTGAGGCCGAACACACCGACGGGCTTACCGATCAACAGGCCGGCGGCGATGCCCATGGGCACGGAGTGGGTGAAGCTTTCCAGGCTGACGCCCGTCAGAGAGACCCCGGCGTTGGCGAACGCGAACAGCGGCAGGATGGCGTAGGCCACCCATGGGTGCAGGGCGTGTTCCAGGCTCAGCAGCGGCGAGGTTTCGGCATTCTTGGTGCGCAGTGGAATGCAGAACGCCAGGGTCACGCCAGCCAGCGTCGCATGCACACCGCTCTTGAGTACGCACACCCACAGGATCAGGCCGATGATCATATACGGCCCCAGCTTGACCACGCCCAGGCGGTTCATCGCAATCAGCGCAATCAAGCACGCTCCCGCGCCCGCCAGGGATGCGGTGGACAAGTCAGCGGAATAGAACAGGGCAATGACGATGATGGCCCCAAGGTCATCAATAATCGCCAGGGTCATCAGGAACAGCTTCAGCGACACCGGTACGCGCTTGCCCAGCAGGGCCAGAACGCCCAGCGCAAAGGCAATGTCGGTGGCCATAGGGATCGCCCAGCCGGCCAGGGCGGCGGGGTTGTCCTTGTTCAGCGCCCAGTAGATCAGCGCCGGCACCACCATGCCGCCGATGGCCGCTGCGCCAGGCAGCACCACTTGGGAAGGCTTGGACAGGTGGCCATCCAGAAGCTCGCGCTTGACCTCCAGGCCGATCAGCAGGAAGAACAGGGCCATCAGGCCATCGTTGATCCATAGCAGCGCCGGCTTGGCGATTTTCAGCGCGCCAACCTGTGCAACCACTGGCGTGTCGAGAAAGGCGTTGTACAGGTGCGACAACGGTGAGTTGTTGATAATCAGCGCCAAGGCGGCAGCGGCGATCAACAACAGGCCACTGGCGGCTTCCAGCTGGAAGAAACGGGTGAAAGTGCTACGCAGAGGCAAGGGATGCTCTCCAATCCAGGTTCAATAGGTGGGTACCCTAACCCGTACCGTTAGTTGTTAAAACAAAAGTTATATTCTTATTTGTTATAAGAGATGGCCCGGGGCGTCGGTGAGCCAAAGACTAGCAATTGTGTGTCCGATTGCGTCATCACTGTATCTGTGTGGAGTGTAGGAAACATCTTAAGATCACCGCTGAAAACCTTTAGAGAAGCCACCATGAGCGACCACCGTAACTGGGCCCGCGAAGCCATTCGCATCATTGAAGCGGACTTCCAGCGCAGCGCCGATACCCACCTGATCCCGCTGCCATTACCGGGTTTGCCAGGCATCGAGTTGTACTTCAAGGATGAGTCCAGCCACCCCACCGGCAGCCTGAAACACCGGCTGGCGCGCTCGCTGTTTCTGTATGCGCTGTGCAATGGCTGGCTCAAGCCGGGCGCCCCCGTCATCGAAGCGTCCAGTGGCTCCACCGCGATCTCGGAAGCCTACTTCGCGCGTTTGCTCGGCTTGCCGTTTATTGCCGTCATGCCCGCTACAACCTCTCAAGAAAAGATCGCCCAAATCGCCTTCTACGGCGGCAAAAGCCATCTGGTCCAAGACCCGACGCAGATCTACGCCGAATCCGAACGCCTGGCCCAGGAAAGCGGTGGCCACTTCATGGACCAGTTCACCTACGCCGAACGTGCCACCGACTGGCGAGCGAACAACAACATTGCCGAGTCGATCTTCCAGCAGATGCGCTTTGAACAGCACCCGGAGCCGAGTTGGCTGATTTCCAGCCCTGGCACCGGCGGCACCACCGCGACCCTGGGCCGCTACGTGCGTTATCGCCAGCATTGCACCCGCGTGTTGTGTGCCGATGCCGAACGCTCGGTGTTCTTCGACTTCTACCAAAGCGGTGACGCTAGCCTGCGCCTGGACTGCGGCTCGCGGATTGAAGGGATTGGCCGCCCACGGGTGGAGGCATCATTCCTGCCGGCGGTGATTGATGCCATGGTCAAGGTGCCAGATGCATTGTCCCTGGCGGCCATGCATTACTTGGCTGAGCGTTTGGGGCGACGAGTGGGTGGTTCCAGCGGGACCAACCTGATCGGTGCGCTGATGGCGGCACAACAGATGAAAGCAGCGGGGGCGTCGGGGTCGATTGTCGCGATCCTGTGCGATGGCGGAGAGCGTTATGCCACGACCTATTATGATCAGGCGTGGCTGGCGGGGCAGGGCTATGAGCTGGAGGGTTTGATCGCGGCTGTAGCAGCAAGTGTCGAACGCGGTGAAGCGCTACCCGATAGCATCCTGCGGGCCAATATCTGACACCCTGCGAAACAGTGTGGGAGCCAGCTCCCACCTTTGAATGTAAACCCGTTCCACTGTGGGAGCTGGCTTGCCTGCGGACAGGCCCTCCCAGTCGCTACATCTCTAACTCTCCTGCGCTCTGTAGGCCCCCGGCGTCAACCCCGTCCACTTCTTGAACGCCCGATGAAACGCCGACGGTTCGGAAAACCCCAACTGTTCGGCGATCTCCTGTAAAGACAAATCCGCCCGCCCCAAGTGGTAAATGGCGATATCCCGGCGTAACTCATCCTTCAATGCCTGAAAACTCGTGCCTTCTTCGCGCAGATGCCGGCGCAGGGTCTGTGGGCTGATGTGCAGGTGCTGGGCGACGGCTTCCAGGTCTGGCCAGGGCGTGCGGTCGCGGCTCAGCAGGCGGCGCAACTGGCTGCTCAGGCTGTCGCCTTCATCCGGGCGCGACAGCAAGTCGGCAGGCGAGCGCTGCAAGAAGTGCTTGAGGGTGCGTTCATCCTGCAACAGCGGCAGGCTCAGGTAGCGGCTGGGAAATACCAGGCTGCTGGTCGGCGCACCGAACACCTGGGGGCATGGGAACAGCAGGTCGTATTCACCGGCATGGGCCGGCATCGGGTAACTGAAGGTGGCCTGCTGCAACCGGATACGCTGGCCGATCAGCCAACTGCCCAGCCGATGCCAGATAACCAGCAGGCATTCACTGAGGAAGTGATCCGGGTCCCATAGCTGCGAGTCGTCCAGGCTCAGGCGCGCCATGTCGCCTTCTTTGGTCAGCTGCCAGCGCGGGCCTTGGGGGAACAGGCTGTAAAACAGTAAGCCGCGCTCCAGGGCCTTCTCCAGCGTGCGGCAATGAATCAGCGCGTGGCACATCATGGCAAAAGTGCCACGTTTGCTCGGCCCTTCTGCAAACCCCAGGTATTCGTCATCCAGCCCCAGCCAGAGCATTTGCAACAACCGGGTAAATTGCTCTGGAGCGATGCGGGCGCGGGGCTCGGTCAGCAGTTCCGGGGTAATGCCCACCTGCTGCAACACCCCCGAGTAGTCAAAACCGGCCCGGCGCGCACCGCCGAGGGCTGCTCGGGCGTAATGGCTGGCGATGGTACGTTCACGCATGCAAGGGCCTCATCCATGGAGTGGCGGATGGTAGCCATCACCCGGCGGGGCGACAAGGCGGATATCCGCCAAATTTTAGGACGAGACAGGATGGCTGGGCGGAAATCCGCCACCTTGTTGCACACACCAGAGCCGCCCGTGAACCCCAAGCCCTGATGTCTAAAGGCCTTCAGCGCGTTTAAGCAAAGTGGCACGCTGTTTGCGATAGGGATTACAGCGCAGGCTTGTTCCTACAGGCTTGGCAAACAACAAATCCCTCCAGTGCAGGAGGGTTCGCAATTCAAGTGCCGTGGGCAATGGCGGATATTTGCCACACGGGACGATTGAGGAACTTTGCAATGACGACTCGTCAGCCAATCTACAAATCCCTGTATTTCCAGGTGATCGTCGCAATCGTTATCGGTATCTTGCTCGGCCACTTCTACCCGCAGACCGGCGTGGCCCTCAAGCCACTGGGTGACGGCTTTATCAAGCTGATCAAAATGGTCATCGCCCCGATCATCTTCTGTACCGTGGTCAGCGGCATCGCTGGCATGCAAAGCATGAAGTCGGTCGGCAAGACCGGCGGCTACGCGCTGCTGTACTTCGAAATCGTTTCCACCATCGCCCTGCTGATTGGCCTGGTCGTGGTCAACGTGGTGCAGCCGGGCGCCGGCATGCACATCGACGTCGCGACCCTGGATGCTTCCAAAGTGGCGGCCTACGTCACCGCCGGTAAAGACCAGAGCATCGTCGGCTTTATCCTCAACGTCATCCCGAACACCATCGTCGGCGCGTTCGCCAATGGCGACATCCTGCAAGTGCTGATGTTCTCGGTGATCTTCGGTTTCGCCCTGCACCGCCTGGGTGCCTACGGCAAGCCGGTGCTGGACTTCATCGATCGCTTCGCCCACGTGATGTTCAACATCATCAACATGATCATGAAGCTCGCGCCAATCGGTGCCCTGGGCGCCATGGCGTTCACCATCGGCGCCTACGGTGTCGGTTCGCTGGTGCAACTGGGCCAGTTGATGATCTGCTTCTACATCACCTGCATCCTGTTCGTGGTACTGGTGCTGGGCGCTATCTGCCGCGCTCACGGTTTCAGCGTGTTGAAGCTGATCCGCTACATCCGTGAGGAACTGCTGATCGTACTGGGCACCTCTTCTTCCGAATCCGCACTGCCACGCATGCTGATCAAGATGGAGCGCCTGGGCGCGAAGAAGTCCGTGGTCGGCCTGGTGATTCCAACCGGTTACTCCTTCAACCTCGACGGTACGTCGATCTACCTGACCATGGCGGCTGTGTTCATCGCTCAGGCGACCGACACCCACATGGACATCACTCACCAGATCACCCTGCTGCTGGTGCTGCTGCTGTCGTCCAAAGGCGCTGCTGGCGTAACCGGTTCGGGCTTCATTGTACTGGCCGCTACCCTGTCGGCCGTTGGCCACCTGCCGGTTGCCGGCCTGGCGCTGATCCTGGGTATCGACCGCTTCATGTCCGAAGCCCGTGCCCTGACCAACCTGGTGGGTAACGCAGTTGCCACCATCGTTGTGGCCAAGTGGGTCAAGGAACTGGACACCGACAAGCTGCAAAGCGAACTGGCGTCTGGCGGTACCGGTATCTCCGAAACCCGCGAGCTCGATGACCTGGGCGTGGCTGAAGGCCCGGCGCCTGTCGTCAAGTAAGTGGCCGCTGGCGTGAACTGACGCCAACGCTATCCGCAAACGCCCCGACTGGTTCGGGGCGTTTGCGTTTCTGGCGGGATACAACGGATATTTTTGGTTTACAGTGAACGCGACACTACTTACCGGAGGCCTGATGGACAGTGTGGATCTGAACGTCCTGCGCAGCGTGCTGCAATGGCGCCGTGCCGGGCAGCGCGTGATGTTGTACAGCGTGGTGCAAACCTGGGGCAGCGCGCCGCGCCCGCCGGGGGCGATGCTGGCCCTGCGCGGTGATGGCGTGGTGATTGGCTCGGTGTCGGGCGGTTGCATCGAGGATGACTTGATTGCGCGCCTGCAAGATGGCCGCTTGCCTGCTGACGGCCCGCCTGTGCAGTTGGTGACCTACGGCGTCACTCGCGATGAAGCGGCACGTTTTGGCCTGCCCTGCGGCGGCACCCTGCGGCTCACCGAGGAGCGCGTGGAGGAGTGGGGTTGGGTCGAAGCGCTGCTGGCGCGTTGTGAAGATCATCAGATTGTCGCTCGCGAGCTGAACCTGGCCACCGGCGAGGTGACCTTGAGCGCCGCCAGCAAGACCGACGTGGTGAGCTTCGACGGTGAACGCTTGCGCGCCATCTATGGCCCGCGCTGGCGCCTGCTGTTGATCGGCGCCGGGCAGCTGTCGCGTTACGTAGCGGAAATGGCACGTCTGCTGGATTTCGAAGTGCTGATCTGCGACCCCCGCGAAGAGTTCGTCTACGGCTGGGAAGACCAGCATGGCCGCTTTGTGCCGGGCATGCCCGACGAGGCGGTGTTGAATATTCATACCGATGAACGCACGGCCATTGTCTGCCTCACCCACGATCCACGTCTGGATGACATGGCGTTGCTGACGGCACTGAACTCCAGGGCGTTCTATATCGGCGCCCTGGGTTCGCGGGTCAATACCCAGAAGCGTCGGGAGAACCTGGCCGCGCTGGGCCTGTCGGCGGAGGCCATTGCGCGTTTGCACGGGCCGATCGGCCTGCACATCGGCAGCCATACGCCGGCGGAAATTGCGCTGTCGCTGATGGCGGAAATTGTTGCGATCAAGAACGGGGTGGCACCGATGCAGAAAAAACCGATGTCAGTGGTGGCCGAGTGACGGTGACGGCGATTGTGTTGGCGGCGGGGCAGGGCAGTCGTTTTCGTGCCGAAGCCGGAGCTGATCAAGATAAGTTGCTTGCCGCTTGTGTGGGGCTGGACGGCGTTACCCGGCCGGTCATCGAGCAGGTGCTGGTGAATCTGCCGGCGACACTTGTTGAGCGCTGGTTGGTGACTTCGCCGGAGCGCGGGGAGGTTATCCGTTTGGCAGAGGCTTATGGCTGTCAGGTTGTACTGCTGGACTCGAGCGGGATGGGCGACAGCATTGCGGCGGCGGTCAAGGCCAGCGGCGCAGCGGATGGGTGGCTGGTGGTGTTGGGGGATATGCCGTTTATTCAGTCCTCGAGTATCGAGCGGGTAATTGATGCGCTGGAGGAGGGTGCCATCAGCGTCCCCGTACAGGCGGGGGAGTATGGGCATCCTGTGGCGTTTGACCGTGCGTTTGGCCCAGGTTTGCTGGCTTTGGTCGGCGACCGTGGGGCCAGATCGTTGTTTGCGGATGCCGCCTTGAGGGAGGTGCCTGTACTTGATCCTGGAGTCTTGTGGGATGTAGATACACCCCGGCTATTAAGTTTCAACGCAGGCTGAATGTGGGAGCGGGCTTGCTCGCGAATGCAATACATCAGTTGCCCTATTCACTGACTGACACTCCGTATTCGCGAGCAAGCCCGCTCCCACATTTGGGGCGCCACAAGGCTCAAGTTGATCGTCATAAAAAAGCCCCGCCTGATCACTCAGGCGGGGCTTTTTAGTGGCGGTTGGAATCAGACGAGAGGTTTAGGCTCGTGCTCTGCTTCCGGGGCCTTGTGCTCTACCGCCTGGGCTGCGGCTGCAGCAGCTTCGGCTTCCTTGCGGCGACGACGCACTTCACGTGGGTCGTTCGGCGCACGGCCGTTTTCGGTGAGGGCGCTTGCAGGTGCGGCTTCAACCACAGGGGCGGCCACTTCGGCAACCACCGGGGCTTCAACTTCAACCACGGGCGCAGGCTCCGCAACCGGCGTCGGCTCAACCACTGGGGCTGGCTCGGCGACGACTTCGGCAACCGGTGCCGGCGCTTCTTCTACCACTGGGGCAGGTGCTGGCGCTTCAACCGGGGCAGCCGGTTCGGCGGTCCACTGGAAGGCGGTCTGTTCTTCGCGAACTTCACGCACGGCCGGGGCTGCTTCTTCGACTACCGGAGCTTCCACAGCCGCTTCGATTACTGGCTGAGGCTCAACCACTGGAGCCGGTTCAACGGCAACCGCTTCGGTTTCTGGCTGTGCATCGCGAACCGGGGCAACTTCCACTTCCGGAACCACTGGGGCTTCGACAGGGGTTGTGGCTTCAACGACTGGCGCTTCAACAACCGGCGCTTCGACCGCTGGGGTTTCGGCGGCTGGCGCTTCTACGGCAACAGTGTCTTCGACGGCAGCGGTAGCGCGTTCGGCTTGCTCGTGAGCCTGGGCTTCAGCGGGGGCGCTGATGACCGAGCTGGCAACGGCAGCGGTAACGGCCAAGCCGGCAGCCAGTTCGGCGCCTGTTGGTTCGTTGTTGGCAGCTTCTGGGTTTTCGCCGGCTTCTTCCGAACCTTCGATCACGTTGCCGTTGGCATCACGCTGACGCTCACGACGGTTGCTGCGACGACGCTGGCCACGGGAGCGGCGGCGTGGACGATCGCCTTCGGCGTTGTCCTGGCCGTCTTCCTGCAGTTGCTCTTCGCCGGTCAGTACTTCTTCTTCGCTGGCGGCAGCGGCTTGCTCGGCGCGTGGTTGACGCTCTTCACGTGGCGGGCGCGGTTGACGCTCTTCACGGGGTGCGCGCTCTTCACGCGGCTGGCGGGCCGGGCGTTCTTCGGTGGTAACGGCTGCGGCAGCGGCAACGGCAGGTGCCGCGTCCAGAGGCTCGCGCAGTTCACGCACACGTTCTTCACGCTCGCCACGTGGCTTGCGGTCTTCACGTGGAGCGCGTGGGGTGCGTGGGGCGCGCTCTTCACGCGGTGCACGTTCTTCACGGGCGACGGTCGGGGTTTCTTCGCGGGCTTCGCGAGGCGCACGCTCTTCACGTGGTGCGCGTTCTTCACGCGGGGCACGTTCTTCGCGAGGCTTGCGCTCTTCGTCACGGCGGCCATTGCGGTTACGGCTCTGCTGGCGACCGTTGCGACGTTCTTCGTTGCGCGCCGGGCGCTCGGTGGCAGGTTTTTCAACCACAACCGGGGCGGCAGGCTCTTCCTTGGTGGCGAACAGGCTGACCAGCGACTTCACCAGGCCCTTGAACAGGCTTGGCTCAGGCAGGGCGGCTGGCGCGGCAACCGGGGCGGCGGCTTCGGTCGGTACCGGTGCGTTGGCGCGGGCCGGTGCAGTCTTCACGGCCGCTTCCTGGCGAACCAGGGTGCGGGTCGCAGCGGCTGGCTGGACTTCTTCGACTTCGGCGGCAGCCGCGGCGATTTCATAGCTGGACTGGCCGCTGTGGGCTTCCGGGCTGTCATCACGCAGGCGCTGGACTTCAAAGTGCGGCGTTTCGAGGTGATCGTTCGGCAGGATGACGATACGGGCACGGGTGCGCAGTTCGATCTTGGTGATCGAGTTACGTTTTTCGTTGAGCAGGAAGGCCGCAACCGGAATCGGCACTTGTGCGCGAACTTCGGCGGTGCGGTCTTTCAGGGCTTCTTCTTCGATCAGGCGCAGGATCGCCAGGGACAGCGATTCAACGTCACGGATGATGCCGGTGCCGTTGCAACGCGGGCAAACGATGCCGCTGCTCTCGCCCAGGGATGGACGCAGGCGCTGACGGGACATTTCCAGCAGGCCGAAGCGCGAGATGCGGCCGACTTGCACGCGAGCGCGGTCAGCTTCCAGGCATTCGCGGACTTTCTCTTCCACGGCGCGCTGGTTCTTGGCAGGAGTCATGTCAATGAAGTCGATGACGATCAGGCCGCCGATGTCACGCAGGCGCAGCTGGCGGGCGATTTCTTCAGCCGCTTCCAGGTTGGTCTGCAGGGCGGTTTCTTCGATGTCGCTGCCTTTGGTCGCACGCGCCGAGTTGATGTCGATGGACACCAGGGCTTCGGTCGGGTCGATCACGATGGAGCCGCCGGAAGGCAATTCGACCACGCGCTGGAAGGCGGTCTCGATCTGGCTTTCGATCTGGAAACGGTTGAACAGCGGCACGCTGTCTTCGTACAGCTTGATCTTGCTGGCGTACTGCGGCATCACCTGGCGGATGAAGGTCAGGGCTTCGTCCTGGGCTTCAACGCTGTCGATCAGCACTTCGCCGATGTCCTGGCGCAGGTAGTCGCGGATGGCGCGGATGATCACGTTGCTTTCCTGGTAGATCAGGAATGGCGCGGAGCGATCCAGGGACGCTTCTTTGATAGCGGTCCACAGTTGCAGCAGGTAATCGAGGTCCCACTGCATTTCTTCGCTGCTGCGGCCAAGGCCGGCAGTGCGCACGATCAGGCCCATGTCGGCCGGTGCGATCAGGCCGTTCAGCGCTTCACGCAGTTCGTTGCGCTCTTCGCCTTCGATGCGACGGGAAATACCGCCGGCACGTGGGTTGTTCGGCATCAGTACGAGGTAACGACCGGCGAGGCTGATGAAGGTGGTCAGGGCTGCGCCCTTGTTGCCACGTTCTTCTTTTTCGACCTGGACGATGACTTCCTGGCCTTCGCTCAGGACGTCCTTGATGTTCACGCGGCCTTCGGGGGCTTTCTTGAAGTATTCGCGGGAGATTTCTTTAAGGGGCAGGAAGCCGTGGCGCTCGGAGCCGAAATCGACAAAGGCAGCCTCAAGGCTTGGTTCGATGCGAGTGATACGGCCTTTATAGATGTTGGCCTTTTTCTGCTCGCGTGCACCGGATTCGATGTCCAGGTCGTAGAGGCGTTGGCCATCTACCAGTGCAACACGCAACTCTTCGGGTTGAGTTGCGTTAATCAGCATTCTTTTCATGTTGTACCGTCGGTTTCCGGGCTGCCGGAAACGGCGTTCGGCACACACGACTTCTCACGGTCGGTGTCAGGTGCGTCAAGAGTGGTTGGCCACTCCAGTGTCCAGCAAAATCGGCCAATTGGGCCGGTATCGCGACGGACGCGTCCTGCTCGTTAGCGGTGGTGACAAAGGCACCACTTCAACAAAAGCTAAGGTCAGGAGGAGGAATCAACCGGCGACTGTGGACGAGATGAAGCGTCTAAAACAAGCCTAGTGCTACACAGTCCGACGGTTGTGCATCTCCACCCTACACGTATCCCTGATAATTCGGGTGCTGCCGCGCGCAGAATCCGCAGCGGGTTGGCATTTACCGTGTACTCCAATGGGGAGTCCACGCTCATGGCTAAACAAGACTAGGTGTGGGCGGTTGCGCTCTCACTCAGCTCTTAACAGGCGTTGTTTCCGAAGCATTCGCCACGGTCTGGCTCAAAACTGACTGCACTTTGTGAACTGGCCGTAAATATCGGCGCAAAAGGCGAGTATTCACTCTGCTTTCTGCACTCGCTTCAGGCCTCATGTCACCTGCGCTTGTTACAATCTTGAGCCTTCCTGGGTGGCGAAAGCCCCGTAGGACGGCCTCGCGTCCTGATGAATTGCGATGGTCAGGGCCGGCAGTTTGCCGCAAGTCCTCTGTCCAGGCCGCTTTTGGCGGCGTTCGCGACTATAGCAGTAATGATTAAGTGCTTCAATTCCATAAAAAATTGTTATCATCGCCGCCATGACGACTACCGCCCCCCCGACCCCCAGCGTCCAGCTGCTTGAGGTCTCGCCGGAATATGCCGGCCAACGCATCGACAATTTTCTCCTGGCCAGGCTCAAAGGCGTGCCCAAGACCTTGATTTACCGCATCTTGCGCAAAGGCGAAGTGCGCGTGAACAAGGGGCGCATCAAGCCTGAGTACAAGCTGCAGGCGGGCGATATCGTCCGTGTGCCGCCCGTGCGCGTGCCTGAGCGCGACGAGCCGGTGCCGCTGGCCCAAGGCCTGTTGCAGCGCCTGGAAGCGTCGATTGTGTTCGAAGACAACAAGCTGATCGTGATCAACAAGCCCTGTGGCATTGCGGTTCACGGCGGCAGTGGCTTGAACTTCGGCGTGATCGAGGCCTTTCGTCAGTTGCGCCCCGATTGCAAGGAGCTGGAGTTGGTCCATCGCCTGGACCGCGACACGTCTGGCCTGCTGATGATCGCCAAGAAGCGCAGCATGTTGCGCCATCTGCACACCGCCCTGCGTGGCGATGGCGTGGACAAGCGCTACATGGCGCTGGTGCGCGGCAACTGGGCCAGCTCGATCAAGAGCGTGCGTGCGCCGTTGCAAAAGAGCAACCTGCGCTCCGGCGAGCGCATGGTCGAAGTGGATGAGGAGGGCAAAGAGGCCCTGACCCTGTTCAAGGTGCTGCGTCGCTTCGGGGACTTTGCCACCATGGTCGAGGCCAAGCCGGTGACCGGGCGCACCCACCAGATTCGGGTGCACACCCTGCATGCAGGTCACTGCATCGCCGGTGACACCAAGTACGGCGACGAGGATTTCTCCAAGGAAATTCGCGACCTGGGCGGCAAGCGGCTGTTCCTGCACGCCTACATGCTCACCGTGCCGCTGCCCGATGGCGGCGAGCTGAAACTGCAGGCGCCGGTCGATGAAATGTGGGCCAAGACCGTGGAGCGTTTGAGTGTCGCACCTTGACTACAAGCTGCTGATCTTCGATTGGGACGGGACGCTGGCCAATTCCATTGGCCGCATCGTCGAGTCCATGCACATGGCCTCGACCCGCTCGGGCTTTGACTTGTGCACGGACCTGGCAGTCAAGGGCATTATCGGCCTGGGTTTGCCTGAAGCCATTCGCACCCTGTACCCCGACATCAGCGACGCCGAGCTGGTAGCGTTTCGCGAGCACTACGCCGACCACTACATCGCGCTGGAAGCTACGCCTTCGCCGCTGTTTGAAGGTGTGGTGCAATCGCTGGAAACGTTTCGTGCCGAGGGGTATCACCTGGCGGTCGCCACCGGCAAGGCTCGTCGCGGCCTGGACCGTGTGCTCAAGGCTCACGGCTGGGAAGATTACTTTGATATCACCCGCGCTGCGGATGAAACCGCCAGCAAGCCCCACCCGTTGATGCTGGAGCAGATCCTTGCGCACTGTGGCGTAACGCCACGCGAGGCATTGATGGTGGGCGATGCGTCTTTCGACCTGATGATGGCGCGCAATGCGGGCATGGACAGCGTCGCGGTCAGCTACGGCGCCCAGTCGGCCGAGGCATTGCAGCAATACGAACCGAGACTGACGATTGATCATTTTTCCGAACTGCAGGCCTGGCTCAGCCGGGCCCGATAAGTCTTTGCTGGGGTTGATGGCATGAGTGACGAGTGGAAAGCGCCTGAAAAGGCCGAGAGCGGTGATGATAAAAGCTGGAAGCTGCTGGAGAAGACCCTACTGGCGAGCGTCCAGGAACAGCGGCGCTCGCGGCGCTGGGGGATTTTCTTCAAGCTGCTGACCTTTGTGTACCTGCTTGGGATGCTGGCGCTGTTCAGCCCGCTGATGGACATGGAAAAGAGTGCCACCCGTGGCAGCCATTACACCGCCTTGATTGAGGTGCGCGGCGTGATTGCCGACAAGGAGCCTGCCAGTGCCGACAATATTGTCACCAGCCTGCGCGCAGCTTTTGAGGACCCCAAGGTCAAAGGCGTGGTCCTGCGCATCAATAGCCCAGGCGGCAGCCCGGTGCAGTCGGGCTATGTGTATGACGAGATTCGTCGTCTGCGCGCCTTGCATCCGGATACCAAGCTCTATGCCGTGATCTCCGACCTGGGTGCCTCGGGCGCCTATTACATTGCCAGTGCCGCAGACCAGATCTATGCCGACAAGGCCAGCCTGGTGGGTTCTATTGGTGTAACCGCGGCCGGTTACGGTTTTGTCGGCGCCATGGAGAAGCTGGGGGTAGAGCGTCGCACCTACACCTCGGGTGAGCACAAGTCGTTCCTCGATCCTTTCCAGCCGCAGAAGGCGGATGAAACCGCGTTCTGGCAGGGCGTTCTTGACACTACTCATCGTCAGTTCATTGCCAGCGTCAAGCAGGGCCGTGGGGATCGTCTGAAGGATAAAGACCATCCAGAGCTGTTTTCCGGCCTGGTCTGGTCGGGTGAACAGGCGTTGCCGCTGGGCCTGATCGATGGCCTGGGCAGTGCCAGTTCGGTGGCGCGGGATGTGATTGGCGAGAAGGAGTTGGTGGATTTTACGGTTGAGGAATCGCCGTTTGATCGCTTCTCCAAGAAGCTCGGTGCCAGTGTGGCGGAGAAGCTAGCTCTGTATATGGGCTTCCAGGGGCCGTCCCTGCGCTGAAATTCCAAGCTTGGTGTAGGTCAACTGTGGGAGCGGGCTTGCCCGCGATAGCGATGGATTAGTCGATATAAGTGTCGCCTGGTACACCGCTATCGCAGGCAAGCCAGCTCCCACATTGTTTTACGATGGTTTCAAGGGATCTGTACGCCTTCGGTCAGCAGCATGTCCACCAGCCGAATCAGTGGCAGCCCTACAAGGCTGGTCGCATCCGGCCCGTCCGTGCTCTGGAATAAGCTCACACCCAGTCCCTCTGCCTTGAAGCTGCCCGCACAGTCATAAGGCTGCTCGATCCGCAGGTAGCGCTCAATACGTTCTGCATCCAGTTCGCGCATGTGTACGGTAAACGGCACGCAGTCGACCTGGCAGTGCCCAGTCTCGCTGTTGAGCAGCGCCAGGCCCGTGAGGAAGCTCACGCGCTTGCCGCTGGCCGCCAGCAGTTGCTCGCGAGCGTTTTCGTAGGTGTGGGGCTTGCCGATGATCCGGCCTTCCAGTGCAGCGACCTGATCCGAGCCAATGATTAAATGGCCAGGATGGCTGGCGGCGAGGGCACGGGCCTTTTGCTCGGCCAGGCGCTTGACCAGTTCGATGGCGGACTCATCCGGGCGGTGGCTTTCGTCGATATCCGGCGAGCTGCAGGTGAACGGCAGGTGCAGGCGGCTCAGTAATTCCCGGCGATAAACCGAGCTGGACGCGAGTAATAAAGGCAGCATATACGTCTCCTCAAGGCAGTCGCCGATTCTAGCGACGTGACCGGCTGACGCACAGGGCTGAATTTCCTTTGACATGGCCGGGTGCATCCCTATAATGCTGCGCCTATGTTGAATGACCCGATTCCACCTCACGTTGACCCGCGCAAATTGGCTGATCGTGGCACCACCCTTCAAGGTGAAGTGCTGCTGGCCGATTTGGAGAGACTCTGCGACCCGCTTTCCGACACTGTCGGTACGGTGCAGGCACAATTCGTTTTTGAACGAGATGAACGTAAATCTGTGGTAATCCACAGCGTTATCGACACCGAAGTCAAAATGGTTTGCCAGCGTTGTCTTGAGCTGGTCACCCTGCCGATCCACAGCGAATGCAGTTATGCTGTGGTGAAAGAGGGTGCGAATACCCAGTCGTTGCCGAAAGGTTATGACGTGCTGGAACTGGGCGAAGATCCATTGGATCTGCATGCACTGATCGAGGAGGAGCTTTTGCTCGCCTTGCCCATTGTGCCTGCTCATCATCCGGAAGAATGCCAGCAGCCGGAGGGTCTCGATGACGAGGCCGAGCCGAGCGAGGACGAGGTAACGCGGTCCAACCCGTTCAGTGTATTGGCGCAGTTAAAGCGTGACCCAAACGTTTAGGAGTTAATCAATTATGGCTGTTCAGCAGAACAAAAAATCCCGCTCCGCCCGTGACATGCGCCGTTCGCACGACGCTCTCGAGGCTAGCACCCTGTCTGTGGAAAAGACCACTGGTGAAGTTCACCTGCGTCACCACGTATCGCCAGAAGGCGTATACCGTGGCCGTAAAGTGATCGACAAGGGCGCTGACGAGTAATCACTTGTCTGCTCAAGTCATCGCGATTGACGCAATGGGCGGGGACTTCGGTCCCCGCAGCATTGTTCAGGCCTGCATTGCCAGCCTGTCTGCCACGCCCTCGCTGCACCTGACCCTCGTCGGTCAACCCTCCCTACTTGAAGAACTGATTGCCAGCCATCCGGCGGTGGATCGCGCGCGCCTGACGATTACGCCAGCCAGCGAAACCATTGGCATGGATGAAAAGCCGGCGGTTGCCCTGCGTGGCAAACCCGATTCTTCAATGCGGGTGGCCCTTGAGTTGTTGCGTGATGGCAAGGTGCAAGCCTGTGTCAGTGCCGGCAACACGGGCGCGTTGATGGCGTTGTCGCGGCATGTGCTCAAGACCTTGCCGGGTATTGATCGGCCGGCCATGGTGGCGGCGATCCCGACGCAGAAGGGCTATTGCCAACTGCTGGACCTGGGCGCCAATGTCGATTGCAGCGCCGAGCATCTGTTGCAGTTCGCCGTAATGGGTTCGGTGGCCGCCGAGGCGCTCGGCGTAGCCCGACCCGGGGTGGCTCTGCTCAATATCGGCACCGAGGACATCAAGGGCAACCAGCAGGTCAAGCTTGCCGCCACTTTGTTGCAAGGCGCGCGGGGTTTGAACTACATCGGCTTTGTCGAGGGCGATGGTTTGTACCGTGGCGAAGCTGACGTGGTGGTGTGCGATGGCTTTGTCGGTAATATCCTGCTCAAGTCCAGCGAAGGCCTGGCAACTATGATTGCCACGCGTATCGAAGCTTTGTTCAAGCGCAACCTGGCGTCACGCATGGTGGGTGCCTTGGCGCTGCCCTTGATGCGACGCTTGCAGGCCGACCTGGCGCCAGCACGGCACAACGGTGCAAGCTTTCTTGGCTTGCAGGGTATTGTGGTGAAAAGCCACGGTTCGGCCGGTGTGCTGGGCTTTCAAAGTGCAATTGCGCGGGCCCTGATCGAGATTCAAGAGAACCTGCCGCAACGCTTGCACGGCCGTCTTGAGGATCTGTTGCCTTAGGCGAATTGGCCCGGGAGTGCTTAAATGTGACCGGCCAGTTCAATTGACCATCCAATCTGTCAGTTTCGTTCGCGCCCACCGTAGGCCCGAGCATTTTTGACGACCAGATCATTAGGGGCTTGTTACATGTCTACATCCCTCGCATTCGTCTTTCCAGGGCAGGGTTCGCAGTCCCTCGGCATGTTGGCCGAGCTGGGCGCGCAATACCCGCTGATCCTGGACACCTTCAAGGAAGCTTCCGACGCCCTGGGTTATGACCTGTGGGCACTGACCCAGCAAGGGCCGGAAGCGCTGCTCAACCAAACCGATAAAACCCAGCCGGCCATCCTCACCGCTTCGATCGCCCTATGGCGCTTGTGGCTGGCAGAAGGCGGCGCACGCCCTGCCTTTGTCGCGGGTCACAGCCTGGGCGAGTACAGTGCCCTGGTGGCTGCGGGCAGCCTGACCTTGGCTGAAGCGGTCAAGCTGGTCGAGCGTCGTGGTCAACTGATGCAAGAAGCCGTTCCGGCCGGGCAGGGCGGCATGGCCGCTATCCTGGGCCTGGACGACGCGGTGGTGATCGAGGCCTGCGCCGAAGCGGCGCAAGGCGAAGTGGTCAGCGCGGTGAACTTCAACTCCCCAGGCCAGGTGGTGATCGCCGGCGCCAAGGCGGCTGTCGAGCGTGCCATTGAAGGTTGCAAGGCCCGTGGCGCCAAGCGTGCCCTGCCATTGCCGGTGAGCGTGCCGTCCCACTGCGAACTGATGCGCCCGGCTGCGGAGCGTTTTGCCGAGTCTATCGCGGCTATCAACTGGCAGGCGCCGCAGATTCCGCTGGTGCAGAACGTCAGCGCGGCCGTGGCCGCCGACCTTGACACCCTCAAGCGCGACCTGCTGGAGCAACTGTACAAGCCAGTGCGCTGGGTTGAATCGGTCCAGACCCTGGCCGCCAACGGTGCCACCGAACTGGTCGAGTGCGGTCCGGGCAAAGTCCTGGCCGGCTTGAACAAGCGCTGCGCCGACGGTGTGTCGACCGCCAACCTCAATACCCCTGAAGCCTTCGCTGCCGCTCGCGCGGCACTGGCCTGAATCCCGTACTTAGGAGAAGCCTGCATGAGTCTGCAAGGTAAAGTTGCACTGGTTACCGGCGCAAGCCGTGGCATTGGCCAGGCCATCGCCCTGGAACTGGGCCGTCAGGGCGCCGTTGTGATCGGCACCGCCACCTCCGCCTCGGGCGCCGAACGTATCGCCGCGACCTTGAAGGAAAACGGCGTACAAGGCACCGGTCTTGAGCTGAATGTGACCAGCGATGAGTCCGTGGCTGCCGTACTGGCACAGATCACTGCTCAGTTCGGTGCGCCGGCTATTCTGGTGAACAACGCCGGGATCACCCGTGACAACCTGATGATGCGCATGAAAGACGACGAGTGGTACGACGTGGTCGATACCAACCTGAACAGTCTGTTTCGCCTGTCCAAGGGCGTTTTGCGCGGCATGACCAAGGCGCGTTGGGGCCGAATTATCAATATTGGCTCCGTAGTGGGTGCCATGGGCAACGCAGGCCAAGTAAACTATGCCTCTGCCAAGGCCGGCCTGGAAGGTTTCAGCCGCGCACTGGCGCGTGAAGTCGGCTCGCGGTCGATTACGGTCAACTCGGTGGCCCCTGGGTTCATCGACACCGATATGACCCGCGAACTGCCGGAAGCACAGCGCGAAGCCTTGCTGACGCAGATTCCGCTGGGCCGTCTGGGCCAGGCTCAAGAGATCGCGAATGTGGTCACTTTCCTGGCATCTGACGGTGCGGCATACGTGACTGGGGCTACAATCCCGGTGAACGGCGGGATGTACATGAGTTAAATTGTGACGGATCGCTTCAAAAAAATGTCATACGAGCTGTCTAAAATCCGTTATAAAGCTGCAACTTAATTTATAGGCAGGTGGTCGACCGGGTACAGGGTGAAGCTTTCAGTTGAAAAGCTGAAATGGCTTTCTATACACTTACCCACTGGCCAGCTGCCTGAATTTGTCCATTAGGAGTTAAACAAGGTATGAGCACCATCGAAGAGCGCGTCAAGAAAATCGTCGCCGAGCAACTGGGCGTTAAGGAAGAAGAAGTGGTCAACACTGCTTCCTTCGTAGAAGACCTGGGTGCCGATTCCCTTGACACCGTTGAGCTGGTGATGGCTCTGGAAGAGGAATTCGAGACCGAAATCCCGGACGAAGAAGCTGAAAAAATCACTACTGTTCAAGCTGCCATCGACTACGTTACTAGCCACCAGGCGTAATAGTTTGTAGTCGTCGCTTGCTGTCAGGGAAAAACCGCACTGCTGTAACGGCGTGCGGTTTTTTCTTTAGCGGCGATGAAAAAGTGTCGTCATTAGAAAAAGGAGAGTGCTGTGTCGCGTAGACGCGTCGTAGTCACCGGTATGGGTATGTTGTCGCCACTGGGTACGGATGTGCCGAGCAGTTGGCAGGGCATTCTGGCTGGCCGCAGTGGTATTGGTCTGATCGAACATACGGACCTTTCTGCCTATTCCACCCGTTTTGGCGGCTCGGTAAAGGGCTTCAATGTCGAGGAATATCTCTCGATCAAAGAGTCCCGCAAGCTCGACCTGTTCATTCAGTACGGCCTGGCTGCCGGTTTTCAGGCAGTGCGTAACGCCGGCCTGGAAGTCACCGACGCCAACCGTGACCGCATCGGTGTGGCCATGGGTTCGGGTATTGGCGGTCTGACCAATATCGAAGAAACCAGCCGCACGCTGCATGAGACTGGCCCACGTCGAATTTCACCGTTCTTCGTACCGGGCTCGATCATCAATATGATTTCCGGCTTCCTGTCCATCCATCTGGGGGCACAGGGGCCTAACTACGCGATTTCAACGGCGTGCACCACAGGCACCCACTGCATCGGTATGGCGGCGCGCAACATTGCCTACGACGAAGCCGATGTGATGATCGCCGGCGGCGCCGAAATGGCCGCGTGCGGCCTGGGCATGGGCGGCTTCGGCGCGTCCCGTGCGCTGTCGACCCGCAATGACGAGCCGACCCGTGCCAGCCGTCCGTGGGACAAAGGCCGTGACGGCTTCGTGCTGTCCGACGGTGCCGGTGCGCTGGTGCTCGAAGAGTTGGAGCACGCCAAGGCGCGTGGTGCCACCATCTACGCCGAACTGATCGGGTTCGGCATGAGCGGTGACGCGTACCACATGACTTCACCGCCGTCCGACGGAGCGGGTGCTGCGCGTTGCATCACCAATGCCCTGCGCGATGCGAAGGTCAACCCCGACCAGGTGCAGTACATCAACGCCCATGGCACTTCGACCCCGACTGGCGACTTGGCGGAAGCCGAGGCCATCAAGTCGGTGTTCGGTGAGCATGCCTACAAGCTGGCGGTCAGCTCCACCAAGTCCATGACCGGCCACCTGTTGGGTGCGGCGGGCGCGGTCGAGGCGATCTTCAGTGTGATGGCAATAAGGGATCAGGTCGCTCCGCCGACCATCAACCTTGATGAGCCGGACGAAGGCTGCGACCTGAACTTCGTGCCCCACGAAGCGCAACCCATGCCGATCGACGTGACGATTTCCAACTCGTTCGGTTTCGGTGGCACCAACGGTTCCCTGGTGTTCCGCCGGTTCGCCGAGTGATGCACAGCTGGGTCGACGGTCAGCCAGCGGACAACGTGCCCCTGAAAGATCGAGGCCTGGCGTATGGCGATGGGGTGTTCGAGACCATCGCCGTCAAGGCCGGGCAGCCGTTGCTGCTCGACCGCCACCTGCAACGCCTGGAAGAGGGTTGCAGGCGTTTGGCATTGGTGGTGGATCACGGGTTGATTCGCCACGAAGTGCTGAGCTTCGCTGCCGGCCTTGGCGACGGTATTCTCAAATTGATCCTCACCCGTGGCGACAGCTTGCGCGGTTATGGCATCAACCCTGGCGCGCCGGTGCGCCGCATCTTGCAGGGTAGTGCGCCCGCTGTTTACCCACCCACTCATGAAGTCGAAGGCGTGCGCCTGTTTGCGTGTGCCACGCGTTTGGCGCAGCAGCCGCTGCTGGCCGGTATCAAGCACCTCAATCGTTTGGAGCAGGTGATCGCGCGTGCCGAATGGCAAGATACCGAACATGCCGAAGGCCTGATGCTGGACATGTCTGGTCGGGTGATCGAAGGCATATTCAGCAACCTTTTCCTGGTGCGCAACGGCTTGTTACTAACCGCTGATCTGAGCCGTTGTGGCGTTGCCGGCGTAATGCGCGCCGAAGTGCTGGCCCAGGCACAAGCGCTGGGCGTCCCGGTGGCCGTGGCCGACATCAGTGTGGAGCAGTTGCAACAGGCCGATGAAGTCTTCGTCTGCAACAGCGTATATGGCATTTGGCCGGTGCGTGGCTGCGCTGCGATGAGCTGGCCGGTTGGGCCACTCACCCGTAAACTGCAGGGCATTGTTCGCGCGCTATTGGATATTTGAGTTGATACGAAAACTGGTGTTACTGCTGCAGATCAGCCTGGTCTCGGCGGCGTTGCTCGTGGGCTTTTCGGCCTGGAAACTCGACTCTGCTCTCAAGCAGCCCCTGAAGCTGCCTCAGGAGCAGTTGCTCGACGTACCCGCTGGCGCTACGCCGACGGGCACCTTCAATCGTCTGGAAGCCGACGGCGTGCTCGACGATGCCTTTTGGCTGCGTCTGTACTGGCGCTTCAACCTCGAAGGCCAGCCGCTGCACAGCGGTGAGTACCGCATGAGCCCGGGCCTTACCGCCGAGGGTTTGATAGGCCTGTGGCAGCGCGGCGAAGTGGTGCAGTACAGCCTGACCTTGGTGGAGGGCTGGAATTTCCGTCAGGTGCGCACCGCCCTGGCCAAGCATGAAAAGATCGTGCAGACCCTGGCGGGCCTGACGGACAGCGAAGTGATGGATAAGCTCGGCCACCCAGGTGTGTTTCCTGAAGGGCGGTTCTTCCCCGACACCTACCGTTTTGTCCGCGGCATGACCGATGTCGAATTCCTGAAAAAAGCCTACAACCGCCTGGACGATGTACTCGCCCAGGAGTGGAGCAAGCGGGCTGCCGACGCGCCCTACACCGACCCTTACCAAGCGCTGATCATGGCGTCGCTGGTGGAAAAGGAGACCGGTGTGCCCCAGGAGCGCGGGCAGATTGCCGGTGTGTTTGTGCGTCGCCTGAAGATCGGTATGCTGCTGCAGACCGACCCCACCGTGATCTACGGCCTGGGTGAGCGCTACAACGGTAAATTGACCCGTGCCCACCTCAAGGAAGCCAACCCCTACAACACCTACATGGTCGCCGGCCTGCCGCCTACGCCCATCGCGATGGTCGGCCGCGAGGCGATCCATGCCGCGTTGAACCCGGTGCCGGGCAGCAGCCTGTATTTCGTCGCCCGTGGCGATGGCAGCCATATATTCTCGGATAACCTGGATGCGCATAATGCCGCCGTGCGTGAGTTCCAGCTCAAGCGCCGTGCCGATTACCGTTCCAGCCCGGCCCCGGTGGTGAAACCGCTGGAAGATCCGGCACCTTCCAGCGATGCACCCACCCCTGACGTACCGATCGAGCCCGCGCCGGACACTACCGCGCCGCAAAGCCTGCAATGACTCTGACTAAGGACTGCCTGTGACTGGCTTGTTTATTACCCTGGAAGGCCCGGAAGGCGCCGGCAAAAGCACTAACCGTGACTACCTGGCCGAGCGCCTGCGTGCGCAGGGCATCGAGGTGGTGCTGACCCGTGAGCCGGGCGGTACGCCGTTGGCCGAGCGCATCCGTGAAGTGCTGTTAGCCCCGGGTGACGAGCCGATGAACCCGGACACCGAGTTGCTCCTGGTGTTTGCCGCCCGGGCACAGCACCTGGCCGAAGTGATTCGCCCGGCCCTGGCGCGGGGTGCCGTGGTGATCTGCGACCGGTTTACCGATTCCACCTACGCCTATCAGGGCGGGGGCCGGGGTTTGTCCCTGGAGCGTATCGCCACCCTGGAAACTTTCGTGCAAGGCGATCTGCGCCCCGACCTGACCCTGTTGTTCGACCTGCCGGTGGAAGTGGGCATGGCCCGCGCCAGTGCGCGGGGCCGCCTGGACCGTTTCGAGCTGGAAGGCCAGGCCTTTTTTGATGCAGTGCGCAGCGCTTTCCTGCAGCGCGCCAAGGCTGAGCCCGCACGTTATTACCTGTTGGACGCCGCCCAGCCGCTGAGCCAGGTGCAACAGGCTATCGACGCGCTGTTGCCCGCCCTGTTGGAGCGTAGCCGTGGCTGAGTCCTACCCGTGGCAGGACGGCCTCTGGCAGCAACTGGCGGGGCGCGCACAGCACGCCCACGCCTATCTGCTGCATGGGCCGGTGGGCATCGGTAAGCGCCACCTCGCCGAACGCCTGATGGGGAGCCTGTTGTGCCAACGCCCGGTCAATCTGGAGGCGTGTGGCGAGTGCAAGTCCTGCCTGTTGCTCAAGGCCGGTAGTCACCCGGACAACTATGTGCTGGAACCCGAGGAAGCGGACAAGGCCATCAAGGTCGACCAGGTGCGCGACCTGGTCAGCTTCGTGGTGCAGACCGCGCAGATGGGCGGGCGCAAAGTGGTGCTGATCGAGCCGGTCGAGGCGATGAATATCAACGCGGCCAACGCCTTGCTCAAAAGCCTTGAAGAGCCGTCCGGCGATACCGTGCTGTTGCTGGTGAGCCACCAGTCCAGCCGCTTGTTGCCGACCATTCGCAGCCGTTGCGTGCAGCAGGCTTGCCCGTTGCCCAGCGAGGCCATGAGCCTGCAATGGCTGGCGCAGGCGTTGCCCGAATGCAGCGCAGAAGAACGCGGCGAGTTGCTGACCCTGGCGGCCGGTTCGCCTTTGGCGGCAGTGAAGCTGCAGGCCCAGGGCGTGCGCGAACAGCGTGCACTGGTCGTGGATGGCGTGAAGAAACTGCTCAAGCAGGAACTGTCCGCCACGCAACTGGCCGAAAGCGCCTGGAAGGACATTCCGCTGTTGCTGCTGTTCGACTGGTTCTGCGACTGGTCCAGCCTGATCCTGCGCTATCAGCTTACCCAGGATGAGAGCGGCCTGGGCCTGGCGGATATGCGCAAGGTCGTGCAATACCTGGCGCAAAAAAGTGCCCAGGACAAAGTGCTGAACATCCAGGACTGGATCCTCGCCCAGCGCCAGAAAGTCCTCGGCAAGGCCAACCTCAACCGCGTGCTGTTGCTCGAGGCATTGCTGGTGCAGTGGGTAGGCCTGCTCGGGCGCCGTTAAATTCCGTGGCCGACGGGTGTATCGTTGGCCCTACCTCTTTTGTGACTTAAGCCCTGATTCCTATGCTCGTAGATTCCCATTGCCACCTTGAT
Organism: Pseudomonas sp. MF6394; assembly: GCF_002018845.1. Taxonomy (NCBI): domain Bacteria; kingdom Pseudomonadati; phylum Pseudomonadota; class Gammaproteobacteria; order Pseudomonadales; family Pseudomonadaceae; genus Pseudomonas; species Pseudomonas sp. MF6394. The sequence continues at coordinate 159,856 of NZ_MVOJ01000012.1, forward strand.
CGCCTCGACCTTGCCCAGCACGGCGGCTCCCTCGACGCCGCCCTTGAAGCGGCCCGCCAGCGTGGTGTAGGGCACTTCCTGTGCATTGGCGTCAGCGCCGACAATGCCGCCGACGTCAAAGCCCTGGCTGATCGCTACGCCGACGTCGATTGCTCGGTGGGCATCCACCCGCTGGACCTCAAGCCTGGCGAAGCCCCGGCGCTCGATTGGTTACTGGGTGAACTCAACCACCCGCGGGTCGTGGCCATTGGCGAAACCGGCCTGGACTACCACTACGAGCCTGAAGCTGCCGAGTTGCAGCAGGCCTCGTTCCGCCTGCACCTGCAAGCCGCCCAGCAGACGCGCAAGCCGGTGATCGTCCACACCCGAGGCGCCCGCGCCGATACCCTGGCCTTGCTGCGGGAAGCCGCGTTGCCACAGGCCGGCGTGCTGCATTGCTTTACCGAAGACTGGGACATGGCCAAGGCTGCCCTGGACCTGGGGTTCTATATTTCCCTGTCGGGCATCGTCACCTTCCGCAATGCCGACGCGCTGCGCGATGTGGCCCGCCAGGTGCCTGCCGACCGCCTGTTGGTGGAAACCGACTCGCCGTACCTGGCGCCCATCCCCCATCGCGGCAAGCCGAACCTGCCCGAATATGTGCGTGACGTGGCTGATTACCTGGCGATGCTGCGCGGTGAGTCTTACGAGCGTTTTGCCGAGCAGACCACTGAAAACTTCAAGCGCCTGTTCCCGCTGGCCCACGTAGCCGGTTAGAGCGGCTGAATTGCAGGCAAAAAAAACCCGGGTTCTGGGGGGTGAATCCGGGCTAAGACCATTAGGAGTAAAACAAGGGCACGCAGTCCGTCGGTACCCAGGTCGACGCGTCACTTGGGGGAGATGTCGCGCCGACAGTTGAAGTATTGACCACTATCCCATTCAGTCCAGTCGTGATTGATCGTTTTTTAAACAGATTTGGAATACGCCGCCTTCGCTTGAGTTCTCATTGCGCTGATGGGCAGGTTCAGGTGTTGCGTATTATTTCTGACTGATAACCACGAAATCGTTGGCGCATTGAAAGTTATGTGCCTGACGGGTTCACATAGACATTGCCCAACGACCGTTCAGTCGGGATAATCCCTCGCATCGGGTAAATCGTATCGCCACGTATCCATGGCCCTGCGCAACCCTCCCTATTTCCGACCTTTGCAGACTCTTCCTCATGCACAAAGAACCCCGTAAGGTCCGTGAGTTTCGCCGCCGTGAGCAGGAAATTCTCGACACCGCGCTCAAGCTGTTCCTCGAACAAGGTGAAGACAGCGTCACCGTCGAGATGATTGCGGATGCCGTGGGTATCGGCAAAGGCACGATCTACAAACACTTCAAGTCCAAGGCCGAAATCTACCTGCGCCTGATGCTCGACTACGAGCGCGATTTGAACGAGTTGCTGCACTCGGCCGATGTCGACAAAGACAAGGAAGCCCTGTCCCGCGCTTACTTCGAGTTCCGCATGCGTGACCCGCAGCGCTATCGCCTGTTCGACCGCCTCGAAGAAAAGGTGGTCAAAGGTCACCAAGTGCCGGAGATGGTCGAGGAACTGCACAAGATCCGTGCCTCGAACTTCGAACGCCTGACCCTGCTGATCAAGGGCCGTATCAGCGAAGGCAAGCTTGAAGACGTGCCTCCGTATTTCCACTACTGCGCCGCCTGGGCCCTGGTGCATGGCGCTGTGGCGCTGTACCACTCGCCGTTCTGGAGCAATGTGCTGGAAGACCAGGAAGGTTTCTTCCAATTCCTGATGGACATCGGCGTGCGCATGGGTAACAAGCGCAAGCACAGCCCGGAACTGCCGGGCGCCGAGAAGAGCGGCGAAACCCCTGCCACGTAAGTTATTCGCCACAGTGATGGCGCAATGATTTACTGCCAGGCGCAGTAACCCAGGAATATACTCAGGCAAGGACCTTGCTAAAAGCTGAGTTATGAGTCAGCTTTTAGCGCGCCCGAATTATCCTCTGCCGGAGTGATCCATGATCGTTGATCGTCAAGGCAGGCGTTTTCGCAATTTGCGGATCAGCCTGACTTCAGCCTGCAACTATGCGTGTACCTATTGCGTGCCAGACGGCAAGCGGTTGGTGGCTGCCCAGGATGAGCTGTCGGCCGAAGCCATGGCCCGGGGCGTGGCTTACCTGATCGAAGCGGCGGGTATCGAGCGCTTGCGCATTACTGGCGGTGAGCCGCTGGTCAGTCCCAAGCTGGAAGCCTTCATGGGCGCGGTAGGGCAGATGGGCCTGAGCGACATCAGCCTGACCACCAACGGCCAACTGCTGGCGCGCAAACTGCCGTTGCTGGTGGCTGCCGGCATTCGGCGCATCAATGTCTCCCTCGACACGCTGGATGCCGATGCTTTTCGCAGCATCGCCCGTGGCGGCGACCTGGCCACCGTGCTCGATGGCATGGACCAGGCCAGTGCTGCTGGGATCAAGATCAAGGTCAACATGGTACCGTTGCGCGGCCAGAACCTGGACCAGGTGATGCCGCTGCTCGATTACTGCCTGGAGCGTGGTTACGAGCTGCGCTTTATCGAACTGATGCGCATGGGCCACCTGGCCAAAGACTCCAACGCATTCCTGCAACAGTTCGTCAGCTTGCAACAGCTCCTCAGCTTGATCGGCGAACAACATGAATACCTGCAAGCCAACGCGCCCGTCGATGCGACTGCGGTACGCTACGAAGTGCCGGGCAAGGGCTTCTTCGGCGTGATCGCCAACGAGAGCGTACCGTTCTGCCGCACCTGTTCGCGGTTGCGATTGTCCTCCACCGGTTGGCTGCATGGGTGCCTGTCGTCCAGCAATCGCCATTATGTTGGTGACTTGCTTGATCAACCGCGTCACCAGGCGTTGCCGGCGTTGCAGGGCTTGTTGATGAAAGCCTTGGCTGACAAGCAGGAAGTGGCGTTTTCCGGCGGTGCCACGATCATGAAGATCATCGGCGGCTGATCGCGTTTTAATTCGGTTGCACATCAGTGGTGGGAGCTGGCTTGCCTGCGATGCTTATAGATCCTTCACAGCTTTCTAGGTTGTAGCCACCGACGGTAACCACGATGCGAAGCGAGCCGCTTTTGATCTTGCTTTTGATCTCAGGCGCCCCGTTAAACCACGCTGGCCGGAATTCGACAGGGATTTGGGGGGTAAACCGGCAGGGATGCCGGTTTAGCCGCCCCGCGCCATGGATGGCGCGTGGCGGCGGCCCCCCAAATCACTGGCGGATTACGGGCACACCGAGCCTAAGCGAGGTGCCGAGTGGTGGGGTAAGAGCCTTTTGCTTACTTTTGGGCTCTTTTCAAAAGTGAGCCGCCGTCAGGGCGGAACCCTAAGTGGCCGTTACCGCAGCAATGGATATGTACTCGGTATAACAGTGTCGACTGTGAGGCCGTCATCGCAGGCAAGCCAGCTCCCACAGTTGGATCGCGGGGGTGTCAGTTAGATAGGTGTAGGCTGTCAGGGCGTCTTCGCAGGCAAGCCAGCTCCCACAGTTTGATTGCGGGGTGTCAGGTAGATAGGCGTCGGCTGTCCGGTCGCCACGGGGGCAAGATGCCTTGCCACAGGTGGACTACGGTGCGCTTGGAACATAAAAAAAGGTGCGACCCTCGCGGATCGCACCTTTTTTATTGCCGGCTGGCTATCAGTTGCCCAATGCCTTGGACGCCAACCAGAACAACCCGGCCGAGAGGCCTACGGTCGCTGGCAAGGTCAATACCCAAGCCATCAGGATGGTCTTGACCGTGCCACCTTGCAGGCCGCTCTTGTTGGCAACCATCGTGCCCGCCACGCCAGAAGACAGGACGTGAGTGGTGGACACTGGCAGGGCGAAGATATTGGCAAAGCCGATCATGGTGGCCGTGGTGATTTGCGCCGACATGCCCTGGGCATAGGTCATGCCTTGCTTGCCGATCTTCTCACCGATGGTCAGCACCACGCGCTTCCAGCCCACCATGGTGCCCAGGCCCAGGGCCAGTGCGACCGCGAGGATCACCCAGAACGGGGCGTACTCGGTGGTGGCGGTCAGGTCTTTGCGCAGCTTGTCGAGGTCGGACTTCTCACGGGAGTCCAGGCCTGGCAGCTTGCCGACTTTCTTCGCGGTGTCATCCAGGCAAAGCAGGTAACGACGCACTTCGATGCGGTGGTCGGCCGTCAGCGAGTGGTAGTCCGAGACGCCCTTGAGGGTGCCCAGCAGCGCGTTGATCGTCGGTTCGGTCTGCTGCGGGTTGCAGCGGAACTTGCCCGGCAGATCATCCTTCACGCTTTTGCCCAGGGCCAGGAACTCACCGAGGGTCTCGTGGTTGCGCTGGTAGAACTGGTTCAGGTGCAGGGTGGCGTCGCGGGTACGTTCGATCTGGTAGGTGGTGCTGCCCAGGTCCAATACGAACTGCGCCGGCACGATACCGATGAGTACCAGCATGATCAGGCCGATGCCTTTCTGGCCATCGTTGGAGCCGTGCACGAAGCTCACAGCCATGGCCGAAATCACCAGCACCAGGCGGTTCCAGAACGGCGGGTGCTTTTTGTCGTCAAGCTTGCGGCGCTGGTCCGGGGTCTTGTGCATCTTCGACAGCGGGCGCCACCACTTCAGGCCGATCAGCACCAGGGCGGCGACCAGGAAGCCCGCCATCGGCGAGAACACCAGCGACGCGCCGATATCCACGGCCTTCTGCCAGTTCACACCGTCAGCCAGGGGGATGTCGTTGATCAACGCGTTGGCCAGGCCGACACCGAGGATCGAGCCGATCAGGGTGTGGGAACTGGAGGCGGGGATACCGAAGTACCAGGTGCCCAGGTTCCAGGTGATTGCCGCCGCCAACAACGAGAAGACCATTGCCAGGCCATGGCCGGTGTTCACATTGATCAGCAACTCCACCGGCAGCAAGTGCACGATGGCGTAGGCGACACCGACACCACCGAGCAATACGCCGAGGAAATTGAACACCCCGGAGAAGAACACGGCCAAGTGTGGCGGCATGGCTTTGGTATAGATGACTGTGGCCACCGCGTTAGCGGTGTCATGAAAGCCATTGATGAACTCGAAGGCGAGGACAAAGGCCAGGGCGAGCAACAGGCTCACGAGAACCCAAGCATCCAGTCCGCTGAATAAATCGATCATGAAGGTTTTCTGACCCGGTCGTAAGGGGGCGCGATTATGCCAGAAAACATCAGTAATCGATGCATTAGCTGCTCATCGGTAACAATCTTCCTGGAAAAAAATGCGGCAAGACGCACGCATCCCAGGGTTTTCGGGGCTTTGGCAAGTCTTTGATTTATAAAGCGCAGGCCCCAGAAGACGGGCTTTCTTCATGAAAACGCCATGCCTGAAACATTTGTATGAAATTTCGTAGGTGGATGTAGGTTGCTGACCAGCGGACGCTAAAGCAGGTGTCCTCTGCCAGTACTGCACCGGCAGAGACAGCACGACCCTTGAAGCTCGAACCGAAGCGCTTATGGCTCCTCGGTCTTGAGTTCCTGCTCGATCTTTTGGATTTCCTGGGCAAATGCCTGGTCCAGCAGGCTGGCACGTTTACGCCATGGTTTGCGTTCCGGCTCGGGTTGCGCGGCGTAGGTGGTGACTTCCCCGCCGTAGACATCCTTGTAACGTTGCTCCTGGCGCTCAAGTTCCGCGCGCAGTTCATCTTTCGTCACAGTATTACCTAATGAGTTGAGTTTATTGATTGCGCAGCGTCATGCCTGAAAGTCGTCCTCGGGCGATACCAAATAAAACAGTCGAACCGTTCAAGTTGGTACATGGGCCTGAGGGCCGTTCTTTTAAGCGAGTACTTGTGACCGGCGTCGCCAGCAGCCTGCAATGCCTGGTGAGCTCCACTCCCGATGGTGATACCGGGCTGACCTCTGCACAGGTTGCATTATAGCGGCGCATTTGAATAACACTATCATCATGAAGTTAAAAAGCGTCAACGACGTGTTTGGAGTTTGTTACATACCGCCGCATTATTTGTGAACACCGTCATCTTCATGTCTGTATTCATTCTGTTGGCAGGGTAAGTGTGGGCACTTTGCAGGGGCATCAGGCAAATCTGAAACGTGAGCGGGTGGGGCTGCGCCAAATTGCGATAATCGCATGATCGTCCGATAATCGCCCAATGTTGCCGCCGCTGGCTTGTGCGGTGCGACCGGCACGGCTTGTAATAGCCGCCAACCCTCCCGTGGTGATAACAAGAGAAGGCCCTTTGAAATGAACGATCAATTGCGCAACTCCTTTGCATCAGTGGCGCCGCCGATCGTGGCTTCACCGGCCAAGCGTATCCAGGCATTCACCGGTGATCCGGATTTCATGACGTCCCTGGCCCGTGGCCTGGCCGTGGTGCAGGCGTTCCAGGAGCGCAAGCGTCACCTGACCATCGCCCAGATCAGCCACCGCACGGAAATTCCCCGCGCTGCGGTGCGCCGTTGCCTGCATACCTTGATCAAGCTCGGCTACGCCACCACGGACGGGCGCACCTATTCGTTGTTGCCCAAGGTGCTGACCCTCGGTCACGCCTATCTGTCGTCCACACCGCTGGCTGTCTCGGCCCAGCCTTATCTGGACCGCATGAGCGAGCAACTGCATGAAGCCTGCAACATGGCGACTCTGGAGGGCGATGACATCCTTTATATCGCCCGTTCTGCCACTACCCAGCGCCTGATCTCGGTTGACCTTTCGGTAGGCGGGCGCCTGCCTGCGTATTGCACGTCCATGGGTCGCATTCTGCTGGCCGCCCTCGACGATGCCTCGCTGCAGGATTATCTCGACCATGCCGACCTGCAAACCAAGACCAGCCGCACCCTGACAACACCGCAAGCGTTATTCGAATGCCTGCAACAGGTGCGTCAGCAGGGCTGGTGCATTGTCGACCAGGAACTGGAGCAGGGCCTGCGCTCCATCGCGGTGCCGGTGTATGACGCGTCCGGCCAGGTATTGGCCGCGCTGAATGTCAGCACCCACGCCGGTCGGGTCAGCCGCAGCGAGTTGGAGCAGCGCTTTTTGCCGAGCATGCTCAGCGCCAGCCGTGAGCTGAGTGCGCAGCTGTTTGCCTAAGCTGTTCGGTGACCGCACAGATCCCGGCGGGCTCGATTGACGGTGTTTCCCTTGGCTTATTAATGTGCGGCAGCGCTCTGAGGAGCTGCCCAATAAGAATGACGGCCCCAGGTCGTCAGCCCGCCATCGGTGTGGAATAAAAATAATGAATCAGCCTTATGTCGGTACCACCCTGGACGTACAGTCCTTTATCAACACCCAGCCACTTTCGCGCTATCAGTGGCGCGTGGTGATCCTGTGTTTCCTGATTGTCTTTCTCGACGGCCTCGATACAGCCGCCATGGGCTTTATCGCGCCGGCACTGTCCCAGGACTGGGGCATCGACCGCGCCAGCCTCGGCCCGGTGATGAGCGCCGCGTTGATCGGCATGGTGTTCGGCGCACTCGGTTCCGGCCCGCTGGCCGACCGCTTTGGCCGCAAAGTCGTGCTGGTCGGCGCGGTGTTGGTGTTTGGTGCGTTCAGCCTGGCGTCGGCCTACAGCACCAATGTCGACCAGTTGCTGGTACTGCGCTTTCTCACCGGCCTGGGCCTGGGCGCCGGCATGCCGAATGCCACCACCTTGCTCTCTGAATACACCCCGGAGCGGCATAAATCCTTGTTGGTGACCAGCATGTTCTGTGGCTTCAACCTGGGCATGGCCGGCGGTGGGTTTATTTCGGCCAAGCTGATCCCCGCGTTCGGCTGGCACAGCCTGTTACTGATCGGCGGCATCCTTCCGTTGATCCTCGCGGTGGTGCTGTTGGTTTGGCTGCCGGAGTCGGCGCGTTACCTGGTGGTGCGCAATCGCGGTACCGACAAGGTGCGCAAGACCCTGGCTCCTATCGAGCCAAGCATCGTCGCCCAGGCCACTCACTTCAGCGTGCCGGAGCAAAAAACCGTCAAGGCCCGCAATGTGTTCGCGGTGATTTTCTCGGGCACCTACAGCGCTGGCACTTTGCTGTTGTGGCTCACGTATTTCATGGGCCTGGTGATCGTTTACCTGCTGACCAGTTGGCTCCCGACCTTGATGCGCGACAGTGGCGCGAGCATGGAGCAGGCCGCGTTTATCGGCGCGCTGTTCCAATTTGGTGGGGTGCTGAGCGCGGTGGGCGTGGGCTGGGCGATGGACCGGTTCAACCCGCACAAAGTGATCGGTACGTTCTATCTGCTGGCCGGGGTGTTTGCCTACGCGGTGGGGCAGAGCCTGGGCAACATCACGCTGTTGGCCACCCTGGTGCTGGTCGCCGGGATGTGCGTCAACGGGGCGCAATCGGCGATGCCATCCCTGGCGGCACGTTTCTATCCTACTCAGGGCCGTGCCACCGGGGTGTCGTGGATGCTCGGCATCGGCCGCTTCGGCGCGATTCTGGGGGCGTGGATGGGCGCTACCTTGCTGGGCCTGGGCTGGAACTTCGAGCAGGTGCTCACGGCACTTGTGATTCCGGCGGCATTGGCCACGGCAGCGGTGGTGATCAAGGGCATGGTCAGCCATGCCGATGCCACCTGAAACCGATCACTACCCCTGTGGGAGCTGGCTTGCCTGCGATAGCGGTGTTGAATCCACAGGCGCCATCGCAGGCAAGCCAGCTCCCACATTGCCCCTGTTCTTGCAGATGATTAGTTAAGTAACAATCGGTTCGATAATCGAACACTCAGTCGATTATCGGATTGTTTGGCCCATTTCCCCGGCTTAATCTTCAAGCACTTCGGCGCCACCTCAGCGCCTTTTTCGATCAACACCGGGAGCCCAACCCCATGGCTGAAATCCTCACCCTGCGTGATGCGGTCAAGCGCTTCGTGAACGACGGCGATACCGTCGCCCTCGAAGGCTTCACCCACCTGATCCCTACGGCCGCAGGCCATGAAATCATTCGTCAGGGCAAGAAAGACCTGACACTGGTGCGCATGACGCCTGACCTGATCTACGACCAGTTGATCGGTGCCGGCTGTGCGCGCAAGTTGATTTTCTCCTGGGGCGGCAACCCGGGCGTGGGTTCCCTGCATCGTCTGCGTGACGCGGTAGAGAAACAATGGCCGCAAGCGCTGGAGATCGAAGAGCACAGCCACGCCGACCTGGCCAATGCCTACGTCGCCGGTGCCTCCGGCCTGCCGTTCGCCGTGTTGCGTGCCTACGCCGGTTCCGACTTGCCCAAGGTCAACCCGCTGATCAAGACCGTCACTTGCCCCTTCACCGGTGAAGTGCTGGCGGCAGTGCCATCGGTGCGTCCGGACATCACTGTGATTCACGCGCAGAAAGCCGACCGCAAAGGCAACGTGCTGCTCTGGGGCATTCTGGGGGTGCAAAAGGAAGCGGCCCTGGCGGCCAAGCGCTGCATCGTCACCGTCGAGGAAATCGTCGACGACCTGAACGCGCCGATGAACAGCTGCGTGCTGCCGACCTGGGCGCTGACGGCGGTGTGTCACGTACCCGGTGGTGCCCATCCTTCCTACGCGCACGGCTACAACGAGCGGGATAACCGCTTCTATCAGGCGTGGGACCCGATTGCCCGCGACCGTGGGACCTTTACCGCCTGGATCGACGAATACATCCACGGCACTGCCGACTTCAGTGAATTCCAGGCCAAGCTGGCCACTGCGCAGGAGGCTAAGTAATGGCTTACTCCACCAATGAAATGATGACCGTCGCTGCCGCACGCCGCCTCAAGAACGGCTCGGTGTGCTTCGTCGGCATCGGCCTGCCATCGAAGGCCGCCAACCTGGCGCGCCTGACATCGTCGCCGGATGTGGTGCTGATCTACGAGTCGGGCCCGATTGGGGCCAAGCCCAGCGTATTGCCGCTGTCCATCGGTGATGGCGAGCTGGCGGAGACCGCTGACACTGTGGTGCCCACCGGTGAGATCTTTCGCTACTGGCTGCAGGGCGGGCGTATTGATGTCGGCTTTCTCGGCGCGGCCCAGGTCGACCGTTTCGGCAATATCAACACCACCGTGGTCGGTGATTATCACCAGCCCAAAGTGCGTTTACCGGGTGCCGGTGGCGCGCCGGAAATCGCAGGTTCCGCCAAGAGCGTGCTGATCATCCTGAAGCAGTCGTCCCGTTCGTTCGTCGACAAACTCGATTTCATCACCTCTGTGGGGCACGGCGAAGGTGGCGACTCACGCAAGCGTCTGGGCCTGCCCGGCGCCGGCCCGGTGGGCATCATTACCGACCTGTGCATCATGGAACCGGAGGAGGGCAGCCATGAGTTCGTGGTCACTGCGCTGCATCCGGGCGTGACCCGCGAGCAAGTGGTCGCCGCCACCGGCTGGGCGATTCGCTTTGCCGACCAGGTGAGCACAACCGCTGAACCCACCGATACCGAACTGACCGCCCTGCGTGACCTCGAAGCGCGCACGGCCGCTGCCCACGGCCAAGCACCGGGAGAAGCCTGATGCGCGAGGTTTATATCTGTGATGCCATTCGCACGCCTATCGGCCGTTTCGGCGGTGGCCTGTCCACGGTGCGTGCCGACGACCTGGCGGCGCTGCCGATCAAGGCGTTGATCGAGCGCAACCCATCGGTGGACTGGAGCGCCGTAGACGAAGTCTTCCTCGGCTGCGCCAACCAGGCCGGTGAAGACAACCGCAACGTGGCACGCATGGCGTTGCTGCTGGCGGGGCTGCCGGAAAGTATTCCTGGTGTGACCCTCAACCGCTTGTGCGCCTCGGGCATGGATGCCATCGGCACCGCCTTTCGTGCGATTGCCAGCGGTGAAATGGAGCTGGCGATTGCCGGTGGCGTCGAGTCGATGTCCCGCGCTCCGTTTGTGATGGGCAAGGCCGACGCGGCGTTCTCGCGCAACATGAAGTTGGAAGACACCACCATTGGCTGGCGCTTTATCAACCCGCTGATGAAGGCCCAGTACGGCGTGGATGCCATGCCGCAGACGGCCGATAACGTGGCCGATGACTATCAGGTTTCCCGCGCCGACCAGGACGCTTTCGCCCTGCGCAGCCAGCAACGCACCGCCGCCGCCCAGGCCGCCGGGTTCTTTGCCGAGGAAATCGTTCCGGTGCGGGTCGCCCATAAAAAAGGCGAAACCCTGGTGGAACACGATGAACACCCACGGGACACCACGTTGGAAGCCCTGGCCAAGCTCAAGCCGGTCAACGGCGCGGACAAGACCGTCACTGCTGGCAATGCCTCGGGCGTCAACGATGGCGCCGCCGCGCTGATCCTCGCCAGCGCCGAGGCCGTCAAGCAACACGGCCTCACCGCTCGCGCCCGTGTGCTGGGCATGGCCAGTGCCGGTGTCGCCCCGCGGGTGATGGGCATCGGCCCGGTGCCGGCGGTACGCAAGCTGGTGGAGCGCCTGGGGTTGGCGGTCACCGACTTTGACGTGATCGAACTCAACGAAGCCTTCGCCAGCCAAGGCCTGGCGGTGCTGCGCGAACTGGGTATTGCCGACGATGCGCCCCAGGTCAACCCCAACGGCGGCGCCATTGCCCTCGGCCATCCCCTGGGGATGAGTGGTGCGCGGTTGGTACTGACGGCCCTGCACCAATTGGAAAAAACCGGCGGCCGCAAAGGCCTGGCGACCATGTGCGTTGGCGTTGGCCAAGGCCTGGCCCTGGCGATTGAACGCGTCTGATAACTAAAAGAGGATTGCTCCATGAGTGACAAGCCCGGTTACCGGCGCCCGCAAGCGGGCACTCAACCTGATTACCTGCACCCGGCCTACCAGTCGACGAACCTGCGTTCGCCGTCCCAGCCGTTGGTGTTCCTGCCCCATTCCTTGTCGGAAATCACCGGCCCGACCATCGGCGCCGAACGTATCAATGACAAGGACAACGATCTGACGGCCCAGCATGAGGGCGAGCCGCAAGGCGAGCGCATCATTATTCATGGTCGTGTGCTGGACGAAAACGGATTGCCAGTACCGGGCATCCTCGTGGAGATCTGGCAGGCCAATGCCGCTGGCCGCTACAACCACAAGCGCGACCTGCACGATGCGCCGCTGGACCCGAATTTCACCGGCACCGGGCGCACCGTCACCGACGCCGACGGCTGGTACCAGTTCCAGACCATCAAGCCTGGCGCCTACCCGTGGGGCAACCACCACAACGCGTGGCGCCCGGCGCATATCCACTTTTCGCTGTTCGGCCCCAGCGTGCTGACGCGCTTGGTGACGCAAATGTATTTCCCGGGCGACCCGTTGCTGGAGTACGACCCGATCTACAACTGCGTGCCGGATACCAGCGCCAAGCAACGCTTGATCGCCAGTTTCGACCTGGAAAAAACCATTCCTTCCTATGCCCTCGGTTACCGTTGGGACATCGTCCTGCGCGGCCGCGACGCCACGCCGATGGAGAAATGAGATGACACTCAACGCGACCACGTCCCACACCGTCGGGCCGTATTACCACATTGGCCTGACCTGGCTGAACCGTGAAGACCTGACCGTCACTGCCACCCTCGGCGAACGCGTGGCAATCAGCGGGCAAGTGGTGGACGGCAACGGTGATGTCGTCAACGACGCCATGCTGGAAGTCTGGCAGGCCAATGCCGCCGGCAAATATGCCCACCCCGAAGATGAGCAGGACAAAGCGCTGGACCCGAACTTCGAAGGTTTCGGCCGCGTGCCGGTGGATGCCGAAGGGCGTTTTCGCTTTACCACCATCAAGCCGGGCAGTGTGCCGGGGCTCAAGGGCACCACCCAGGCGCCGCATTTGGTGGTGCTGGTGTTTGCCCGTGGGTTGGTGAAGCACTTGCTGACGCGGATTTATTTTGACGGTGAGGCGCTCAATGGCGATGACCCGTTGCTGGCGTGTGTACCGGCGGAACGTCGTAGCACCCTGATTGCCAAGGCTGATGCGGCAGGGGTTTATCAGTGGAATGTGATTTTGCAGGGCACAGATAAGGAAACGGTGTTCTTCGACTATTGACCGCTCTTGTAGGAGCGAGCTTGCTCGCGAAAATCGCCAACGATAACGCGGTCAGCTTGAATGAACGCGGCGCTCTCAGGTTTTTCGCGAGCAAGCTCGCTCCTACAGGGATGAGGTTCAGGCTCCACCTATCCAAAAGTCTGCTTGCGGAACAGGGTTGTTGCAAAGTATGTCTAGGCTATAACCGTTCCCACTGAGTAAAAAAACATGACAACAAAAACCAGCCACTACACCGGAGAAGAACGCAGCAAACGGATCTTTGCGATTGTCGGTGCTTCCTCCGGCAACCTGGTCGAATGGTTCGACTTCTACGTCTATGCCTTCTGCGCGATTTATTTCGCCCCGGCGTTTTTCCCCTCGGATGACCCTACGGTGCAGTTGCTCAACACCGCCGGTGTGTTTGCCGCCGGGTTCCTGATGCGCCCGATTGGCGGCTGGTTGTTTGGCCGGGTGGCCGACAAGCACGGGCGCAAGAATTCGATGATGATTTCGGTGCTGATGATGTGCGGCGGCTCCCTGGTCATCGCCTTCCTGCCCACCTATAACGACATCGGTGCCTGGGCCCCGGCGTTGCTGTTGGTGGCGCGGCTGTTCCAGGGCTTGTCGGTGGGCGGCGAGTACGGCACCACGGCCACCTACATGAGTGAAGTCGCGCTCAAGGGCCAGCGTGGCTTCTTCGCCTCGTTCCAGTACGTGACCCTGATCGGCGGCCAGTTGCTGGCGGTGCTGGTGGTGGTGATCCTGCAGCAGATCCTCACCGAAGAAGAACTGCGCGCCTGGGGCTGGCGCATCCCGTTTGTGATCGGCGCCATTGCCGCCGTGATCTCCCTGCTGCTGCGTCGCACCCTGAAAGAAACCACCAGCAAGGAAATGCGCGAAGACAAGGACGCCGGCAGTATCGTCGCGCTGTTTCGCGACCACGGCAAAGCCTTCATCACGGTGCTGGGCTACACCGCCGGCGGCTCGCTGATTTTCTACACCTTCACCACCTACATGCAGAAGTACCTGGTGAATACCGTGGGCATGCACGCCAAGACCTCGAGCTACATCATGACCGGCGCGCTGTTTCTGTACATGTGCATGCAGCCGTTGTTCGGCATGTTGGCCGACAAGATCGGCCGACGTAATTCGATGCTCTGGTTCGCCGGCCTTGGCACGCTGTTTACCGTGCCGATCCTGCTGACCTTGAAAACCGTGACCAGCCCGTTTCTGGCCTTTGTGCTGATCACCCTGGCCTTGGCGATTGTCAGCTTCTACACCTCCATCAGCGGCCTGGTCAAAGCGGAGATGTTCCCGCCGCAGGTGCGTGCATTGGGCGTGGGCCTGGCGTATGCAGTGGCTAACGCGGTGTTTGGCGGTTCGGCAGAAGTGGTTGCGCTGAGCCTCAAATCCATCGGCATGGAAAACACCTTTTATTGGTACGTCACCGCGATGATGGCGGTGGCCTTCCTGTTCAGCTTGCGCCTGCCGAAACAGGCGGCGTACCTGCATCACGATCTGTAAGGGATGAGTTATGACGTTGCGCACGAGCAATCAACTGTTCGACGCTTATTTCACCGCTGACAGCATGGCCGACGTGTTCTGTGACCAGGGACGCTTGCAGGGCATGCTGGATTTCGAAGCCGCACTGGCCCGGGCGCAGGCCCGCGTCGGGTTGATTCCCCAGGCCGCCGTCGCACCGATTGCCCAGGCGTGCCTGGCGTCGTTGTATGACGTGGATGCCCTTGGCAGCGCGATTGCCACGGCGGGCAACTCAGCGATTCCATTGGTGAAGGCGTTGGGTAAGTTGATCGCCAGTGAGGACGCCGACGCCGAGCGTTATGTGCACCTGGGCGCAACCAGCCAAGACGTGATGGACACCGGCCTGGTGCTGCAACTGCGCCGTGGGGTGGAACTGATCGAGGCCGACCTGGCTCGCCTGGGGGATGTGTTGGCCGCCCAGGCCCAGCGTTATGCCACCGTGCCTTTAGCCGGGCGCACCTGGTTGCAGCACGCGACGCCGGTCACCCTGGGGATGAAAATCGCCGGTTGGCTGGGCGCGGTGACGCGCAGTCGCCAGCGCCTGGCCGAATTGAAGCCGCGCCTGCTGGTGCTGCAATTTGGCGGCGCATCAGGCACGTTGGCGGCGCTCGGCGAACACGCCATGCCGGTGGCCGAAGCCTTGGCCGCCGAGTTGCAACTGGGTTTGCCGGAACAACCCTGGCACACCCAGCGTGACCGTCTGGTGGAGTTTGCCAGCCTGCTAGGCCTGATCGCCGGCAGCCTCGGCAAATTGGGCCGCGATATCAGCCTGTTGATGCAGACCGAAGCGGCGGAGGTGTTCGAGCCTTCGGCGCCGGGCAAGGGCGGTTCGTCCACGATGCCGCACAAGCGCAATCCAGTGGGCGCCGCGGTGCTGATCAGCGCAGCCACCCGTGTACCGGGCCTGGTGGCGACGATGTTCAGCGCCATGCCCCAAGAGCACGAACGCAGCCTGGGCTTGTGGCACGCCGAATGGGAGACCTTGCCGGAGATTTGCCGCCTGGTGTCCGGTGCCTTGCACCAGGCAATTCTGGTCAGTGAGGGGTTGGAAGTGAATGCCGAACGCATGGCACAGAACGTCGACCTGACCCAGGGCCTAGTGCTAGCCGAAGCGGTGAGTATCGTGCTCGCCCAACGCTTGGGCCGCGACACCGCGCACCATCTGCTGGAACAGTGCTGCAAACGTGCGGTCGCCGAGCAGCGCCATTTGCGTGCGGTGCTGGCCGATGAAGCGCACGTCACCGCCGAGTTGTCAGCGGCTGAACTGGACCGCCTGCTCGACCCGGCCCACTACCTGGGCCAGGCGTCCACCTGGGTTACGCGTGCAGTGACCGAACATTTTGCTTTGACTGCCTGAGGAGAACGCTGTGGCTTTTGTACAACTCGCCGAGGGCGAACTGCATTACCAACTCGAGGGGCCCGCCGACGCACCGGTATTGGTGCTGTCCAATTCCCTGGGTACCGACCTGCATATGTGGGATATCCAGATTCCGGCCTTCACCGAGCATTTTCGCGTACTGCGCTTCGACACCCGCGGCCACGGCCAATCCCTGGTGACCGAGGGGCCTTACAGCATTGAGCAACTGGGCCAAGACGTGATCGCACTGCTGGATGCGCTGGATATCCAGAAGGCGCATTTTTGCGGATTGTCCATGGGCGGCTTGACCGGCCAATGGCTGGGCATCCATGCCGGCGAGCGTCTGCAACGCCTGGTGGTGTGTAACACCGCGGCCAAGATCGGTACGCCCGAGGTATGGAACCCGCGTATCGAAATGGTCCTGCGTGATGGCGCAGCCGCGATGGTAGCGCTGCGCGATGCGTCGATTGCGCGCTGGTTCACCGCAGATTTCGCCGCCGCCCACCCGCATCAGGCCAAGCAGATCACTGACATGCTCGCGGCCACGTCGCCCGAGGGGTATGCCGCCAACTGCGGCGCCGTGCGCGATGCGGATTTCCGTGAGCAATTGTCCTCGATCAAGGTGCCGACCCTGGTGATTGCCGGTACCGAAGATGCGGTGACGCCGCCAGCCGGTGGCCACTTTATCCAGAGCCATGTGCAGGGTGCCGAGTATGCCGAGTTCTATGCGGCGCACCTGTCCAACGTTCAGGCCGGTGCTGCGTTCAGCGACCGGGTGATCGAATTTCTGCTGGCCCGCTGAGGAGCTGTTTGTGGACGAGAAACAACGTTACGCCGAGGGCCTGCAGGTGCGCCGCGAAGTACTGGGCGATGCCCACGTCGACCGCAGCCTCAATGCCCTGACCGAGTTCAACAGCGAGTTCCAGGAAATGATCACCCGCCATGCCTGGGGTGACATCTGGACCCGCCCCGGCCTGCCTCGGCATACCCGCAGCCTGATCACCATCGCGATGCTGATCGGCATGAACCGCAGTGAAGAACTGAAACTGCACCTGCGCGCTGCCGCGAGCAACGGCGTAACCCGCGCCGAGATCAAGGAAGTGTTGATGCAGAGTGCGATCTATTGCGGGATCCCGGCGGCGAATGCGACGTTTCACTTGGCTGAGTCAGTGTGGGATGAGTTGGGTGTGGAGTCTCGCCAGCAAGACTGAATATGAAATGCAATCAAATGTGGGAGCTGGCTTGCCTGCGATTGCGGTGGGCCAGTCAATATTGGGCTGACTGACAGATTGCTATCGCAGGCAAGCCAGCTCCCACAGGGGATCGTCACAAGTTCAGGGCATTAGTGTGAATCACCATCCCACACCCAATTCCACACCCCCGGCAGATGCACCGGCGCGTTCACAGCCTTGACCGTACGGGCCAGCGCTGCACGTTCCAGCGCGGCGTGGTCGGTATAGAACGGCTCTGCCGCTGTCTTCAAACCGTTGACCCGCGCGCTGTCCATCAGGATCTGCAAGTACTCCTGCATATGCCGCGCGGTGTAGCGGTTGATGTCATGGAAGGTCACCACCACCGGGATCACGCCCTCCACCGTCGGTAGCTCACCCAAGGCGATGCGCTCGCGCACCACCGACAGTTGCCGATACAGGTTGGCCCGCCGACGCGGGCTGGCGTTGAAACCCCAGATCTTGCCGTCATTGGCACTCAAATCCGTCAGCAGTACCTGCATGCCGTGGCGTTGATAGGCGGCGAAGGTGCGCTTGTCGTAGTTCCAGAAGGGCGGGCGTACCAGCACGGGTGGGGCGCCCGTGATGGCGGCAATGTCTGCGGCGCCTTCGGTAAGGGTGTGTTCCAGCGTGGCGTCATTCAACCAACGATGATTGGTGTGAAACGCGGTGGCGGTGTGGAAGGCCAGGACGTGACCGGCGGCGTGTTCACGCTCCATGGTCTTGCGCCCCCGGGAACTGCCGCCTGAGCGAGCGGCCTCGGTCTGCAGGAAAAACACCGCCTTGATCCCCGGCAACACCGGATTATTGGCCAGGTCGGCCACTACCGAGCGGCTCGGGTTGTTGTAGCCGGAGGCGCTAGGGCCGTCATCGAAGGTCAGCAGAAAGCGGATTGGCGCCTGGGTTTGCAGGCGCTGTTCGGTTTGAGGCGTCAGGGCGATGGGCGCGCTGATACAGCCCCCCAGGCTCAAGGCCAGGGCAAACAGTGCGATTGCTGTAGCGAAGGATTTCATGCCGTGCAGGGCCCGAGTAAAGGCCGCTGCTGGGGGGATCAGCAGCGGCAGGCGCGCACCATACAGTAAGTGCTATACCGGGTTACAGCAGACTGATCGGATAGCTGACGATCAACCGGTTCTCATCGAACTCGTTGTTGCTGTAATCCCTGCGCATGCTGGAATTGCGCCAGCGCACGTTGAGGTTTTTCAGGGTGCCGCTCTGCACCGTATAGCCCACTTCGGTCTCGCGGCCCCACTCCTTGCCGTCGGTGATGGTGCCGGTATGCACGTTGCTGCCGCTGATATAGCGGTTCATCAACGTCAGGCCTGGTACGCCGAGGGCGGCGAAGTTGTAGTCGTGGCGAACCTGCCAGGATTTTTCCTGCGCGTTGTCGTAGCTGGAGTTGTAGCTGTCGTTGGCCAGGGTGCCACCACTGGTGCCGTTGACGCGCATCCAGGCACTGTCGCCGGTGAGTTTTTGCAGGCCGACGTAGAAGGTGTTGCCGCCGTACCTGGCTGAGAACAAACCGGACCAGGTTTTGTTGTCCAGGTCTCCGGCGCGAGCGCTGCCGTCTTCCTTGCCGTAAAAGAAGCCTAGGTTGGCGCCCAGGGTCCAGTCGCCTACGGGCTGGCTGTGGATCAGGTTGACGAACTGCTGGCTGTAGATGTCCTTGAGCTGGGCATTCCACACGCCGACTTGGGTGCGTTTGTCGTTGAATGCGTATTCGGCGCCCTGGAAATTGAAGCGGTCGGAGGTGAAGGCGGTTTTGCCGACCATCGACATGTCGCTCATGCTGCCGTCGTCCCGCGGGCTGTTGGCGCGGAATTGGCCGCCATAGAGGGTCAGGCCGTCGATTTCCTTGGAGGTGATCTGCCCGCCACGCAGGGTCTGCGGCAGGGAGCGACCATCGTCGGAGCGCAGGATCGGCAGCACCGGCATCCATTCGCCCACCTTCAGCTCGGTCTTGGAAAAGCGCGCCTTGAATGCCACGCCCAGCCGGCCAAACTCATCGGCTGGCCGGCCGTCATGGTCCAGCGGCAGCAACTGCGTGCCGCCCGTGCCACGGCCGCCATCGAGCTTGAGCGAGTACAAGCCCAGCACGTCCACACCAAAACCGACTGTGCCCTGGGTGAAACCGGACTTGGCGTCGAGGATGAAACTTTGTGTCCACTCCTGCGCGCCACCCTGGGCTTTGGTCGGGTTGGTGAAGTTGCGGTTGAAGAAGAAGTTACGCAGGTTGAGGTTGGCGCTGGCGTCTTCGAGAAAGCCGTGCTCCTGGGCGAAAACGGGCAGGGCAGAACTGGCGACAGCAGCCGCCAGCAACAGCTGGCGCGGTTGGAAAGTGCTCATGGTGTGGACCTGTTGTTATTGGGTTTATGCAGGTGGCGGCCATGGTGCGCGGCGGTGCGGGGGCGATGAAAGTGGGGGAGGG
>NZ_MVOJ01000013.1:0-176292 GCF_002018845.1 Pseudomonas sp. MF6394
TTATTTTCAGAAGTTTTCGAAGAATTCTTCAACAACTTCAACCACTTGCGCTTGCGATCTCTCGTAAGCGGGAGGCGAATTCTACAGCGTTACACGCTGCTGTCAACACCTCTTTTTCAACTTCCTTGTGGCTTCGATGAACTGAAGCAACTTGCTGTCGAGAACTGCGTAACACATTGTTTACAAAGGAGTTTTCCGCTTCGACTGCGCCGGAAGTGGGGCGAATTATAGGCTTCCAGAATCTGCCGTCAACCCCATTATTCGGTTTTTCTATCAAAAACCTCAAAAAACCGATGCTTCCACTATATAGATAGCTACGAGTCAGTTTTTGCGCAATATATTGCTCATTCGCTAACTGTTAAGCATCATAGCGCCACGTATTTATCGACCATGACTTCGGAAGAACTCCCGCAATGACCCCCCCTCCTCGCAGCCTGGCATCCGCATTGTTTCCGATCGGCCTGCTATTAATCGCCATGGCGTCCATCCAATCCGGTGCGTCATTGGCCAAAAGCATGTTCCCTATTGTTGGCGCACAAGGCACCACCGCTCTGCGTTTGATTTTCGCCAGTGTGATCATGCTGGTGCTATTACGCCCATGGCGCGCCACGCTGACGGCCAAGTCCCTGCGCACGGTGATCATTTACGGGATGGCGCTGGGCGGCATGAACTTCCTCTTCTATATGTCCCTTCGCACCGTACCGCTGGGGATCGCAGTAGCACTCGAATTCACAGGCCCGCTTGCCGTCGCTATCTATGCCTCGCGCCGGGCTGTCGACTTCCTGTGGATTGCCCTGGCGATCATCGGCCTACTGCTGTTGATTCCAATGGGCGAGGCCAGTAGCGGTATCGACTGGGTCGGCGCGGCTTACGCGCTGGGCGCAGGCGGATGCTGGGCCCTCTATATCTTGTTTGGCCAAAAGGCTGGGAACGACAATGGTGTTCAGACCGCCGCACTCGGCGTGATGATTGCCGCCCTGTTCGTCGCACCGATCGGCATCGTGCATGCTGGCGCCGCGCTGCTGACGCCCGCCCTGATCCCTATCGCCATCGGCGTCGCGATTCTGTCCACGGCCTTGCCGTACACGTTGGAGATGGTTGCACTCACGCGCCTTCCCGCCCGTACGTTCGGCACGTTGATGAGTATCGAACCGGCGTTCGGCGCCCTATCCGGCCTGTTCTTTCTGCATGAGCATTTATCTCTGGCCCAATGGCTGGCCATCACCTGCATTATCCTCGCGTCCGTAGGCGCTACGTTGACGATGCGCAACGAATCCAAACCGCTAGTACCCGCCGACTGATCATCTTTAAAGTCCGCTCTGGTATTTGCCGCTCATTTAGGCCATGTTTAGGCCGTAACCGAATGTCATTCATGGAGAATTTCGACACGGACAGCATGAACGCTTCGCTCGAGAGCGAGTAAAGCGGCTCTGTTCTTTTGCAGGGCGGCTATTAAGGATGGGAATGAAACGAATTTTGATACTGTTGCTGGTTGTGGGTATCGCTGGCTGTGCTGCAACCACAAAAACAGAAGTGAAACGGGGTAAGAAAGGGCTGCATATCAACTGTTCGGGCCTGTCCTCCTCCTGGGACCAGTGCTACACCAGTGCTGCCAACTCATGCGGCGCCAAGGGCTACCGGGTGATCGCCAAATCCGGCGATAACTCCGAGGAGCCTGGGGACTATCCCTTCGGTCTCAACCCTGCCGGCTATACCAGCCGCAGCATGATCGTCATCTGCAAATAGTTGCCCGAGCAGTCTGTCCTGACTGCTCATCTTAAATCCCGGCCATTTGCGGCATGAAGGCTAAACTCCTGCTCGACCATCGAGCCAATGGAGTTCCCATGCCGCACAACAAGAAAATCGTATTAGTCGTGGGTGCCGGTGACGCAACCGGCGGCGCCATAGCCAAACGCTTTGCCCGCGAAGGTTACATCGCCTGCGTCACCCGTCGCAGCGCCGACAAACTGCAGCCCCTGGTAGACAGCATTCAATCAGCCGGCGGTGAAGCCCATGGCTTTGCCTGTGATGCGCGTAAAGAAGAAGACGTGATCGCACTGGTCGAGCAAATCGAAACCGAGCTGGGGCCTATTGAAGCGTTCGTCTTCAACATCGGCGCCAATGTACCTTGCAGCATTCTGGAAGAAACCGCGCGCAAGTACTTCAAGATCTGGGAGATGGCGTGCTTTTCTGGCTTCTTGAACGCACGGGAAGTCGCCAAGCGCATGGTCACGCGTAACCGCGGCACTATCCTGTTCACCGGCGCCACCGCCGGCTTACGTGGAAGCGCCGGGTTTGCCGCCTTCGCCGGCGCCAAACACGGAATACGCGCCTTGGCACAAAGCATGGCGCGGGAGCTGGGCCCGATGAACATCCATGTCGCCCATGTGGTGGTCGACGGTGCCATCGATACCGACTTCATTCGCGAGAATTTCCCGCAAAAATACGCCCTCAAGGATCAGGACGCCCTCCTCAACCCGGACCATATTGCCGACAACTACTGGTTCCTGCACAACCAGCCACGGGACGCCTGGACGTTCGAACTGGACCTGCGCCCCTGGAACGAAACCTGGTGACTCCCTCTATAACAGTAAGCAGTGAGTACAGACCATGAGTAAAACCCTGGAGTTCTTCTTTGATCTCGGCAGCCCCGCCACTTACCTGGCCTATACCCAGTTGCCAGCGCTGTGCGCCCAAACCGGCGCACAGGTGGTGTATCAACCGATGCTATTGGGCGGTGTTTTCAAGGCCACGGGCAATGCCTCACCGATCACGGTGCCTGCCAAGGGGCGATACATGCTCGATGACCTGACGCGTTACGCCAAACGCTACAACGTGCCGCTCAGGTTCAACCCGCACTTCCCCATCAATACCTTGTTGCTGATGCGCGCTGTCACCGGCATTCAAATCCACCAGCCTGAGCGCTTCCTCGACTTCATCGACTGCCTGTTCCAAGCACTCTGGGTGGAAGGCCATCACCTGGGCGACCCAAAGGTCGTGGCCAATGTGCTCACCGCAAAGGGGTTCGATCCCGAGCAGGTACTGGCCCTGTCCAATGATGCAGCCGTCAAGGACGCCCTCAAGGACAAAACCGAACAAGCCATTAAGCGCGGCGTGTTCGGCGCTCCCAGTTTCTTTGTAGGAAACCAGCTGTTCTTCGGCCAGGACCGTCTGGACTTTGTGCGTGAAGCCCTCAGCTAGATGTCGATTGCAGCCGGCAATGCCCCGGCTGCAACCGATCAAATCGCCGCAGTGCGCACCTGCAACCATTCAAGCGCTGCACCATCGAGCAGCGGGCTCAAACGCTCACGCACCTGGGCGTGATACGCGTTGAACCATTCACGCTCATCCGCCGTCAGCAACGACGGCTCCAGGCACCGGGTATCAATCGGGCACAGGGTCAGGGTTTCGAACTTGAGGAATTCGCCAAACTCGGTCTTGCCCGCTTCACGGTTCAACACCAGGTTCTCAATGCGCACGCCCCAACGGCCAGGGCGATAAGTACCCGGCTCAATTGACGTAATCATCCCTGGCTGCATCGCCGTTTGTGGCGCCGCAGCGGCTTGATAGGCAATCACCTGCGGGCCCTCATGCACGTTGAGGAAATAACCTACGCCGTGGCCTGTACCGTGACCGTAGTCCACGCCTTCTGCCCAGATCGGTGCCCGGGCAATGGCATCCAGCAACGGTGAAAGAATGCCTTTGGGGAACTGCGCACGGGACAGGGCAATCACGCCCTTGAGTACCCGCGTGCAATCGCGCTTCTGTTCTTCACTCGGTGTACCGATGGGCACCATCCGCGTGATGTCCGTGGTTCCGCCCAGGTACTGGCCGCCCGAGTCGATCAACAACAAGCCATCACCTTCGATCAGCGCATGCTCTTCTTCGGTGGCGTGGTAATGCGGCATCGCGCCGTTGGCATTGAAGGCGGCAATGGTGTTGAAGCTCAGCGATACATAGCCTGGGCGGCGGGTACGCGCAGCGGTCAGGTGTTCGTCAATCGTCAGTTCGGTAATGCGCTCGCGGCCCAGGGCACTGTCGAGCCAGGCAAAGAATTCGCACAGCGCCGCACCATCCTGTTCCATGGCTTGGCGGATATGTTCCGCGTCTGCCAGGCTCTTGCGGGATTTGGCCAGTGTGGTGGGGTTGAGGCTTTCAACCAGCTTGACGCTCGCGTCGAGGTTTTCCAGCAAGCCGGCAGTGACGCGGGCGGGGTCTACTTGCAAGCTTGCGCCCGCCGGTACCGCTCGCAGCGCTTGCGCCACCTCGCTGTAATCACGCAGGGTCACGCCATCCTGCTCAAGCACCGCCCGCAGTTGCGCATCGACCTTGCCCAACGCCACAAACAAAGTCGCCTGCTGTTGATTGATCAAGGCAAAGGACACAAACACCGGATTGAACGACACATCAGCTCCGCGCAGGTTGAATAGCCAGGCGATGTCATCCAGCGTCGCGATGAAATGCCAGTCGGCGCCCTTGTCTTTCAAACTGGCGCGCAAAGCGGCCAGTTTCTCGCCACGACTGACCGTGGCCTGGGGCGGCAGATGCTGATAGATCGGCTGGTTCGGCAATGCCGGGCGGTCTTGCCAGACTTCATTGAGTACATCGATATCGGTACGCAGACGCGCGCCACGCTCGGCCAACTTGCCACCCAGGGTACGTGCCGAGGCCACGGCCATGACCGCACCGTCCACCGCCACTACGCCACCCTCAGGGGTTTGCTCGGCCAGCCACTCCAGCGGCCCAGGCTGACCCGGTTGCAGCTTCACCAGCTCGATACCGCTGCCCTTGAGTTCCTTGGTCGCCTGTTCCCAGTAACGGCTGTCCGCCCAGACCCCGGAAAACTCCGCCGTGACGATCAGGGTGCCCACCGAACCATGAAACCCGGACAACCACTGACGCCCTTGCCAGTAACCCGGCAAATATTCGGACAGGTGCGGGTCCGCCGATGGCACCAGCAGGGCATGAATGCCTTCGCGGCGCATCAGTTCACGGGTGTGCGCCAGGCGCTGGGGAACCGTTCCATGGGTCAAAGGCTGCGTACTCATTGTGTCTCCTGCTAACCACTAATAATTGTTATGTGTTGCGAATGATAAATCAGACCGCCCAGAATGCCGGCGCGCTCGTCAACGCGGCCTTGATCAACTGCGCGGCCTGGTCGATATCCTGTTCGGTGGTGAACCGGCCCAGGCTCAAGCGAATAGTGCGAGCGGCACTGCGGGCGTCATGCCCCAAGGCCAGGAGCACATGGGACGGCGCATTGCTGGCCGAATTGCACGCTGAAGTCGCGGAAAAGGCAATGCCTGCACTCAATGCGGCGGAGTTGAACTCGCCTTCGCTGAAGGTAAGGCTCAGCGTGTGCGCAATACGCTGGGTCGGGCTGCCATTAATACGCAAGCCGGCTACCGACGCCAGTTGATCCAGCAGGCGCTGGCGAAGTGCGACGATCGTGGCCTGCTCATCCGCGAAAGACGCTGCCGCCAAGGCAAACGCCGTGCCCATGCCGGCAATCTGATGGGTCGCCAGGGTGCCGGAGCGCAAACCGCCTTCGTGGCCACCCCCATGAATCTGCGCCAATACCTTCTGCTGCGCCCGCGGCCCAACATATAACGCGCCGATGCCCTTGGGTCCATACAGCTTGTGAGCAGAGAACGACATCAGGTCCACCGGCCACTGGGCCAGGTCGATAGCCACCTTGCCCGCCCCTTGCGCCGCGTCCACATGGAACAACGCGCCCTGCTCACGCACCCGCGCGCCAATGGCCGGGATATCGTTGAGGGTTCCCAGTTCGTTGTTGACCAGCATCAGCGAGACCAGAAAGGTGTCCTCGCGCAAGGCTTCGCTGACCGCCTCGACGCTGATCAAGCCGTCTGCATCCGGTACCAGGTAAGTCACTGCCACACCGGCTTCCTGCAATTGCCTCGCGGTGTCCAGCGTGGCCTTGTGTTCGATCTGGCTGGTGATGATATGCCCACCCGCCACACCACGGGCCTGGGCCACGCCCTTGAGCGCAAGGTTGTTGGATTCTGTGGCACCGGAGGTCCAGACGATCTGCTCGGCCTCGGCCCCCACCAACTCAGCCACTTGACGACGCGCCTGCTCAACCTTCTGCCGGGCCGCTTGGCCGAATGCATGGGAACTGGACGCAGGGTTGCCGAAATGGGCGTTGAAACCCAGACACTCGACCATCACCTGGATAACTCGCTCATCCACCGGCGTGGTGGCGGCGTAGTCGAAATACAACGGACGTTTATTCATGAGGTTAAAACTCGCAGAGCGTATTCCCAAGAGCAGCGTCTCGGGGGCATCGACCAGAACAGAGGTCGTCAGGTTTAACCGATCGAATGCCATTAAAGAAGGTAACTTTATTTAAATGTGCGTAGGAACGCTCCTGGAATTGAGCTTAACAGGCTGAAGTAGCCCCATGGCAAACAAAAAGCCCGAGGTTCCTTGTGGAAAGCCTCGGGCTTTTTGCTGCAAGAAGCGCGCTCAACTGGGGCGGCCATGCAGGACCACGCTGCGCTCGGCGTTCATTTCGCCCTGGCGATCAAAACCGAAAGGCTTTTGTGGCTGGGCAAGCAACGCGGCGCGCTGGCGTTGATAGTCGTCAAACGACAAGCCGCGACGGCCCAGGGCCTCCAGGGCCAACTGCTTGGTTTCCTCGGCCGTATAGGGACGCAACTCCGGGGAAGGCTGGGTCGCACAACCCGCAAGGACAGAGGTGACAAGTAAAAAGGAAACAGCGAGGAAACGGTTCATGGCGTTGGCCCTGCGAAGGTGGTTTCGAGTCAATGAACACAGGCTACTCCCGGCCTCTCTCGCTGAAAAATCATCGTCCGTGATAGTCGCTATCACGCGTATTGGCGCCTAAGGCGGGAACACCTCCATATTCATTTAAGTGCTATAAATATAGAAACACCTTCATTTACGAATTAAGACGCTACCTCTATAAAGACTTTGCGTGCAGCCCGCTGCCCATCAGGCAACAGCCCTTCAACAAAGCCCGAACTCCCATGAGAGGTCACCATGCAGCTGTTCACCCTGCCGCCCTCGCCTGCCCTAGCCACCTCGATCCGCGCCACAGCCCAGGTTTTCGAAGACCCAAAGTCCCAGGCCCTGCTCGACCATATCCAGCAAGTGGCCCCCAGCGAAGCCAGCGTGCTGATCATTGGCGAAACCGGCACCGGCAAAGAACTTGTTGCGCGGCATATCCACCACCTTAGTGCGCGGCGAAACCGGCCCTTCGTGGCGGTGAACTGCGGGGCCTTTTCGCAATCCCTGGTGGAAGCCGAGTTGTTCGGCCATGAGAAAGGCGCCTTTACCGGTGCCCTCAGCGCCAAGGCCGGCTGGTTCGAAGAGGCTCACGGCGGCACCTTGTTTCTAGATGAGATCGGCGATTTGCCAATGGCCATCCAGGTCAAGCTGCTGCGGGTGCTACAGGAGCGCGAAGTGGTGCGCCTGGGTTCGCGCAAGAGCATTGCTATCAATGTGCGAGTGCTGGCCGCCACCAATGTACAACTGGAGAAAGCCATCAACGCCGGGCATTTCCGTGAAGACCTCTACTACCGTCTCAATGTAGTCAGCCTGGCATTGCGCCCGCCGCGCGAACGTACCGGCGATATCCTGCCGCTGACCCGGCACTTCATCCAAACCTACAGCCAGCGCCTGGGCTACGGCCCGATCAGCGTGAGCCACGAGGCCGAGCACAAGCTAAAGCGCTACAGCTGGCCGGGCAATATCCGTGAGCTGGAAAACGTGATTCATCACACCCTGCTGATCTGCCGAAATGCCGTGATCGAACCCGACGACCTGCGCCTGTCGAGCCTGCGCATCGAACGCCAGAACGACAGCGACACCGATCCCAGTGCAGAAGCCCTGCTGGCGCGGGCGTTTTCAAAAGCTCTTCGAGGAACAGGCCGGCGCCCTGCATGAAAAGGTCGAGGACGCTTTATTGCGCGCTGCCTATCGCTTCAGCCACTCCAACCAGGTGCACACCGCCAATCTGCTGGGCCTGAGCCGCAACGTCGCACGCGCTCGCCTGATCAAGATCGGCGAACTGGCGGTAAACAAGCGCAGCCCTGGGGGAAATAGGCAGGGCGAACGGATGCTGCATCTATCCATTTAGCCGGCAGTGCAGGGCATCGTCCTGACTGCGCTCAAAACTGCGCAGTACCTGGAATGTGCCAAAGGTCACGGCCGTGGCCCGGTGAGCACGGATCAGCGTCCAGAAATCTTCGCCGCCTTGCTCAAAACATTTGAAGGCAGCTTCACCCTCCTCGCGCGATTGCCATTGCAAATAATTGAGCACCCGCCGCCCGTCATCGCTGACCTGTACGCTGGCACCCAAGAAGCCGTCATGGCGCACGGCCAGACGCTCGCTCTGGGTGGTCAAGGCGGCCACCAGGGCGGATTGCTGACGGGGTTCGATGTGAAATTCGATCAGTTGAGTGAAGCTGCGATTCTTCTCTGACACCTGCATGAAAACTCCCCTCTCTCTGTAGGCAGAATCTTGCGATTCGATGCGACGCAGGGTAAAACCTCTAGTTAAGTCGAGGTCAAGCACTGTTTGGGAGAGGTTTATGCTCACTAAGGAACTCAGCGTCGGTCAGCTCGCTGCCCGCAGCGGCGTGGCGGTGACCGCCCTGCACTTCTACGAGGCGAAAGGGTTGATCAAGAGCAATCGCAATGCCGGTAACCAGCGGCGTTACCCACGGGATGTGCTGCGCCGGGTGGTGCTGATCAAGATCGCCCAGCGCTTGGGTATTCCGCTGGCCTCCATTGGCGAGGCATTGCAGGCGTTGCCCGATGGGCGCACACCCAATGCTCAAGACTGGGAGCGCCTGTCGGCGTTGTGGCGTGAAGACCTGGATGAGCGCATCAACAAGCTGATGCTGCTGCGCGACAAGCTTAATGGTTGCATCGGGTGCGGGTGCCTGTCGATGGAAGCGTGCCCGTTGCGCAATCAGGACGATAAGCTCGCCGAACATGGGCCAGGCGCCCAGTTGCTGGAGCCCACCACACAGCCTTGATAAAAGCACCTCGTCGGTTGCCCGCAAGCCACGCATTACCTGGCCTATAGTGAAATGCTCGTACCTCGACTCAAGGAGAACGTTATGAGCGTTAAAGCTATTCCCGAGGGTTATCACGGCATTACCCCCTATCTGGGCATCAACGAGGCCGCAAAGGCGATCGAGTTCTACAAGAAGGCCTTTGGCGCCTCAGTGTTCATGCGCCTGGACATGCCTGACGGCCGGGTCGGCCATGCGGAGCTGCGCATTGGCGAAGCGGTGATCATGCTGGGCACGCCCTGCGACGAAACGGCCCTGCGCAATCCGGACGCACATCCCAGTGTCGGCCTGCACCTGTATGTGAATGACGTGGACAAACAATTCAAACAGGCGGTTGATGCCGGCGCCAGCGTGGTGTCCAAGCCGCAGGATCAGTTCTATGGAGATCGCTCGGCGAGTGTGAAGGATCCGTTCGGGCACCTGTGGTTCCTGGCCACCCATAAAGAGGACCTGACCGAGGAGCAAATCCGCCAGCGTGCCATGGAGATGTTCAAGCAAAATTAACCCTGTGGGCGTGAGCTTGCTCGCGCCTGCAACACGCCACACCTTGCCCCAGGTTCCAACCGGCCTGCTCCGGCAAATTAAAGGCCTCTGTGGCGTTTGGAACACGTCAAGGGTTCGTCGATCTGACACCCCGGTAGGCATTGCGCCCCAGCCATATCGTCATGACCAACAAGGCGGTCAATGGCAGCCCATGGAACAAAACGATCACCTGGGCCGGCGTCCACGTCACATAGAACGGCCCGACCACCAGCATGCCCACGCCAAAACCGGCCATCTGGATCAGGGTCAAGAGGCTGAACAGCGGCAAGCGCAAGCTATCGGGCTCGCTTTGCGCACGGGAGATCAGCGCCACCTCGGACAACCCATCGCCCAGCCCCGCCCACACCACCAGCAACAGCGCCAGCCACAGTTCGGTCTGCTGGAATGTCAGGATAAAGCCGCTGGACATCAACGCCACACCGAGCATGAACAAGCGCTCCATGCCTTGGGTGCCACGACCTTTCAACACTGCACTGGCGATGCGCGCGCCAACAAACTTGCCACAGGCCCATACGGCCAGCAGATAGCCCATGACCGTCTTGGCCGTGTCCGGTGAAATGTACTGCGACAGCACTGGCCAGCCAACGTTATGGGCCGCACTGCCGAGGGTGTCGAGCATACTGATCAGCAACATCGCAGCCAGCACCGGCGCACCGCGCAACCCCGTAGTCAGCTCGTGCCATTCGGCGCCGAGCCCGCGATGGACGGCAACAGCAACGCTATATAACGCGCGCAAGGGCAAGACCAGGCAAGCGGCAATCATATAGGTGCCGATGTTGACGGCAAACACCGCTTCAAATCCGCCCGTGGCGATCAACAAGCCGGAGAGCAAACTGCCGAAGACCGCGCCGGTGGCGGCCGCCGAGGTGATCCATGCGTTGGTATTCACCCGCTGTTCAAGCGCGACCCAGGTGGGCAACTGACTGTTGAGGCCAATGGCAAACAGCGAATTGCACAGGCCGATGCCGAAGGCGATAAAGGGAAGAAGGGTGAGTTGATGGGCCGGTAACAACACCAACAGGGGCGTCAGCAACAGCGCCCGGGCCAGGTCCAACCCCGCCAACGTCCCACGCCCGGCAAACCGCCGGAAAAACGGGATGCCAAACAGGCTCGCGACAATCCCGCCGGTGACCCGGCACGCCAGGAAGATGCTGACAAACACTACGCTCTGGCTGAGCCAGTACACATAAGTGGACAACGCCACCATGTTGAGGAACGCGCCAAAATCCGACACACCGCGGGCGAAGATGATCAGGCGAGCGTTGCGGGTCGACAGATTCAGTTGTTGATCGTGGCTCATGCAGACTGTGCCTCCTCGACACGGCGCAGGCTTACCAAGAGCACATCGCGCCAGGCCGGTGCCGTCTCCACCCGCGGTCGCACCTCCCCGGCCCGATGGTAGAAGCCACGGTCGTTGATCACGATAGTCTCCAGAAATTTCTCCATCGGCAGTTTCAGCAGCCGGCTGTGCTCCGTTTCGTCGGCAAACACCTCCGACAGCACCGGCACCGTGTTGCATTCGCCAATAAAGTGCATAAACACCCAATCCAGGCCGTCCTGGTGAATCCCCGATGTGGTCGGGCTGCTCGATGACACATCCGCCCGCACCCGGAACTGATGAATATCGATCGTATAGGTCTGTTCGCCCAGGTGCGGGGCAATCACCGCAAGGTCCGTCGCCAGCAGCTTGTGCATGAGTGGGTGCTCGATAAAGCCTTCCTCGCTATAGCTCAGGTGGTTCACGCCCTGGCGATAGTTCACCGCGTAGGTGACCGGCGATTTGAACGCCGTATTCCTGTCGATCTGCAATTGCCGTGACGGTAACAGACGATAGCGCAAGATGCGCCGTTCGCGGTGGGTATAAGTCCTGAACGCCTCGTCGCGCACCAGGTTGTCCCAATACGCGCGAAAGCTTTGCTCCTCACCGGGTTCAACGTTGACCAGTTCGCGAAAGTCCGGGCGATGACAGAAGTGATGTTCGCGCAAAAGCGCCGAAATCTGAGGGATGTCCATATCGCTATCCTGCAACCGGTGGATCGATGAGGATGCGCAGGTGTTGCTGCAACGCATCGTGCAAGGCATGGGCGTCGGCGGCATTGCCAACCTGGGCCCAGCATTTGAGCAAATAATGCTCCTCGATATCCGCGTCAATGTAGTGGCCGGGATCCTGCGGGGCATATTCCAGCACCGAGCGGTGTTGATCCAGGAACTGCAGGCCGTCAATGCCCCTGAAAACGCCACTGTGCTGCGGATAAATCGCCAGCATCGCGTAGTGTTGCCCCGCATCGGCAACCTTATGTGCGCCGGCCTCCACCTGTGCATTGATGCCCTTCTCGCCCAACAACAATCCCATGTACAACTGATAAGGATCGATACCGGCCAAGTCGCGGAACGCCGAGTTCACATACAGTCCGCCCAGGCGCGGGTTGATCTCGATGACCACCGGCCCTGCGTCCGTCATGCGAAACTCGAAATGCACCACGGCATTGGTCAGGCCCACCGCGTGCAGGCAGTCCACCGCGTACTGGCGGATCTGCTCGCACTGGGCCTGGTTGAACGACGTCGGCGGGGAAATCAGCAGGTTCTCAAGGACCGTGCCGCTGCGCTCGGTCAGCAGCAGTTTTTCATTGATCAGCAGCGGATGGACGCGCTCGCCGGCAATCACACATTCCACACTGCCTTCGATGCCAGGAATATAACCCTCCAGCAGAATGCTGCGCCCTGGCAGGTATTCACGCTGCAGCCCATCCTCAAGCGGCAGGGCGTGCGCACAGCCGTAGAAGTCCGCATACGCGGCGGCGCCATGATCACTCACGAAATGCCGATAGTGGCTGCGTAGTTCCTCCCAGTTCGAGCATTTTTTGATAAACGCCGAAGCCCCGCCAAAGGGCGGTTTGGCGATCATTGGATAACCCACGCGCTCGGCGCCTTGCTGGAGTTCCTGTTCGTTGCTGCACAGCGCGAACGGTACCGAACGCAACTCATGCTGTTTCAACACGCGGCGCATCAAGAACTTGTTATTGCACGCGGCAATCGCCTCTGGGTGGCTGTAGACCAAGCCCAACCGCTGACACGCCCGCGCAACGATACAGCCCACCTCCCCTTGTGCGGACGGGTGCCCGGCCTGGCAGAAAATCCCCCGCACCTGATAACGCCCGTCCAACTGTCCGACCAACTCCAGGATGGAATGCTCACTGAGCGTTTCGAGCAGGAACACCTCAGCACTGTCGTCCTTGAGTCGTTGCAGGTGCTTGTGCCCGGCCACGGCGGCCGTCAAACACGCCAAGCCGTGGGCGCGGGCCACCGTGAAATGCGGCTCCCGGTAGCGGTAACGAGCGCAAGCGCTGTCATCTACATCAATAAACAGAATCGCATCCTGTTTCATACCGCATCCTG
Organism: Pseudomonas sp. MF6394; assembly: GCF_002018845.1. NCBI lineage: Bacteria > Pseudomonadati > Pseudomonadota > Gammaproteobacteria > Pseudomonadales > Pseudomonadaceae > Pseudomonas > Pseudomonas sp. MF6394. Next base: position 13,008 of record NZ_MVOJ01000013.1, read on the forward strand.
CCAGCTGCACCATTGGCCCTCCCAGTTGCGAAAACGGTAAGTCCGCTGCCCATCGCGGACTTCAAAATGCGGTAAGTCTTCAGGTTTTTCAAAGTCCAACAACGGCACGGTGAACTTGCCTTGCGCATGAGGTAGTACATATTCGGGCAGGGCAATATTCGATACGCGGCGTTTGAGCCGATCCATGATGGCGATGGCTTGGCTGATCGACGCCTTATACTCTGAAGCACCGGGTGAAAACGGCATAAAGTGATATAAGTAATATGGCTTTACGCCCAGACGATAAAGATTGATGAATAGTTTATGCAACGTCGCTTCATCATCATTCACGCCACGCAACAGCGGCATGTTAGAAAATACAATCGGTACCACGCCCTGAATCCGTTTAACCGCGACGGCAAAATCAGCACTGAGCTCAAGCGGGTGGCAGACATGCACACCAAACGCATTGACCTGGTACTTCTCCAGCATCGCCACCAACTCATCAGTCACGCGAAACGGGTTGAAACTCAAGGCCCGCGAATGAATGCGTATCAGCAGATCATCACGAATGCCGCGCAATGCGGCCAGCATCTCCTCAAGCTTGCGGTCGGCCAACATCAGTGGGTCACCGCCGCTGAGAATCACCTCTTCAATCGCCGGGTTCCCGCGGATGTATTCCACCGAATCCTTGAACGAGTCGGTGTTGGCGTTAGCTTTATCGGTGCCCACCTGCAGCGTGCGCAGCGCCTCGAAACAAAACTGGCAATAGGCATTGCAGGTGTTGGTGGTGCGCAGGATCACGCGGTTGTCGTACTTGTGCTGGCAGATGGGCGTCTTCATCTCATGATTGAGTTCCCAGTTTTCGGAACTGCCGTCGTAGTCGCCCTGCACCTGTTCGCTCCAATACGGTACTACCTGGCGCCACAGGGGGTGGTCCATCACCTCTGCGGTGGTGAGTGAACGCTTGATCAAATCAATATAGTAAGGCGTGATCTGCATCTTGCGATCTTGCAAGTTGTGCTCGATATGCGCCGTTGTGGCCTCGCCCCATCCACCGCAGGCATTGCGCAGTGCAGGTTCATCGCGGATGGCATTCTTCTGCTGCCAACGCCAGTCTTGCCATTGGACTGAACGATGCATGGCTTGATCAAAAATCGACATGAGTTTGAACTCTCTGTTAAGGCATAGGGACGCGTACTTTTCCAGCGCAGGAAAAGTATTATTCGCAGCAATGACAATCGACGGGCAGGCGACAGACCACGATCAAGTAACTAACTTGATCACCGGCACCAGAGAGATATAACAGTTCACCACGTGATGGCGTGAGTAAACGACTAGCACGGTCATGCGATTAACTTCCTTTTTATAAAATTCCGACTTCCAAGTCCGCAGTCACTAAAGCCGATGCCCGCCAATGTGTCAATACAATAACCTTGTAATCCCTCTGAAGTTAACCTGTACCCGCACCAACCCCCCTAATGACAAGGGGTGTTTTCATTCAAGCCAAGCTATTTGAAAAACAAATAACACTGACAGCAACTGTAGAGAACGTTATTTCTACTTATATAACTACGTAGCCGCACTTCAGCTGAGCCAGGGGTTGGCCGCGAGGGAGTGGCGCTCAACTGCATGGCTGCTGACGATGTCACACAGCGGCATGGAGGTCAGGCCCGGCCTAACGCAAGCCGCTGAACGCCTGCGGCTGGTGTATTGCGTGTTCGATCAGCGCTTGAATGCGGCCTGCATGTGACCCTGAAACATTTTCTTTCATATGCGCCTTAGGGATTTCTCATTCTCATTCGTCTTAACTTAGATACAGCCCGTCGCGTCAGCAAAAGCTACGACTGGCCTTTTCCGGGCCTCTATCGCCCCCTCCGATCAAGACCCCCATTCATATGTCGAAGAAGTCACGCTCCAAACTCTGGTTTCTCGTCCATAGCTGGCTGGCATTGCCCATCTGGTTCTTTGTACTGATCGTCTGCGTCACCGGCACCCTGGCCGTGGTGAGCCAGGAAATCGTGTGGCTGGCCAACCCGGATATCCGCGCCAGCAAGCCGTCGGATGATGCCCAGCCGCTGAGCTTTGACCAGGTGATCGCGGCCATAAAGCGCGATGAACCCAAGGCTATCGTCCAGTCCATCATTCGCCCGGATGAGTCACACTTCGCGCTAAGCGTCGGCCTCAGCTACCCGGATGGGCGCTCCGTGGAGGTGTACGCCAACCCTTATACCGGCGCGATCCAGGGCATCAGCCCCTCATTCAATTTCCAGCAATTCACCCGCGCCCTGCACGGTTGGTGGCTGGTGCCGTTCACCAATGGGTACAGCTGGGGCTGGTACCTGGTGTCTGCGTTGGGCTTGCCGCTGCTGGCTTCGCTGGTCACCGGGCTGGTGGTGTACAAGCGCTTCTGGAAAGGCTTCCTGCGCCCTACCCTGCGCATCCGCCACGGCGCGCGGATCTTCTGGGGCGACTTTCACCGCCTGAGCGGCATCTGGTCGATCTGGTTTATCGCAGTCATTTCAATCACCGGCACCTGGTTCCTGATCGAGGCTGTCCTGGGTGATAACCAGATATCCATTTCCAGCGAACCCATCGTGCCAGTGATTGCGCGGGAGAAGGTGCCGCTGTCGGCACCGGGCGTACCGGCACCGATGATCCCCATCGACAAGGCTATCGACATCGCCGCCGAGCGAATCCCCGGCCTGGACGCCAGCTTTGTGTTTATGCCAAGCAATGCCTACAGCCACCTGCAGATCGGCGGGCGTGGCTGGTACCCGTTAATGTTCCAGACCGCACAACTGAACCCCTATGACGGTGAAATCGCAGTCTCGAACCTGTTGTCCGACCGTACCCCACTGGAATTCGTCACCGAGTCGATGCGCCCACTGCACACCGGTGACTTTGGCGGTTTGTGGATCAAGCTGATCTGGGCGTTCTTCGGCCTGGTGCTGAGCATGATGGTATTGAGCGGCCTGCTGATCTGGACCAAGCGCACTGCCCTGGCCACCCTCAACGCCCTCAAGCGCGAGGCCAAGACGCAACGTCAAACCGCGCCCATCCCGGCCATGCACGCCGAAACCTCGGAGGCCCAGCGATGAGCAAGGTCGCGACCGTACCGCCGTCCCCGCTGCGCGCCTTTTGGCTGAAATGGCGTTTCCATATCAACATCCTGCTGTTGCTGGTGCCGTTGGGGTTCATGCCAAAGTACTTTGCCGATGCCGCACTGTTTCGTGGGGACACCGGCATCGGCGAGCGGGTAGCTGGCCAAGTGCAGGTCGGCCCCTGGAGCCTGACCCTCGCCGAGTTCCGCAACGAAGGCCCGAGCCCGAACCCGGCTGGCCCGATGAAGTTCTTCAACGCTGCCCTGTGTGACACCTGTGCCGAGCAGGTCAAGGCCACTTACCTGCGTATCGGCAAACCCCGCAGCCTGCGCGCCGCCGGAGTGATCTTCTTCGGCACGCCGTACCGCATGGGCGCCGCCCTGCCAATCCCCGAACGCACCCCGGCGGACGCCGAAATATGGGTGACCATGGAAGGCTGGGACGGCAGCATGCACCAGGGTTCCATCCCGCTGAGCCAGGCCTCGCCTGCCACCATTGCCTGGCTGAACAAGCAAGGAGTCAAACCATGACGTTCAAGCGCCTCACCCGCGCCGCGCTGTTGCTGTGCGCCGGCCTGAGTACCACCGCCTTTGCCCACAACCCGATGTGCGAATGCAAGGAAATCCCCGGCGAGCAGATCCAGTGCAAAGGGGGTTTCTCCGACGGCAGTGGCGCCCCCGGCGTAACCCTGGATGTGATCGGCTACGACGAAACCATCCTGGTGCCGGGCAAGCTCGGCGAGGATTCGACCCTGACCTTCAAGAAGCCCGCCGCCGAGTTCTACGTGCTGTTTGATGCCGGCCCCGGCCACGTGGTGGAAATCGACCAAGCGGACATCCCGTCGCAATGAGTACCACACAGGTTGTACGCCCCGCCGGCGCGGGCCACGAAACGCTTTTTGTGCTGCTGTTGTGCCTGATCATCCTCGCGGTGGCGGGCACGGTCGTGGCGCTGCACGGGGAAACCCAGGAAGTCGCGGCGGTGCCAAGCCACCAGTTGGACGCCCGCCGCGACCTGAGCGCGGCCGAGCAAGGCATCTACGCCGACCTGCGGGTGACCCTGGATGAAATCCACCTGTTGCAGCAGGAGCACAGCGCCCTGCCGACGCCTGAGCAACTGGCCGAAGAAGGCTTCGCGCCGTTTGCCCAGGACGCCAGTTCGGTCAGCCGTGGTGGCCATCGCTGGCAGTTGCTGGCACCCGCCGCCTACCTGGGTTTGAGCCAGGCGCCGGCTACCAGCGGTTCGCTGCTGATGCGCGTGCAAGGCAGCGAGCCGGATATCTGGCTCAACCGCAGCGCCAACCTTGCCGCCCCGTCCGACCTCACTGACCAGGCGCTGATCGCGGCCGGCTGGCAGCAGGTGGTCGCGCAATTCGATGCCGGCGTCACCCGCCAGCACCGTCACTGAACGAGAAGACCGATTGCCCATGTCTATGTCATCCCCCCTGTTGCGCCTGTTGCTGGTTGGCCTGTTCGGCCTGATGCTCGCCCCCCTTGCCAACGCCGAGGCGTCCAAGCGCCTGCGTATCGGCATTACCTTGCACCCCTATTACAGCTATGTAGCCAATATCGTGGGCGACAAGGCCGAAGTGGTGCCGCTGATTCCCGCCGGTTTCAACCCCCACGCCTACGAGCCGCGCGCCGAAGACATCAAGCGCATCGGCACCCTGGATGTGATCGTACTCAACGGCGTCGGCCATGACGACTTCGCCGACCGCATGATCGCCACCAGCGAGCGCCCGGACATCAAGGTGATCGAAGCCAACGCCAACGTGCCGCTGCTCGCCGCCACCGGTAACGCCGCGCGCGGTGCGGGCAAGGTGGTCAACCCGCACACCTTCCTGTCGATCAGCGCGTCGATTGCCCAGGTCAATAACATTGCCCGTGAGTTGGGCAAGCTTGACCCGGACAACGCCAAAACCTACACCCAGAACGCCCGCGCCTATGGCAAGCGCCTGCGCCAGATGCGTGCCGACGCCCTGGCCAAGCTGACCAGCGCGCCCAACCCGGACCTGCGCGTCGCCACCGTGCACGCGGCCTATGACTACCTATTGCGCGAGTTTGGCCTGGAAGTCACCGCCGTGGTCGAGCCGGCCCACGGTATCGAGCCAAGCCCCAGCCAGCTGAAAAAGACCATCGATGAATTGCGCGCCCTGGATGTGAAAGTGATCTTCTCGGAGATGGATTTCCCGTCCACCTACGTCGATACCATCCAGCGTGAATCCGGGGTCAAGCTGTACCCGCTGTCGCATATTTCCTACGGCGAATACAGCGCCGAGAAGTACGAAGTGGAGATGACCGGCAACCTCAACACCGTGGTACGGGCGATTCAGGAGGCGGGAGCATGACCGCGGCGCAGCAACTGAACGCCGTCAGCGTCGGCCCCACCCTGGACTTTGACCAGGTCTCGCTGACCCTGGGGCGCACCGTGATCCTCGATGGCGTGAGTTTTCAGGTACAGCCGGGCAGCATCCATGCGCTGGTCGGCCCTAATGGCGGCGGCAAAAGCTCGCTGATCAAGACCCTGCTAGGGCAAACGCCGCACCAGGGGCGCTTGAGCCTGGAGTGGCCAACCACACCCGGCACCGTCGGTTACGTGCCCCAGGCGCTGGAATTTGACCGGGGCCTGCCGATGACCGTGGACGATTTCATGGCTGCCATGTGCCAGCGTCGCCCGGCATTCCTGGGCCTTTCCAGGCATTACGCAGCAGCGATTGGCGATGCCCTCGAGCGCGTTGGCATGCAAGACAAGCGCAAGCGCCGCATGGGTGCGTTGTCGGGCGGTGAGCGCCAGCGCGTACTGCTCGCCCAGGGGCTGATTCCGGCGCCGCATTTGCTGGTGCTGGATGAGCCGATGTCGGCCCTCGACGAGGCGGGTATCCAAGTGTTCGAACGGCTGCTGAACGACTGGCGCCTGGCCGGGATTACGGTGCTGTGGATCGAGCACGACCTGGAGGCCGTGGGCCGCCTGGCGGATCGCGTCACCGGTCTGAACCGCCGCGTGCTGTTCGACGCCACCCCCAAAGAGGCGCTGACCCCGGACCGCCTGCTCACTCTGTTCTCCACCCACCCTCGGAGCCCGGCGCCATGAGTTATGAAGCCTTTCGCTTGATGGTCCAGGGCTGGGCCTCTTCCGGTTACCTGCCCGAAGCCCTGGCCTATGGGTTTGTGGTCAACGCCCTACTCGCCGGCCTGTTGATCGGCCCGGTACTCGGCGGCCTGGGTACGCTGGTGGTGGTCAAACGCTTTGCGTTTTTCTCCGAAGCGGTCGGCCATGCCGCGCTGACCGGCGTGGCCGTGGGCATCCTGCTGGGCGAACCCTATACCGGGCCCTATGGCAGCCTGTTTGGCTACTGCCTACTGTTCGGCATCCTGCTCAATTACCTGCGTAACCGCACCGGCCTGGCCCCCGATACCTTGATCGGCGTGTTCCTGTCGGTGTCCCTGGCACTGGGGGCAAGCCTGCTGCTGATCCTGGCCGGCAAGATCAACGTGCACATTCTCGAGAACGGGCTGTTTGGCTCGGTGCTGACGGTCAACGGCAACGACCTGCTGGTGCTGGCCATTGTCGGCTCGCTGGTGATGGCCCTGGCATTGCCGCTGTACAACCGCATCATGCTGGCCAGTTTCAACCCGCAATTGGCGGCAGTGCGTGGGGTGGCGGTGAAAAGCCTGGATTACCTGTTCGTGATCCTGGTGACCCTGATCACCGTGGCCGCGGTCAAGGTCATCGGGGCAATCCTGGTCGGTGCCTTGCTGGTGATTCCTGCCGCTGCGGCGCGCCTGTTGAGCCAGTCACTCAAAGGGTTTTTCTGGATCTCGGTGCTGATCGCTACCGTCAGCACCCTGTGCGGCATCCTGCTGCCGATCATCTTCGACCTGCCCATCCCCTCCGGCGCCGCCATCATTCTGGTTGCCGGTATCGCCTTCGCCTTCGCCGCCATCGCCCGTGGCGTTGTGCCCAGCCTCAAAGGGAATCTTGGATAATGCGCCCTGTCTTTCGCCCACTGGCCCTGGCCATCGCTTGCTTGATGAGTACGTCGGCGCTGGCCGTCGACGGTTTCGACGCCAAAGACTTCAAAGTCAACCAGGGCCTCGGTCACGCAGCCCTGACCAAGACCAAGCAACCGGTCAAGGTGCTGGCCTCGCTGCCGATTACCTATGGTCTTGCCGAAGCGCTGCTCAAAGGCACCGACGTGCAGCTTGAACGCGCCGCGCCGGCCAATTTACCCGGCTCGCGGCAGGTGTCCTACTTCACCGGCCGCGGTGCTGCGACATTGAACACGTTGGCGTTGGACGCCGACGCGGCCATCGGCCTGCGCTCGCTGTGGGCCGATGACCCGCTGTACCCGGTGGCGCGGCGCAGCAATATCCGCATCGTCGAAGTCGATGCCGCACGCCCGGTGGACGGTGGCTTGCCGGGTATCGCAGTACAACCGGGGGTCACCGATGGCTTGAACAGCCAACCCTGGCAATCGAGCAACAATATGGGGCGCATGGCCGACGTAATGGCCGCCGACCTGAGCCGCCTGGCCCCGGCAGCCAAACCCAGGATCGACGCCAACCTGGCCGCGCTCAAACAGCGTTTGCTCAAGCTCACCGCCGACAGCGAAGCGCGATTGGCCAAGGCCGACAACCTGAGTGTGGTCAGCTTGAGCGATCACTTCGCGTACCTGGTCAGCAGCCTGAACCTGGAAGTGCTCAGCACCGATGCACGCGCCGATGCCGAGTGGACGCCTGAGGCGCTGCAAAAACTCAGCGCCGAGTTGAAGGACAACGATGTGGCGGTGGTGCTGCATCACCGTCAACCCAGTGATGCGGTCAAAGCTGCCGTCACTGCCGGCGGCGCCAGACTGTTGGTGTTGAATGTGGACAGCGCCGACCCGGTGACGGAGTTGGAAACCAATGTGGACCAAGTGATCAAGGCACTTACGCCCTAGGCAAACCACCGATCCGTCAGGGATAAACTCGGTTCAATGTGGGAGCTGGCTTGCCTGCGATACGGGCGCCTCGGTTTATCAGGCCTATCGCGTCGATGCCATCGCAGGCAAGCCAGCTCCCACATGGGTTCGCGGTGCACCAGCCGCTACACCACATCCACCCCCACATGAATCGCATCATGCCGCCAGAACTCCAGGTCACAGTCGATCAGGCGTTGATGCTGGTCGTAGTTGACCCGGGCGATGCGCAAGCCCGGGCTGCCCACCGAGACGCGCAGCGCAGCGGCCGCTTCCACCGGCAGTGAGGTCGGCACAATCTCGAAACGCACCCGCCCGTAGTGCAAGTCATATTTGCTGGCATACAGCTCAGTCATCGACTGATTCAAATCACACGCCAGGATCCCCGGAAAATACTGCGGATTCAGGTAGTGCTCCACATACAACACCAAGCGCCCGTCAATCCTGCGACCCCGGCAAATCTGGATCACGCTCGACAACGCCGGCAATTGCAACCAAGCGCACACCGCCGCAGACGCCGGTTGCAAGCGTGCGGAAATGACCTGCGTGGAAGCCTCACGCCCCTGGTCGCTGACCATGGCGTGAAAGTGGCTGCGCTGCATCAGGTTATAGGCCAGCCGTGGCGGCGAGACGAACCAGCCCCGACGCTCTTCGCGGTAGATCTGCCCTTGGGCTTCCAGTTGTAACAAGGCTTCCCGCACCGTAATCCGAGTGGTACCAAACAACTCGCTGAGCTTGCGTTCGGCGGGCAGTTTGCTGGCAGGCGGCAACAGGCCATGGTCGATCTGCTCTTGCAGCGCCAGGCCGATGGAAGTTACCGCCTTGATTGCCTCATCACGCATCAACGTTACCTATCTGGACTAGACCAGCACCGTTCAGGTGCACAAAACGCGCTCTATCTGGGCTTTTGCTGCTGTGTGCCAGCCTAGGCACTCCAGATGACCGACAGATGACAAAGGCTGTCGACTGCCTCTACCACACCCTGCAATACATCGGCCAAGTCCAGGTGCTGCGGGCCCTTGAGCATGGTCTACGCTAAGTCGGAGCTGAGCGACATCAGCGCTTCAAAAACGACATCGACATGAAACTGTCATCCATGGGGCCTAGATTGGCTCAGGTATTGCTGACCTAGACCAAACCACCGCTAACGTTCAGATAAAACGCCGCGTTGAAAACGCCCAAAGGAGCTTCGGATGAAACAGCTTTTCCTGGCATCACTGTTAGGCTCGACCATTGCCATGTGCACCGCCGCCATGGCTGCTGATACCGATCTAAAAACCTTGGAAGCCGCCGCCAAAGCGGAAGGCGCCGTCAACAGCGTCGGCATGCCCGATGACTGGGCCAACTGGAAAGGCACCTGGGAAGACCTGGCCAAGACCTACGGCCTCAAGCACATCGACACCGACATGAGCTCGGCCCAGGAAATCGCCAAGTTCAAAGCCGAAAAAGACAACGCCAGCGCCGATATCGGTGACGTGGGCGCGGCCTTCGGCCCGATCGCGGTGAAGCAGGAAGTCACCCAGCCGTACAAGCCGTCCACCTGGGCGCAGGTGCCGGATTGGGCGAAAGACAAGGACGGTCACTGGGCCTTGGCCTACACAGGTACCATTGCCTTTATCGTCAACAAAAAGCTGCTGCACGGCTCCGAAGTGCCTACCACCTGGGCTGACCTGCAAACCGGTAAATACAAGGTATCGGTGGGTGACGTGAGCACCGCCGCCCAGGCTTCGAACGCAGTACTCGCCGCGGCCATCGCCAACAAGGGCGACGAGAAAAACATCGCGCCGGGCCTGCAATTCTTCACCAAGATCGCCCAGCAAGGTCGCCTCTCGCTGTCCAACCCGACCATCGCCACCATGGAAAAAGGCGAAGTCGAAGTGGGCCTCGTCTGGGACTTCAACGGCCTGAGCTACAAGGCCAAGATGGCCAACCCGGATGACTACGTGGTGTTGATCCCCTCGGATGGCTCGGTTAAATCCGGCTACACCACCATCATCAACAAATACGCCAAGCACCCGAACGCCGCCAAGCTGACCCGCGAATACATCTTCAGCGATGCCGGCCAGCTCAACCTGGCGCGCGGCAATGCGCGTCCGATCCGCGCTGAAACCGACTTGAAACTGCCGGCAGACGTTGCCAAGAACCTGATCCCGGGCGAGCAGTACACCAAGGCCAACCCGCAGCCGATCAAGGATGCCGATGCCTGGGAAGCGACGTCCAAGAAGCTGCCACAAATGTGGAACGAGCAGGTCATCGTAGAAATGAAGTAATCGGTCCCTCTGATCCAAAGGCGGTCAGTGTGGGAGCTGGCTTGCCTGCGATAGCGGGCTGACATTCAACATGTGTGTCCACTGATACGCCGCCATCGCAGGCAAGCCAGCTCCCACATTTGATCCCATTCCAAGTTGATACTGAGCTATACCATCTGTTGCGGAGCCCCAGCCCCCATGAAGCACAATGTCATCCTTGTGGTGCTCGACGGCCTCAACTTCGAGGTCGCCCGGCACGCCATGGGGCACTTGCAGGCCTATGTCGGCGCAGGACGCGCAGCCCTCTACACACTGGAATGTGAACTGCCTGCCCTGTCCCGCCCGTTGTATGAATGCATCCTCACCGGCGTGCCGCCGATTCAAAGCGGTATCGTGCACAACAACGTCTCGCGCCTGTCCAACCAGCGCAGCATTTTCCATTACGCCACCGACGCAGGCTTGAGCACCGCGGCGGCGGCTTACCACTGGGTCAGCGAGCTGTATAACCGCACGCCCTTTCTCGCCGCCCGCGATCGTCACACCGACGACAAGGCGCTGGCGATCCAGCACGGGCATTTCTACTGGAATGACCACTACCCCGATTCCCACTTGTTCGCCGATGCGGAAAGCCTGCGGCTCAAGCACGCGCCAAACTTTTTGCTGGTGCACCCGATGAACATCGATGACGCCGGCCACAAGCACGGCCTCGACACCGCGCAATACCGCAACAGCGCGCGCTCGGCGGACATCATCCTGGCCGACTACCTGCAAGGCTGGCTCGATGCCGGCTACCAGGTACTGGTCACCGCGGACCACGGCATGAATAACGACCGCTCCCACAATGGCCTGTTGCGCGAAGAACGGGAAGTGCCGCTGTTTGTCCTGGGTGACGCCTTCAGCCTGGACACTGACGCTGCGCCGAAACAGACCGACCTGTGCGGCACGGTCTGCGAACTGCTGGGCGTGCCCCACGACAAACCTGTGTGCCGGGAGTTGCTCAAGTGAATGCATTGACCCGCGGCAAATGGCTGGCCCTGCTATGCCTGCTGCCCTTCGCACTGTTCTTTATCGTGTTCGAAATCGCGCCGCTGGTGTGGGTGCTGATCAGCAGCCTGCAAACCGAAGAGGCCGGCTGGGGCCTGGAAAACTTCACCCGCATTTTCAGTTCGAAGTTCTACCGACAGGCGATCCAGTTCAGCCTGGAGATCAGTTTCTACTCCAGCATCTTCGGCATCATCATCGCCACCCTGGGTAGCTATTCACTGCGCCGAGTGGATTCGCCGCTGCGCAACTTTGTCACCGCGTTCGCCAACATGACCAGCAACTTCGCCGGCGTCCCCCTGGCCTTCGCGTTCATCATCCTGCTGGGGTTCAACGGCAGCATCACCCTCATGCTCAAGCAGGCCGGGATCATAGAAGACTTCAACCTGTACTCGAAGACCGGCTTGATCATCCTGTATACCTACTTCCAGATTCCCCTCGGCGTGCTGCTGCTCTACCCGGCCTTTGACGCATTGCGCGAAGACTGGCGCGAGTCGGCCGCCCTGCTCGGTGCGAATGGCTGGCAGTTCTGGCGGCATATCGGCCTGCCGGTGCTCACCCCGGCCCTGCTCGGTACCTTTGTGATCCTGTTGGCCAACGCCCTCGGCGCCTACGCCACGGTCTATGCGCTCACCACCGGTAACTTCAACGTGCTGCCGATTCGCATTGCCGGGCTGGTCTCCGGCGATGTATCGCTGGACCCGAACATGGCCAGCGCCCTGGCCGTGGTGCTGGTGGCGCTGATGACCGTGGTCACGGTGGTGCATCAATTGCTGCTCAAGAGGAGCTACCATGTCTCGCGCTGAAGCCGGCTCGGCCTCCCTCTACCACCGGGTGGTGGTGTACCTGTTGTTCCTGATCCTGGTGCTGCCTTTGGTAGGCACCTTTGTCTACTCGATTTCCAGCAGTTGGTCGGCAACCATCCTGCCCGCCGGTTTCAGCGTGAAATGGTATGTACAGCTGTGGAGCGACCCGCGCTTTCTGATGGCCTTCGGGCAATCGTTGCTGGTGTGCGTGGGCGCACTGATCCTTTCAGTGGTGTTGATTTTGCCGCTGCTGTTCGTGGTGCACTACCACTTTCCCAAGCTCGACGCGTTGATGAACATCCTGATCCTGCTGCCCTTTGCGGTGCCGCCGGTGGTGTCCTCGGTAGGTCTGCTGCAACTCTACGGTTCCGGGCCGCTGGCAATGGTGGGTACGCCGTGGATTCTGATCGGCTGTTACTTCACCGTCGCGCTGCCGTTCATGTACCGCGCGATCACCAATAACCTGCAGGCCATCAACCTGCGCGACCTGATGGACGCCTCGCAACTGCTCGGCGCCAGTACCTGGCAGGCCGCGATCCTGGTGGTGCTGCCCAACCTGCGCAAGGGCCTGATGGTGGCGCTGCTGCTGTCGTTCTCGTTCCTGTTCGGTGAGTTCGTGTTCGCCAACATCCTCGTCGGCACTCGCTACGAAACCCTGCAGGTGTACCTCAACAACATGCGCAACAGCAGCGGCCATTTCACCAGTGCGGTGGTGATCTCCTATTTCTTCTTTGTGCTGGTGCTCACCTGGGCCGCCACGCTCTTGAACAAGGACAAAAGCCAATGAGCTTCGTCAGCGTCCAACACCTTCAAAAAGGCTACACCGGCACACCGGTGTTCAGCGATATCAATTGCGAGATCGCCAAGGGCGAGTTCGTCACCCTGCTCGGCCCGTCCGGTTGCGGCAAATCCACCCTGCTGCGCTGCATCGCCGGGCTTACCCCGGTGGACAGTGGCCAAATCCTCCTGGATGGCCAGGACATCGTGCCCCTGAGCCCGCAGAAACGCCAGATCGGCATGGTGTTCCAGAGCTACGCGCTGTTCCCCAACATGACCGTAGAGCAGAACGTCGCCTTCGGCCTGCGCATGCAGAAGGTCAACGCCGACGACAGCCACAAGCGCGTGCAAGAAGTGCTGCAACTGGTGGAGCTCAAGGACCTGGCCGGCCGCTATCCGCACCAGATGTCCGGTGGCCAGTGCCAGCGCGTCGCCCTCGCCCGCTCCCTGGTGACCCGCCCGCGCCTGCTGTTGCTGGATGAGCCGCTGTCTGCGCTGGATGCACGGATTCGCAAGCATTTGCGCGAACAGATCCGCCAGATCCAGCGCGAACTGGGGTTGACCACGATCTTCGTGACCCACGACCAGGAAGAAGCCCTGACCATGTCCGACCGCATCTTCTTGATGAACCAGGGCAAGATCGTGCAGAGCGGCGATGCCGAAACCCTCTATACCGCGCCGGTGGATGCGTTCGCTGCCGGGTTTATCGGCAACTACAACCTGCTCGATGCGGACAAGGCCACCCAACTGCTGCAACGGCCGATCAGCGGGCGCATCGCGATTCGCCCCGAGGCCATCGAGTTGAGCCGCAGCGGCGAGCTCGACGCGCTGGTGCGTAGCCACAGCCTGCTGGGTAACGTGATTCGCTACCGCATCGAAGCCCGTGGCGTCGAGCTGGTGGTGGATGTGCTCAATCGTTCGGCCGACGACCTGCACCCGGATGGCCAGCGCCTGGCACTTTCCATCGACCCCAGCGCACTGTGTGCAGTAGCCTGACAGGCAGCGACCTATTGAGAGAGAGCATCACCGATGGCATTGGTAATTTTTGATCTGGACGACACCCTCATCCACGGCGACTGCGCCACGCTGTGGAGCGAACAGATGGGCCGCCTCGGCTGGGTAGACCCTGAGTCATTCATGCGCAGGAACAACGAGCTGATGGATGCCTACAGCCAGGGCAAGCTGTTGATGGAAGATTTCATGGATTTCAGCCTGGAGCCGATGATCGGCCGCACCCCGGAAGAGATCGAGCACCTGGTGGAGCCATGGGTCGAGGACGTGATCGAGCCGCTGATCTACAGCGACGCCACCAAGACCATCGCCCGCCACCGCGCGAACGGCGACCGGATCCTGGTGATTTCCGCTTCGGGCACTCACCTGGTCACGCCGATTGCGGCGCGTATCGGTATCGAGGAAGTGCTGGGGATCAACCTGGAGGTCAGCCACGGCGTGTACAGCGGTAATACCGTAGGCGTGCTGACCTATCGTGAGGGCAAGATCACGCGGTTGATGGAATGGCTGGAGCAGGAAGGTGAAACCCTTGAAGGTGCGTATTTCTACTCGGATTCGCGCAATGATTTGCCGCTGCTGCTCAAGGTGGATCACCCGCAGGTAGTGAACCCGGACCCGGTGTTGCGCGCCCATGCCGAGCAGGCCGGCTGGCCGATCCACCACTGGACCTGAATCAATAGAGATCAACCTGTGGGAGCTGGCTTGCCTGCGATAGCCATCGGTATCTACACAACTCTGAAGTGAACGACGGTAACCACGATGCGAAGCGAGCCGCTCTTGATCTTGATCTGCTTGTGATCTTGATCTCAGGCGCCCCGTTAAACCACGCTGGCCGGAATTCGACAGGGATTTGGGGGGTAAACCGGCAGGGATGCCGGTTTAGCCGCCCCGCGCCATGGATGGCGCGTGGCGGCGGCCCCCCAAATCACTGGCGAATTACGGGCACACCGAGCCCAAGCGAGGTGCCGAGTGGTGGGGCAAGAGCGTTTTGCTTACTTTTGCGCTGTTCAAAAGTGAGCCGCCGTCAGGGCGGAACCTTAAGTGGCCGTTACCTAAATAACGGATATGTACCCTGTCCAACTGAGTTGACTGTTAGGCCGTCTTCGCAGGCAAGCCAGCTCCCACATTTGGATTGCGGTGCCTCAGGGAGATAGGCGCCAGCTGTCCGGTCGTCACGGGAGCAAGCTCCCTCGCCACAGGTCCAGCGTCGCACCAAAGTTGTGTAGATACCTATGCTGCGATAGCGGTGCACCAGATGAAGAATTCTTCACTGTTGCACCGCTATCGCAGACAAGCCAGCTCCCACATTGACTGCATTTCAATCTAGGATTCGGTCAGGCTATTGGCAATATGGACTACACCGAGCGTAGGACGGGGTTGTTCTAGCCCTCCACATCACCGTCAACGCCTTGCAATGCTTTCACAGTGCCTCCATAGTGAGTCTGGACTGAGCCCGGTGCTGTAGCGCCGGGCTTTTTGCATTATGCGACCGGACCATATGGAACCGGCTCCCTCAAAGACGGCCTAATATGCGTTATCAATTGCCCCCGCGTCGAATCAGCATGAAGCATCTGTTCCCCAGCACCGCCCTCGCTTTTTTCATTGGTCTCGGCTTCGCGTCGATGTCGACCAATACGTTCGCAGCCAATAGCTGGGACAACCTTCAGCCTGATCGCGATGAGGTGATTGCCAGCCTTAACGTCGTCGAGTTGCTCAAGCGCCATCACTACAGCAAGCCGCCGCTGGACGACGCTCGCTCAGTGATCATCTACGACAGCTACCTCAAGCTGCTGGACCCGTCGCGCAGCTACTTCCTGGCCAGCGATATCGCTGAGTTCGACAAGTGGAAGACGCAATTCGACGATTTCCTCAAGAGCGGCGACCTGCAGCCTGGCTTCACCATCTACAAGCGCTACCTGGACCGCGTCAAAGCGCGTCTGGACTTCGCTCTGGGTGAGCTGAACAAAGGCGTCGACAAGCTCGATTTCACCCAGAAAGAAACCCTGCTGGTGGATCGCAAGGACGCCCCTTGGCTGACCAGCACCGCAGCCCTGGACGACCTGTGGCGCAAACGCGTCAAGGACGAAGTGCTGCGCTTGAAGATCGCCGGCAAAGAGCCCAAGGCCATTCAAGAACTGTTGACCAAGCGCTACAAGAACCAGCTGGCGCGCCTGGACCAGACCCGTGCCGAAGACATCTTCCAGGCCTACATCAACACCTTTGCGATGTCCTACGACCCGCACACCAATTATCTGTCGCCAGATAACGCGGAAAATTTCGATATCAATATGAGTCTGTCCCTGGAAGGCATCGGTGCCGTCCTGCAAAGCGACAATGACCAGGTGAAAATCGTACGTCTGGTGCCGGCAGGCCCTGCTGACAAAACCAAGCAAGTGGCACCGGCCGACAAGATCATCGGCGTGGCCCAGGCCGACAAAGAGATGGTCGATGTGGTCGGCTGGCGCCTGGACGAAGTGGTCAAGCTGATCCGCGGCCCTAAAGGCAGCGTGGTGCGCCTGGAAGTGATTCCGCACACCAATGCACCGAACGACCAGACCAGCAAGATCGTGTCCATCACCCGTGAAGCGGTGAAGCTCGAAGACCAGGCCGTGCAGAAGAAAGTCCTCAACCTCAAGCAGGATGGCAAGGACTACAAGCTGGGCGTGATTGAAATCCCGGCCTTCTACCTGGACTTCAAGGCGTTCCGTGCCGGTGATCCGGACTACAAGTCCACCACCCGCGACGTGAAGAAAATCCTCACAGAACTGCAGAAAGAGAAAGTCGACGGCGTGGTCATCGACCTGCGCAACAACGGCGGCGGCTCCCTGCAGGAAGCCACCGAGCTGACCAGCCTGTTTATCGACAAGGGCCCGACCGTGTTGGTACGCAACGCTGACGGCCGTGTCGACGTGCTCGAAGACGAGAACCCGGGTGCCTTCTACAAAGGGCCGATGGCCCTGCTGGTCAACCGCCTCTCGGCCTCGGCCTCGGAGATTTTCGCCGGTGCCATGCAGGACTACCACCGTGCATTGATCATCGGCGGCCAGACCTTCGGCAAAGGCACCGTGCAGACCATCCAGCCGCTGAACCATGGCGAGCTCAAGCTGACACTGGCCAAGTTCTACCGGGTCTCCGGGCAGAGCACCCAGCATCAGGGCGTACTGCCGGATATCGATTTCCCGTCGATCATCGACACCAAGGAAATCGGCGAAAGCGCCCTGCCTGAAGCCATGCCGTGGGACACCATCCGCCCTGCGATCAAGCCGGCGTCGGATCCGTTCAAGCCGTTCCTGGCACAGCTGAAGGCTGACCACGACACCCGCTCCGCCAAGGATGCCGAGTTCGTGTTTATCCGCGACAAGCTGGCCCTGGCCAAGAAGTTGATGGAAGAGAAAACCGTCAGCCTCAACGAAGCGGATCGCCGTGCACAGCACTCCAGCATCGAGAATCAGCAACTGGTGCTGGAAAACACCCGCCGCAAGGCCAAGGGTGAAGACCCGCTCAAAGAGCTGAAGAAAGAAGATGAAGACGCGCTGCCGACCGAGGCGGATAAAACCAAGCCGGAAGACGACGCCTACTTGGCCGAGACGGGCCGGATCCTGCTGGATTACCTGAAGATCACCAAGCAGGTGGCCAAGCAGTAAATGATGGCGATTTAATGTGATCGCTCCTCGGAGTGTCATCATATAGACATCATTCTGTCGTGAAATAAAAGGACCGCAGGTTTACGCCTGCGGTCCTTTTTTTTGATCGAGACCGCCATGACCATGACCGAACAGCTGAATGCATTGGGCTCAATCCTGGCTCAAGGCAGTTTGCACAGCCTGTTCCAACCGATCATCTGCCTGTCAGAACGGCGCATCCTCGGTTACGAAGCCCTCAGTCGCGGCCCGTCCAACAGCCCGCTGCACTCCCCCGTCGCGCTGTTCTCAGTGGCCAGCCATGCCGGGCGCCTGAGCGAGCTGGACATGGCGTGTCGAGAAAGTGCATGCCGGCGCTTCAGCGAGCAGAAACTGCCCGGCAAGCTGTTCCTCAATATCTCACCGGAATCCTTGATGGAGCACGCGCATCAGCCAGGGCGCACCCTGCAACTGTTGCGCGACTTCGGTATTTCTCCCAGCCACGTGGTGATCGAACTCACCGAGCAGGCGCCCACCGACGATTTCGCGCTATTGCAAACCGCCTTGCACCACTACCGCGACATGGGTTTTGCCATCGCACTGGATGACTTGGGCGCCGGTTATTCCAGCTTGCGCTTGTGGTCGGAACTGCGCCCGGACTACGTGAAGATCGACCGGCACTTTATCGACGGCATTCACCAGGACGCCCTCAAGCGCGAGTTTGTCGGCTCCATCCTGCAGATCGCCAAGGCGTCCCGCGCCCAAGTGATTGCCGAAGGCATCGAGTTGCCGGAAGAACTGGCGGTGCTGACCGAGATGGGCGTCGACCTGGTCCAGGGCTACCTGCTCTGCCGTCCTCAGGAACAGCCGCCACAGGAAGCGCGCCTGATGCTGCCCAAGCCGGATAACGCCACGCTGGCCCTCAATGACGAAGGCAGTGACCTGAGCGCCCTGCTCAATGAGCAGCCCGCCGTGGATCAAGACACCGCCACCGCCCAAGTGCTGGAATCGTTCCGCCGCCAGGCCAACCTCAACTCGTTGGCGGTGTTGGACGGCCGCGGTCGCCCGGTCGGCATTGTGCACCGGCATTCGCTATCGGATGCGTTGCTCAAGCCATTCGCCACCGACTTGTTCGCGCGCAAACCCATCAGCCGCCTGATGAGCGATGACTTTCTGGCGGTGGAACTGAGCCAGTCCTTGCAGCAGGTCAGCCGTTTACTCACCAGCCGTGCACGGCAACGCATCGAAGAAGATTTCATCATCACCCTGAACGGCGATTATCTGGGGCTGGGCCGGGTTATCGACGTGCTCAAGTTGATCACGGAGCTGAAAATTCAGCAGGCCCGCTACGCCAACCCGCTGACCTTGCTGCCTGGCAACGTGCCGATCCAGCAGTGCCTCACTAGGCTGTTGCAGCAACAGCGCGAGTCGGTGATCTGCTATGTGGATATCGACAGTTTCAAGCCGTTCAACGATATCTACGGCTACGGGCGCGGGGATGAAGTGCTGCTGTGCCTTGCGCAGTGCCTGAACGATCGGGTAGACCCCAGCCGCGACTTTGTCGGGCACATTGGCGGCGATGACTTTCTGCTGGTGTTGGGCCCGCAGGATTGGCGCAAGCGGCTCAACCAATTGCTGGACGATTTCCACACCCAATGCCGACGTTTCTACCGCGCCGAACACCTTGAGGCTGGCTGCTTCGTGGCCCTCAACCGCCAGGGCGCGCGCCAGGAGTTTGCATTGCTGTCGCTGTCC
Organism: Pseudomonas sp. MF6394; assembly: GCF_002018845.1. Lineage (NCBI taxonomy): Bacteria > Pseudomonadati > Pseudomonadota > Gammaproteobacteria > Pseudomonadales > Pseudomonadaceae > Pseudomonas > Pseudomonas sp. MF6394. The sequence continues at coordinate 32,307 of NZ_MVOJ01000013.1, forward strand.
ATCGGCGTGGTGCATTTGTGTCCACAGGCCTGTGCGCAACTCGATGCCAGCCAATTGGCAGAGCTGGCTTCACAAGCCAAGCACCATGCCAAGGATATGGCGGGCTACAGCATCCACGTGATCGACAGCATGGACACCTGCTCCCAGGCGCTTTAGGCCTCGGCGGATTCCGGGTACTCGTACTCGAACACCCGCACCACTTCGGATGCATGCCAGGACGCGGCGGCCACACCATCGGAAGGCCCGCTGAACCGCCCCAGGCGCTCCACACACTCAAAAAAACCGGTGCGCGGCAGGCGGCTGGCGCCCTGGCTGATCACCAGGGAACTGCGCAGCGGTTGCTCCGCCTTGGCATCCAGCGCCGCCAGATGCTCCAGGGCCGCAGCCAGGGTCTGCATGGCCGGCGTGGGGAATTGCAGACGCTCCAGCAGCGCACGATACGTCAGCAAATGGCGCTGGCGACGTGCCTGGTCCAGTTCATTGATTAACCCATCCCAGTGCTGACGGCTGATACGTAGGCTCAAGACTCATCCCTCCAACCTGCAACGCCCAATTCCCAGGCCAGGCTGCGGCGAATGGCGGCATCCGGCTGGCGTTCACCACTTTCTATCAATCCAAGATACGAAGGGCTGATGCCCACGGTACGCGCCAGGGCCTCGATTGCCAGGCCCTTGGCCTCACGCAAGCCGCGCAGGGCTGCAAGCGGGCGCAAGTCCTGCTCGGAGGCGGTGGGTGCAACAGAAGGAGAAGCGCGTGGCGGTTGCAACTGACCGGCAGCTTTTAGCAGCGCCTGGTACTGGTCCCATGGCAACACCGCATACTCGGGTTCGCCATCGCGTGAAATGATCTGGATATCCATGACTGCCCCGTAGGATAAAAACACTTACTAAGTAAGTTATTTCCTTAAGAGTGTAATCCTAACAGCCACGAAGGTCGCCGGGGGATACCAGGCATCATTAGTTTTTTTGCGGGTTTTCCCGGGCCAGCAGCTCAGGCGTCGCAGGCAGGCGCTCAACCACCGCAAGTTTTTCCGGACGTTGCGCATCGCGCCAGGTACGAAAGGCGCTCAGCTCGCCGCTCAGGGTCTTCATGACCCACGCCAGCACAGCGATGTCGTCGAGCATGCCGAACATGGGAAGAAAATCCGGAATCGCATCAATCGGGCTAAGAAAATACATCAGCCCCGCCACCACCGAGATCAGCGCCTTGGGGCTGATGGCACGGTATTCGCCACGCCAGTAAGCCAGGCACAGGGCCTGCAGCAACTTGAGATCATCCTTGAGCTGGCCGAGCCGATTGCCCTGGCTTGAGCCTTTGGCAGCGACGGCAAACAGCAAGGTTGGCAAACGCCCACGACCGAGCAAGCGCGCGGCCATCGGCAGGAAACGGGTGAAATTGAACGGTGGTTTCATAGGGCACTCCAGTTCCAGGCGACATAAAAGGTTATCCACACAAATTGTGGATAACCTTGTGAACAGAGCCTGTTTTATCGGCTGAAAGCCACGGACTACAAGGCCTACAGTCAGATCGGGCGTTTTTTGCGCACATCAAAAAAACCCAAGAATTCATTGACTTGGCATGTATGTGCGGCTACCCGTGCTCGAGTCTTATATCAGACTGTGTCCGGTTGCGGACGTTCGTTTGGATTTGCAGAGGCTTGAATCAGGGGCTGCCTGGCTTGCGAGAGTCATAGATATCTGTACGACTCCGGTACGACGCTGCCCTCCGTGGCAGCCTGCCAGCCGATGCCTATCTCCCAAACACCCCGGGCTCCAAGTGTGGGAGCTGGCTTGCCTGCGATGGCGGCCGTTCAATCGACAGAGATATCGAATGTGCCGCCCCAGGTAACCACGATGCGAAGCGAGCCGCTCTTGATCTTGCTCTGCTCTTGATCTTGATCTCAGGCGCCCCGTTAAACCACGCTGGCCGAACGCAGGCTTGAATTCGTGGGTAACCCGGCAGGACGCCGGGTTAGCCGTCCTGGGCCAGGGATGGCCCATGACGGCGGCCCACGGATTCAAGCCTGTGTTCGGGCACACCGAGCCTAAGCGAGGTGCCGAGTGGTGGGGCACGAGCGTTTTGCTTACTTTTGCGCTTTTCAAAAGTGAGCCGCTGTCAGAGCGGAACCCTAGGTGGCCGTTACCGCAGGAATGGATATGTACTCGGTATAGCTGTGTCGCCTGTCAGGCCGCCTTCGCGAGCAAGCCCGCACAGTTGGATCGTTGGGGTGCCTGGGAGATAGGCGTCGGCTGGCTGGCCGCCATCGCAGGCAAGCCAGCTCCCACAGTTGGATCGCTGGGGTGTCTGGGAGATAGGCTTTGGCTGGCTGGCCCTCATCGCAGGCAAGCCAGCTCCCACAGGGAATTTTGCGTCGTTTGACCAACGCCGAAAACAACAACGCCCCGTCGAGACGGGGCGTTGTGTGTTCAGGCGCCGATTACTTCTTGGCGGCTGGTGCAGCAGTCGCGTCAGCCGCTTCTGCCTTGGCTGGGTCCTTGATGGCCAGCAGCTCCAGGTCAAATACCAGCACGGAGTTGGCCGGGATCGCCGGGCTCGGGCTCTGGGCGCCGTAGGCCAGGTCGGACGGGATGTACAGCTCGACCTTCTCGCCAACGTGCATCAGTTGCAGGCCTTCGACCCAACCCGGGATCACGCCGCTGACCGGCAGGTCGATCGGGCTACCGCGATCTACGGAGCTGTCAAAGGTAGTACCGTTGGTGAGCTTGCCGGTGTAGTGAACAGTCACCACGTCGGTTGGCTTAGGCTGGGCGCCGTCAGCCTTCTTCACGATCTTGTACTGCAGGCCGGAAGCGGTGGTGACGACACCGTCTTTCTTGGCGTTGTCTTCGAGGAATTTCTTGCCAGCGGCTGCCGACTCTTCGCTCATTTTAGTCATACGTTCTTCAGCACGCTTTTGCAGTGCGGCAAACGCCTCAACCAGCTCATCGTCCTTGAGCTTCTGCTCTTTCTTGCCGACGGCATCTTCGATGCCCTGGGCAACAGCTTTGGAGTCCAGGTCGTCCATGCCTTCTTGGGCAAGGCTCTTGCCCATGTTCAGGCCGATGCCGTAGGAAGCTTTTTGCGCCGGGGTTTTCAGCTCTACGCTGGTCTGCGAATCACAACCCGCAAGTACCAGGCTAACCAGGGCCACCGCCGCCGCCAACCGATGCTGTTTCATGCTATTTCCTTGTTCATGCGCCATAAGGGCATTCGAATAAAGTCGCGAGCTTATCAGGCGGCCACGACCAATGGCTACCGGCATGTGAGCAGGAAACTTCTGATAAGTTCACGTGTTTAAAAGCATTTCCATTTATCATGGGGCCCCGCGACGGATCGCGGGACCGCCTGATAGCGGGCCAATTGCTACTTGCCGCACCTGTAGCGCAGTGGCATAACAACGCGACAATTCGACAAGGATAGTTATCTTGCGCATTTTTTCCCGTGTTTTACTCCTGATACTGATCGCACTGGGCCTGATTCTGGCCGTGGTGCTCTACTACACCCTCAATCCCAAACTGCCGGATTATGTGCCCGTAAAGCAGGTGCACTACCAGGAGCAATGGAGTGCCAACGACCGCCAGACCTACTACTTCACGCCCCAGGGCACCCAAGTAAAAGGCCTGCACTACGACTGGTTCACCGCCCTGGAGCTGCCGTTCTCCGAGCAACGCTTTGCCGCGCCGGAATACCTGGCGCGCTTCGGCTTCCTGGTCGACCCCAAGCAGACGGCCACCGCGCAAAACCCTGGCAACCTGCCAGTAGGGTTCGCCCGACACCAGAACGCCGACAGCAAGGCTCAGTACCTGGATATCACCTGTGCGGCATGCCACACCGGCGAATTGCACTTCAAGGGCCAGGCCCTGCGCATCGACGGCGGCTCGGCGCAGCACGTGCTGCCCTCCAGCGTTCCCACGTTGCGCGGCGGCAGTTTCGGCCAGGCCCTGGTCGCCAGCCTGGCCGCTACCTATTACAACCCATGGAAGTTCGAGCGCTTTGCCCACAAGGTGCTGGGGGATCAGTACGATGCCCAGCGCGATCAACTGCGCAAAGACTTCAAGCAATCGCTGAACCAGTTCCTCAAAGTCGCCTGGAATGACACCCATCGCGGCCTTTACCCCACCGAAGAAGGCCCGGGCCGTACTGACGCCTTTGGGCGCATCGCCAACGCCAGTTTTGGCGACGCTATTTCCCCAGACAATTATCGCGTCGCCAATGCGCCGGTGGACTACCCGCAGCTGTGGGACATCTGGACCTTCGACTGGGTGCAGTGGAATGGCTCGGCCCAGCAGCCGATGGCGCGCAATATCGGCGAAGCCCTTGGCGTAGGCGCGACCCTGGCGTTCTTCGACGCAGCCGGGCAACCGCTCAAAGGCGATGCCCGCTACCCGTCCAGCGTACGGGTGCGTGACCTGCACCTGATCGAAGAGACCCTGCAACGGCTCAAGCCGCCGACCTGGCCGCAAGACTTGTTCGGCGCCATCGACAAACCCCTCGCCGCCCAGGGCCGCGCACTCTTTGCCGAGAACTGCGCCGGCTGCCACCTGCCCACCGTTACCCAAGAAAACGGCCGCCCGGTGCAGCAGTTGAAAATGCTGCCGGTGGACTACATCGGCACCGACCCCGGCACAGCCAACAACATTGCCGACCAACGCTATGACCTCAGTGCCCTGCAATGGGACCCGGCCGAACTGGCCCAACTCAATGTCGAACTGCACCCCACCCCTACCGCGCCGCTGGACCTGAAAAAAATGTCGGTAGCCCAGGGCCTGGCCTATGTCACCGCCTTCGTCGAAGAGCATGCCTACCGTGCGGCCGGCGTCACCCCGGCCGAGCGCCCGGGCCTGGACGGGTTCGGCCTGCCCATCGGCGTGCGCGAGTTGCGTGCCTACAAGGCGCGACCGCTGGCCGGCGTATGGGCCACCCCGCCGTTCCTGCACAACGGTTCGGTGCCGACGATCTACCAACTGCTCTCGCCCCAGGACGAACGCAGCACCACCTTCTATAAAGGCACCTTCAACTACGACCCGCGCCACCTGGGGTTTGAGACCACCGCCTTCAAGAACGCCTTCCTGTTCGATACCAAAATCACCGGCAACCACAACAGCGGCCACGAATTCCGTGCCGGCGAGCGCGGCAATGGCGTGATCGGCCGTGGCCTGCTGCCGCAGGAACGCTGGGCGCTGCTCGAATACCTCAAAGTGCTGGGCGGCCCGCTGGAGCAACAACTGCCATGATTATCCGATCGCAAAACAAGGACCGCTCCATGCTTGCTCGTCTCTGGCTGCGCCTTGGCGCCTTTGTGGGTAAAACCCTGTTGTGGCTGCTGGGCCTGGGCCTGCTGGGGTGGGTGTTGGCCATGGCGTGGTTCGCCTGGCAGCACAGGGGCCCGGTGTCGGTGAAAGAACAGATCCCGCCGGGTGAAGCGGCGATGACCCAAGGCATCATCCAGACCGCCGTGCGCATCGTTGACCAGCATCGCGAAGGCACTCGCTACCTGCGTGATGCCCATGCCAAGGCCCATGGATGCGTGAAAGCCGAGGTCAGCGTCCTGGCGGATCTCGACCCGGCCTTGCGCCAGGGTGTGTTCGCCGAGCCGGGCAAGACCTGGCAGGCGACGATGCGCCTGTCCAACGGCAACGCCTACCCGCAATTCGACAGCATCCGCGATGCCCGCGGCATGGCGATCAAGCTGCTGGATGTGCCGGGCAAGCAACTGATGGCCGACCAGCAAGCGCGCACCGAGCAGGATTTCGTGATGTTCAGCCATCCGAACTTCTTTGTCAGCGATGTTGCGGAATACGCGCAGAACATCGGTGCGCAAGCGGATGGCAAGAAGGTCCTGGCGTTCTTTCCCAAGCTCGACCCGCGCAGTTGGCAAGTGCGTCACCTGTTTATCGCCCTGGCAACCCTGGCGCCCGCCCCGGCCAGCCCGACGCAGACGACTTACTTTTCAGTGTCGCCTTATAAGTTTGGCGCGGCCAACGCCAAGTTTCGCGTCGCGCCCGACCCGCAAAGCTGCCCGGATTATGTGCTGCCCAAACAGAACCAGGACCTGCCCAACTTCCTGCGCAGCGCGCTCAACCAGCAACTGTCCACCGACCGTGTAGATGCGTGTTTTGTGCTGCAGATCCAGCGGCAAAACCCACAGGCGTTCATGCCCATCGAAGACACCAGCATCGAATGGAAGGAAAGCGACGCGCCGTATGAAACCGTGGCCAAGGTGAGAATTCCCGCCCAGGACTTTGACACGCCGGCGCAGAACCTGGCGTGCGATAACCAGTCGTTCAACCCCTGGTTCGGGCTGGAAGCCCACCGCCCTATCGGCGGCATCAATCGGCTGCGCAAAGCGGTGTACGAAGCCGTCAGCGACTACCGCCACAGCCGCAACGCACCGTAAGGTGCGTTAAATTGCAGGCGAAAAAAAACCCGCTCAATGAGCGGGTTTCTTGTGGCTACCTGGCGTTCAGTGTTCCAGGTGACCGAATATGGCGCAGCGGACGGGACTCGAACCCGCGACCCCCGGCGTGACAGGCCGGTATTCTAACCGACTGAACTACCGCTGCGCGTAACACTTGAAGCGAATGGTGGGTGATGACGGGATCGAACCGCCGACATTCTGCTTGTAAGGCAGACGCTCTCCCAGCTGAGCTAATCACCCTTCGTTTCGGTGTGGGCGCATCATACACCAAAAAATCGTAATGTCTTGATTTAAATGCAATTTCTTTAAAAAAAGTTTAGTGCACGATTTTTTGCCATATTTCGGACAGAAAAAAGCCCGCTAGATGAGCGGGCTTTCTGTGGTTACCTGGCGTTCAGCGTTCCAGGTAACCGAATATGGCGCAGCGGACGGGACTCGAACCCGCGACCCCCGGCGTGACAGGCCGGTATTCTAACCGACTGAACTACCGCTGCGCGTAACACATGAAGCGAATGGTGGGTGATGACGGGATCGAACCGCCGACATTCTGCTTGTAAGGCAGACGCTCTCCCAGCTGAGCTAATCACCCTTCGTTTCGGTGTGGCGCGCATTCTACGGAGCGACCTTAAGTCTGGCAAGCACTTTCTTAAATCTTTTTTTTCAGCCCTTCCAATGGCTTAGGCAGGGTTGGCCTGCGGCGTGATCAAGAGAATAATGCCCCCCTTTGTATAGAGGAGAGACTCACCCCATGTGGTTCAAGAACCTGCTTATCTATCGCCTGACCCAAGATCTGCCTGTTGATGCCGAGGCGTTGGAAGCGGCCATGGCCACCAAGCTGGCGCGCCCTTGTGCAAGCCAGGAGTTGACCACTTACGGTTTCGTCGCACCTTTCGGTAAAGGTGAAGATGCTCCCCTGGTTCACGTCAGCGGCGATTTCCTGCTGATCGCCGCCCGCAAGGAAGAACGCATCCTGCCAGGTAGCGTGGTGCGTGATGCACTTAAAGAGAAAGTCGAAGAGATCGAAGCCGAGCAGATGCGCAAGGTCTATAAGAAGGAGCGCGACCAGATCAAGGATGAAATCATCCAGGCCTTCCTGCCTCGCGCCTTTATCCGTCGCTCGTCGACCTTCGCTGCGATCGCGCCGAAACAGGGCCTGATCCTGGTCAACTCGGCCAGCCCCAAGCGCGCCGAAGACCTGCTGTCGACCCTGCGCGAAGTGATCGGCACCCTGCCCGTGCGCCCGCTGACGGTAAAAACCGCCCCGACTGCGATCATGACCGACTGGGTCACCACCCAGAAACCGGCCGACGACTTCTTCGTCCTCGACGAATGCGAACTGCGCGACACCCACGAAGACGGCGGCATCGTGCGTTGCAAGCGCCAGGACCTGACCAGCGAAGAGATCCAACTGCACCTGACCACCGGCAAGGTCGTGACCCAACTGTCCCTGGCGTGGCAGGACAAGTTGTCCTTCATGCTCGACGACAAGATGACCGTCAAGCGCCTGAAATTCGAAGACCTGCTGCAAGACCAGGCGGAACAGGACGGTGGTGATGAAGCCCTGGGCCAACTGGATGCCAGCTTTACCTTGATGATGCTGACCTTCGGCGATTTCCTGCCGGCGTTGGTTGAGGCACTGGGCGGCGAAGAAACACCGCAGGGCATCTAAGCCATGTGAAGATCAAAATGTGGGAGCGGGCTTGCTCGCGAAAGCAATGTATCAGTCAGTATATCTGGTGACTGATTCACCGCTTTCGCGAGCAAGCCCGCTCCCACATTTGATTGCATTCACACCATCAGAATCTAATAACAAGGACCTCCCCATGCGCGCACTCGCCGCCTTGAGCCGCTTCGTCGGCAACACCTTCGCCTACTGGGTGTTGATCTTCGCCGTCGTCGCCTTTCTCCAACCCAACTGGTTCATCGGCCTGAAAAGCGCCATCGTCCCACTGCTGGGCCTGGTGATGTTCGGCATGGGGTTGACCTTGAAACTGGAAGACTTCGCCGAAGTCGCTCGCCACCCGTGGCGCGTGGCCTTGGGCGTGGTCGCGCATTTCGTGATCATGCCGGGCGTGGCATGGTTGCTGTGCCAGGCGTTCCATTTGCCAGCGGAAATAGCCGTTGGCGTGATCCTGGTCGGCTGTTGCCCAAGTGGCACGTCGTCCAACGTGATGACCTGGCTGGCCCGGGGTGACCTGGCGTTATCGGTGGCGATTGCCGCGGTCACCACCCTCCTCGCGCCGCTGCTCACACCGGCATTGATCTGGCTGCTGGCCTCGGCCTGGCTGCCGGTGTCGTTCATGGAGCTGTTCTGGTCGATCCTGCAAGTGGTGCTGCTGCCCATCGTACTGGGCGTGGTCGCGCAGCGCTTGCTCGGTGATCGGGTAAGGCATGCGGTGGACGTGCTGCCACTGGTGTCGGTGGTCAGCATTGTGATCATCGTCGCGGCCGTGGTTGCCGCAAGCCAAGGCAAGATTGCCGAGTCGGGCCTGCTGATCATGGCCGTGGTGATGTTGCACAACAGCTTCGGTTACCTGTTGGGCTACTTCACCGGGCGCCTGTTCAAGTTACCGCTGGCGCAACGCAAGTCGCTGGCCCTGGAAGTGGGCATGCAGAACTCCGGGCTGGGCGCCGCCTTGGCCAGTGCCCACTTTTCGCCGCTGGCGGCAGTGCCCAGTGCGCTCTTCAGCGTCTGGCACAATATTTCCGGGGCGTTGCTGTCGACCTATTTCCGCCGCATGAGCGAAAAGGAAGACCGTCGCGCGCTGGAAACCACGCCGTAACTTGATCGCGCGGTCCAATTTCGGCACTCTACCGAACTTCGCGGGGACGACCTCGCGACGCTATCAAGCGATTACCCGGGGACGACCCCACTTTGATAGAAGCGAGGTCATCATGTCCTGGATCATTCTGTTTTTTGCCGGGTTGTTTGAAGTGGGCTGGGCCGTCGGCCTGAAGTACACCGACGGGTTCAGCAAGCCGCTGCCCACCGCCCTGACCATTGCCGCCATGGCCGTCAGCCTTGGGCTATTGGGGCTGGCCATGAAGGAACTGCCGCTGGGTACCGCCTATGCCATCTGGACCGGCGTCGGTGCCGTGGGCACGGTGATTGCCGGGATTATCCTGTTTGGAGAATCCATGGCGCTGTTTCGATTGGCCAGTGTGGCGTTGATTATTTGCGGGCTGATTGGCCTCAAGATTTCCACTTAAGCCACTACCGCTATCGCAGCATAGGTATCTACACAACTACGGCACGACGCTAAATCTGTGGCGAGGGAGCTTGCTCCCGTGACGGCCTGACAGCCGACGCTGATCTGGCTGAGGCACCGCGATCTAAATGTGGGAGCTGGCTTGCCTGCGAAGACGGCCTGACAGTCAACACAGTTGGACCGTGTACATATCCATTCCTGCGGTAACGGCCACTTAGGGTTCCGCTCTGACAGCGGCTCACTTTTGAAAAGCGCAAAAGTAAGCAAAACGCTCTTGCCCCACCACTCGGCACCTCGCTTAGGCTCGGTGTGCCCGTAATCCGCCAGTGATTTGGGGGGCCGCCGCCACGCGCCATCCATGGCGCGGGGCGGCTAAACCGGCATCCCTGCCGGTTTACCCCCCAAATCCCTGTCGAATTCCGGCCAGCGTGGTTTGACGGGGCGCCTGAGATCAAAAGCAGATCAAGATCAAGAGCGACTCGCTTCGCATCGTGGTTACCGTCTGCTGCTACAGCCCACAAAGTTATGTAGATACCTATGGCTTGCCTGCGATGAAGTCCCGACAAACAACCACAAACTACCTGACACTCCCCCGCAAACCACCCACCACAGCCTGCAACTGCTCAGGCGTCGCCGCCTCCACAGTCACCGGCTCACCCGCCACCAACACCACCCGCGACCAGATCCGATGGAAAAAGCCCTTGTTAGGATCGCGGCTGAAGAAACTCCCCCACAACCCCTGCAACGCCATCGGGATCACCGGCACTGGCGTCTCCTCCAGGATGCGCGTCACCCCACCCCGGAACTCATTCATCTCGCCATCGGCGGTCAGCTTGCCTTCCGGGAAAATGCAGACCAACTCGCCGTCCTTGAGGTACTGGGCAATCCGCGCGAACGCCTGTTCGTAGATCTGAATGTCTTCATGGCGCCCGGCAATCGGAATCGCCCCGGCGGTGCGGAAGATAAAGTTGAGCACCGGCAAGCGGTAGATCTTGTAGTACATGACAAAGCGAATCGGCCGACGTACTGCGCCGCCGATCAACAGCGCATCGACAAACGACACATGGTTGCACACCAGCAACGCCGCGCCTTCATCCGGGATGGCCTGCAGGTTGCGATGCTCCACGCGGTACATGGAATGGCTGAGCAGCCAGATCATGAAGCGCATGGTGAACTCGGGGACGATTTTAAAGATATAAGTGTTAACCGCGATGTTGAGCAGCGACACCACCAGGAACAACTCGGGGATCGACAGCTTGGCCACGCTCAACAGCAGGATGGAGACGATGGCCGAGACCACCATGAACAGTGCATTGAGAATGTTGTTGGCCGCGATCACCCGAGCTCGTTCGTTCTCGGCGGTGCGCGACTGGATCAGCGCATACAGCGGCACGATGTAAAAGCCGCCGAACACACCCAGGCCGAGGATATCGAACAGCACCCACCACGCCTGCCCGTAGCTGAGCACCGCAAGCCAATCGTTGGCTTGCACGTTCTGCGGGAAGCCGCCGGAGTGCCACCACAGCAGCAGGCCGAACACGGTCAGGCCAAACGAGCCAAACGGCACCAGGCCGATTTCCACCTTACGCCCGGAGAGTTTTTCGCACAGCATCGAGCCCAGGGCGATGCCCACCGAAAACACCGTGAGGATCAAGGTCACCACGGTTTCGTCGCCGTACAACCATTCCTTGGCATAGGCCGGGATTTGCGTGAGGTAGATCGCGCCGACAAACCAGAACCATGAGTTGCCGACAATCGAGCGCGACACAGCAGGCGTCTGCCCCAGGCCCATGCGCAACGTTGCCCAGGACTGCGTGAAGATATTCCAGTCCAGGCGCAGTTGAGGTGTCGACGCCGCCGCGCGCGGGATGCTGCGGCTGGCCAGGTAGCCCAGCACCGCCACGGCCACAATCGCCACCGCCACCACCGGCGCGTAATGGGTGGAAGACATCATGATCCCGGCGCCGATGGTGCCGGCCAGAATCGCCAGGAACGTGCCCATCTCTACCAGTCCGTTACCACCGACCAACTCATCGTCGTGCAATGCCTGGGGCATGATCGAGTATTTCACCGGGCCGAACAGTGCCGAGTGAGTGCCCATGGCAAACAGCGCCAGCAGCATCAGCTCAAGATGATTGGTCAAAAAACCCGTCGCGCCCACGGCCATGATCACGATCTCGCCGATCTTGATCGCGCGGATCAACGCGTCCTTGTTGAATTTCTCGCCAAACTGCCCGGCCAACGCCGAGAACAGGAAGAACGGCAGGATAAACAACAAGGCGCACAGGTTGACCCAGATGGAGCGGTCGCCCTCGATGGTGAGCTTGTAAAGGATGGCCAGGATCAGCGATTGCTTGAAGATGTTGTCGTTGAACGCGCCCAGCAATTGAGTGATGAAAAACGGCAAGAAGCGCCGCGTGCGCAGCAAGGTAAATTGGGAAGGATGGCTCATCGTCGTCCGTGTTCCTGCGTGGCCTTATTTATCAGGCCACGACTTTACCTAATCCTGCTTACTTATTCGCTAGCCCGGCAATACAAGGCGAAACAAAAAGCTCGCCTTTATAAGCGCCCTGCACGGTGCGCTTGGCCACGATCAACCACATCAGCGCCAGCGCAACCACCAGCACGCTGCCAAACACACTGAAAAACTCCAGCTGCAACAGGCTCGCCAATTTCAGCGTGGCCAGGGCGTACACCCCCAATGGGAAAGTGAAGCCCCACCAGCCCAGGTTGAACGGGATACCGGCGCGCAGGTAACGCAGGGTGATCAACACCGCAATCAACATCCACCACAAGCCAAACCCCCACAGGGTGATGCCCGCAATCAGGCCAAGGCCGTGAGCCATTTCACCGACACTGGCCAGGCCATTGGCGGCGAAGATCGCAGGGGCGTCCGTACCCAGCAATAACATGCCCAGGGCACCGGTGCCGATAGGGCCCAGGGCCAACCAGCTCGACGCTGCCATATTGGCGTGAGGCAACTTATGCAAGGCCATGCGCAGCATCAGGATGGTCAGGATGCTGAACGCCACCGGCAGGGAAAACGCCCACAGCACGTAGCTGGTCACCAGCATCACCAGTTGCGAATGGGCGTCTAACAGGTGCGGCGCGAGCAAGCCGCCGCTGGCCGCCGCCACTTCGGCCGCCACCACGGGCAACAGCCAGACGGCGGTCATCTGGTCGATGCTGTGCTCCTGGCGGGTAAACATCATGAACGGGATCAGCACACCACAGGCCAGGGACATGGCGACGTCCAACCACCACAGGGCTTCGGCCAGCGGGATGACATCACTGCCCCAGCGCGGCAGACCGAACAGCAGCAAGCCATTAAGAATGGTCGCCAGCCCCATGGGGATAGTGCCGAAAAACATCGAGACGGTGGAGTGCCCGAAGATGCGTCGCGCCTCGTGGAAAAACATCACCCAGCGGGCGGCATAGAGCACGCTGAACAGCACAAACAGGCCGATGGTGAACAGCCACAGGGCCTCGGCGATAACGTGCAAACCTGGCAAGTTGACTGGCAACTGAGCCAAGGCCAGCGCCAGCACACCGGTGCCCATGGTCGCGGCGAACCAGTTCGGGGTGAACTGGCGAATCACTTCCCGGGGACGGGTCAAGTGACTGAAGGGTTTGTAGCGGTGAGTGGTCGAGCAGGTCATGGGTTAATCCTCTTCCTCATTTGAGGTTGAAGCCATGATAGAACCTGATCGAATATCTATATAACGGGTAATATCTCTAACTGTTATCTACTTTACCTATATCAATCACAATCATGCCCTCGCACTTGTCTGCGCCGAGTCCCGCATCAACAAACCAACAAGCGCGGCGAGAGACAGCAAGATAAGCACCGCACCGTAGCCGTCCGTGGTCGAGATCAAGCCAAACACACGGCTCAGGTTACCCGCCAATAACGCCGGTATGCAGAACGCCAGGTAGCTCAATACATAGAACGCCGACATCAGGCCCGCCCGCTCATGGGGCAACGCCAGGCCCACGATACTGCGCACACTGCCCATGAAGCCGCCGCCGAAGCCCAGACCTGCGATCACACTGGCGACAAAGAACAGCCACAGGCTGGCGGTGTTTACGGCAACCAGCAGCAGCCCCACGCCCACGGCCAGCAGTGCAGCCGATAAGCGCATCACCCTGTCAGCCGCATGATTGCGCAGGCTGTAGATCATCACCGCGCCGCTCAAGGTCACCACCGCCACCAGCCCGCCGCCGATCAAGTGCGAGGTCGACCCGGTGGCGACACGCACCAACGACGGCGCCAACGAGGAAAAAAACCCACCCAGCGCCCACACGGCCACATTCAATGGCATCGCCAACCACAACGCGCGGCGCGCTTGCGGCGGCACATGCAGGGTTGGCGCCAGCGACTTCAAGGCGCCCGGTATGCGGCTGACCGTTTCAGGCAGGCGCCACACATACAGCGCCTGCAATACCATCAAGCCCAGCAGGGTGTAATAGATCAATTGGGTCGGCCATGGCGCAAACTCCACCAGCAGCCCACTGCCCAGGCCACCACTGGCCATGCCGAGCATCGGTGCAAGGCTGTTGAGCATCGGGCCGCGCACGCGGTCAGTGTCGAGCAGCGTTGCACCCAACACCGCGGTCGCCGTGCCGGTCGCGAAACCCTGCAACGCCCGCGCGGCCAGCAGGTAGCTGGTGCTGTCAGCAACGATAAACAGCAACATCGCCACGATATTGAGCAGCAACGCGGCGAAGATCACCGGTTTGCGCCCCAGGTAATCCGAAAGCGACCCTACGGTGAGCAGCGCCGCCAACAGGCTCACGGCATAAACGCCAAAGATGGCCGTGAGCATCGCCGCCGAAAAATGCAGGTGGTCTTGATACACCTGGTACAACGGCGTCGGCGCGCTGGAGGCAGCGAGAAAGGTCAGCACGGTGATGACCAGAAACGCCAGGCGGGACCGTTGAGAGATGACGCTGGGCATGGGCACGCTCCGCTAAAGCTAATATTTTGCTTTTGTGGAGTGTGCTACTCGCTGGGGCTTAAAGCAAATTCTTTGTGTTAAGGTCTTGCCCATGGCGATCAAAGAATGCCTCCGCCCGGGGGGCCGTAGTGCCCGGGTACAAGAATCCGTCCACAGGGCGGTGCGCGAACTGCTGGAAACCCATGAGCGGTCCAGCGTCACCGTGCCGATGATTGCGGCATGTGCAGGCGTCACACCGTCGACCATTTATCGGCGCTGGGGCGATCTGTCAGTACTGCTCGCCGACGTCGCCCTGGCCCGTATGCGCCCCGATACCGAACCGGCCTACACCGGTAGCCTGCGTGGCGACCTGCAAGCCTGGGCCGAGCAATACCTGGATGAGATGAGTTCGGACGTAGGCCGCAACATGATGCGCGACGTTCAAAGCAGCCCCACGCCTGGGTATTGCGTGAGCATCCTGAGTGGGCAGTTGCAGGTGATCGTGGATCGCTATCCGCAGGAACAGCCGCCGAGCGTTGACCATCTGATCAACCTGCTCGCTGCGCCGACAGTGTTTCGTATTCTGTTTTCGGCCCAGCCGTTGGCGGTAGAAGAACTGCACGCCCTGATCGAACTGGCACTGAAGGCTTAAAGCCCTGCACATAGCAAATGTGGGAGCGGGCTTGCTCGCGAAGGCGTCGTGTCAGTCAATGCATCAGCAACTGATCTACCGCACTCGCGAGCAAGCCCGCTCCCACATTTTTTTCGCGTGCTGTCAGCGGCTAGGTGCGCATCCCACGCCCACTCACCAGCAACCGCGCACAACCGATATACAAGACGATGGTGGCCACGATCATGAAGGTGATCGCCACGCTGATCTTGATATCCGACACGCCCAGAATGCCGTAGCGGAAGGCGTTGACCATGTGCAGCACTGGGTTGGCCAGAGACACCGTCTGCCAGAACGGCGGCAGCAAGGTGATGGAGTAAAACACCCCGCCCAGGTAGGTCAGCGGCGTCAGCACGAAGGTCGGGATGATGGAAATATCATCGAAGTTGCGGGCGAACACGGCGTTGATAAAGCCTAGCAGCGAGAAGATCGTCGCCGTCAGCACTACCACCAGAATAGTGACCCCGAGGTGATGCACCTGCAGATGGGTGAAGAACAGCGACAGCAGCGTCACGATCACCCCCACCATCAGGCCACGCAACACCCCGCCCAAGGTGTAGCCGATCAGGATGGTGTGCGGTGACACCGGCGAGACCATCAGTTCTTCGATAGAGCGCTGGAACTTGCTGCCAAAGAAACTCGATACCACGTTGCCGTAGGAGTTGGTGATCACCGACATCATGATCAGGCCCGGCACGATGTACTCCATGTAGGTGAAACCACCCATGTCGCCGATTTGCCGGCCGATCAGGTTACCGAAGATCACAAAGTACAGGACCATGGTGATCGCTGGCGGCAGCAGGGTCTGCGGCCAGATCCGGGTAAAGCGCTTCACTTCGCGATAGACAATGGTTTGCAGCGCGACGAGGTTGGGTTGCAGTTCGGAACTCATACTGCCACCTTCGCCAGATTTTTCTCCACCAGGGACACGAACAACTCCTCAAGGCGATTGGTTTTATTACGCAGGCTCAGCACTTCGATGTTCTGAGTCGCCAATTGGGTGAACAGCGCGGTGACGCCCATGGCCTTATCCACCTGCACCTCCAGGGTGTGGCTGTCCACCAGCCGGCTGGGGTAGCCGAGCAACTGCGGGGCCACCGACAGATTGTTCTTCAGGTCGAGCAGGAAGGTCTCCACATGCAACTGGCCCAGCAGGTTGCGCATGCTGGTGTTCTCGACAATGGTGCCGTGGTCGATGATGCCGATGTTGCGGCACAACTGCTCAGCCTCCTCCAGGTAGTGGGTGGTGAGGATGATGGTGATGCCCTTCTCGTTCAGTTCGGTGAGAAAGGTCCACATCGAGCGGCGCAGTTCGATGTCCACGCCGGCGGTGGGTTCGTCGAGGATCAACAGGCGCGGCTCGTGCACTAGGGCGCGGGCGATCATCAGGCGGCGCTTCATGCCACCGGACAGCGAGCGCGAAGGCACGTCACGCTTGTCCCAAAGGCCCAGTTGGGTCAGGTACTGCTCGGCGCGTTCCTTGGCGACTTTCGCCGGAATGCCGTAGTAGCCAGCCTGGGTCACAACAATATCGAAGGTCTTTTCGAACTGGTTGAAATTGAATTCCTGGGGCACCACGCCAATGGAGCGCTTGAGCGCCGCCGGGGATTTGTCCAGGTCATGCCCGAAGATATTCACCGTGCCGCTGGTCTTGTTGACCAGGGTGGAGAGAATGCCGATGGTGGTGGATTTGCCGGCACCGTTGGGGCCGAGCAAGGCGAAGAAGTCACCTTCGGCGACATCCAGATCGATACCACTCAGGGCCTGGAAACCGTTGCCGTAGGTTTTGGTTAGCTGCCGGATGGACAGAGCGGAACTCATATGGAAGTACGCACCAAAGAAGGGAATAGAAAGAATAGATGAAGGCACACCCCAGGTAGTTCAACCTGCGATGCAGTGCGAGCATGGTGCGTGCCCATGCCGCACAAGTACAGTCACCCGTATTAATAGTGTGTATTAAGTCAACGCGGTCATCACCGCCTTGCGGTAGGCCGGGCGCTGCTGCAGGCGCTGGTACCAGGCCTCCAGATGGGGCATGGCAGGGCGTTCGATGGGCATCTCGAACCAGGCGTAGATGAAGCAGCCCAAAGGAATATCGCCCATGCCGAACGCCTGACCGGACAGATAGGGTTGCTCGGCGAGGGCTTGTTCGACGGTTTTGAGCGCGTCGATACAGGCTTGGCGCCCGGCATTGATGCTGTCCCAGTTTTGCTGGTCAGCCGGGGTGCGCACGATGCCCCAGAACACCGCTTTGAACGGATCGGCGAGCGTGGAAGTGGTCCAGTCCATCCACTTTTCGGCGTTGGCCCGGGCTTGCAAGTCGCTGGGGTAAAAGTCCGATGCCTGCTTGGCGCACAGGTAACGCACGATCGTGTTGGATTCCCACAGCACAAAGTCGCCATCTTCGATCACCGGCACCCGGCCATTGGGGTTCATGGCCCGGTATTGCGGGGTATCGACCACACCAAAAGCCCCGCCCGCATCAATTGCTTCATAGTCCAGGCCGAGTTCCTCGGCGCACCACAGTGCTTTCCTGACGTTTGATGAATTTTTACGACCCCAGATCTTCAGCATGACCGCGCCTTATCGTTGATGAACATGGCTTGATGAAGGCAGCAGCATACGCCGGTTCAGCCGCGGCTTAAATCGCCCTGCATATCACCGAGCAAGGTGGGCGCATCGTCGCCAAACAAGTGCGGGTAACACTGGCGGATATGCGCGAAGAAAAATGCTTCAGGCACATCAGCAAATTGCCCGTGGTCCACCACGTACTCCATCGAACGCTGGCCCTGGCGATTGAACGCGTGAAACACGCTGTCGTGCAGGCCATCGAATTCCAGCGGCGGCACGTCGAACACTTCGCACAGTTGCTGGTTGAACGCCGGCGTGGCCTTGACCCAGCGGCCGTTCAGGTAAAGCTCGGTATAACCGTGCATGGCGAACACGTCACTCTTGAGCAGGGCGAGCAGTCGCGGGGTGGACAGGTGGTTGCGCACGTCAGCCAGGCCAATGCGTGCGGGAATGCCGCAGTGGCGCGCGCAAGCGGCGAGCAACGTGGCTTTGGGTACGCAGTAGCTTTCGCCGGCCGCCAGGGCAAAGCTGGCGCTCAAGGTGTTGGGGTCACGGCTGAAGGTATAGGGGTTGTAGCGAATGGCCTCACGCACCGCGTAGTAAAGACTGACTGCCTGGTCACTTAAATCCGGGCGGGTTCCGCGATGTTTCTCGGCGAACTCCACCACCACAGGGTGGTCACTATCGATGAAGCGGCTGGGACTCAAGTACGTATTCATGAGCTTGATCTCCGAGGGGAGCCTGGAGTTTAACCACCAGGCCTGCCCGAGAGATAACGACGATTCGGCCAAATGCCGGCGCCGGCTGATGGGTTGCCCAGTACACCTTGTTACACCCTGATCACCCGGCTTGTTCGGATGCCGACTAAGCTCCCTGGTGGTTTCGCCCCTGGTTCACGGAGGATTGAATATGCTGTTGTTGTGGATACTGGTGCTGGTGGTCGGCATTGCCTACCTGGCACACCGCCGTACTGCCCCCCTGCCCGCCCTGGGCGTGGTCGCCGTCTACCTGCTGGCGATGGGCGCCTGGAGCCACGCACCGGGTTGGTTGCTGCTGATCTTCTGGGTGCTCCTGGCCGTGGTGGCCGCGCCGTTGTTGCTGCCTGACCTGCGCCGCCAATACTTCACCAAGCCGCTGTTCAGCTGGTTCCAGAAAGTGCTGCCGCCGATGTCCGAGACCGAGCGCGATGCGATCGATGCCGGCACCGTCTGGTGGGACGGCGAGCTGTTCAGTGGCCGCCCCGACTGGGACAAATTGCTGGCCTACCCCAAGGCGCAATTGACCGAGGAAGAGCAGGCGTTTATCGACGGTCCCACCGAAGAACTCTGCGCCATGGTCAGCGACTGGGAAATCGGCCAGGCCATGGACCTGCCGCCGCAAGCCTGGGAACACATCAAGACCCACGGTTTCTTCGCCCTGATCATTCCCAAGGAGTACGGCGGCAAGGGCTTCTCCGCCTATGCCCACTCCCAGGTTGCCATGAAGCTCGCGACCCGCAGCGGTGACCTGGCCTCCACCGTGATGGTCCCCAACTCCCTGGGCCCCGCCGAACTGCTGCTGCACTACGGCACCGAGGAACAACGCAACCACTACCTGCCGCGCCTGGCCCGTGGCGACGACATCCCGTGCTTCGCCCTCACCGGCCCGCTGGCCGGCTCCGATGCGGGCGCCATGCCCGACACCGGGGTGATCTGCAAAGGCGAATGGGAAGGCAAGGAAACCCTTGGTCTGCGCCTGAACTGGGAAAAACGCTACATCACCCTCGGCCCTGTCGCGACCTTGCTTGGTCTGGCCTTCAAGGCCCATGACCCGGACCACCTGCTGGGCGAAGAAGACGACCTGGGCATCAGCCTCGCGTTGATTCCTACCGACACCCCTGGCGTGGAAATCGGCCGTCGTCACCTGCCGCTTGGCGCCGCGTTCATGAACGGCCCCAACTCCGGCAAAGATGTGTTCATCCCCCTGGAATACCTGATCGGTGGCCAGGAAATGCTCGGCAAGGGCTGGATGATGCTGATGAACTGCCTGTCGGTCGGCCGTTCGATCTCGCTGCCCGCCGTCGGCACCGGCGCCGCCAAGTTCACCAGCCTGGTGACCGGGCAATATGCCCAGGTGCGCGAACAGTTCAACGTACCGCTGTCGGCCTTCGAAGGCATCCAGGAAGCCCTGGCGCGCATCGGTGGCAACGCCTGGCTGATGGACAGCGCGCGCATGCTCACCGCCAACGCTGTGGACCTGGGCGAGAAGCCGTCGGTGCTGTCGGCAATCCTCAAGTACCACCTGACCGAGCGCGGCCGCGAGTGCATCAGCCACGCCATGGATGTGCACGGCGGCAAGGGCATCATCATGGGGCCCAACAACTACCTGGGCCGCAACTGGCAGGGCGCACCGATCTTCATCACCGTGGAAGGCGCCAATATCCTTTCGCGTAACCTGATGATCTTCGGCCAGGGCGCGATTCGCTGCCATCCCTTCGTGCTCAAGGAAATGGCTCTGGCCGGTCGCGAAGACCATGACCAAGCGTTGAAGGAATTCGACGGCCTGCTGATGCAACACATCGGCTTTGCCGTGAGCAACGCCGCCAGCACCCTGGTGCTGAACCTGGGCTTGGGGCACTTCGAAAAAGCCCCGGGCAACCGTTTGAGCCAGGGCTACTTCCGTGCCCTGAACCGCCAGGCGGCTGCGTTTGCCCTGCTGGCGGACCTGAGCATGATGTTGCTGGGTGGCGAGCTCAAGCGCCGCGAACGCCTGTCCGCTCGCCTGGGTGATGTGCTCAGCCACATGTACCTGGCCTCGGCGGCGCTCAAGCGTTACCACGATCTGGACTCGCCGGACCACCTGGAGCCGCTGTTTGCCTGGGCCATGGAAGAAAGCCTGGGTGAATCGGAACGTGCACTGGATGAGCTGCTGAGCAACTTCCCGAACAAGGTGCTGGGCTGCCTGCTGCGAGTGATCGTGTTCCCATTCGGGCGTCGTCATACCGGGCCGTCCGACGCGTTGGATGCCGAAGTGGCAGCCGTGATCGGTCGCGCCAAGGGCGACCCGACCCTGGAAGAATTGCTGGCCGGCTGTTATCGCCCGCAATCAGCAGAAGATCCGGTGGGCGCCCTGCAACATGCCTACGACCTGCTCGGTGCCAGCCATCCCTTGCAGAAAAAGCTCCACAGCGCGCTCAAGAGCGGCCAGGTCAAACCGGTGGCCGGCGAGCATGCCATCGACGCGGCCCTGCAAGCCGGCGTGCTGCAACCGGCTGAGGCACAAACCCTGCGCGATGCCGAGGCGGCGCGACGCAAGGTGATCGACGTGGATGATTTCAGCAAGGAAGAGCTGATGCAGGCAGAGGGTAAAGTCCGCTGAGTCGAGCGGTCATATAAAAACGGGCGCGAGAGGCTTATACTCTCGCGCCCGTTTTTGCTTTAGAGGCCTTATCTCGTGTCCAACGTCGTTGCCGATCATCTCGTCTTGCTCGACCACTTGCGCAGCATCCTGGTTGCCGTCGGCGAAGCCGAACAGGTACCCGAGGAAAGCCACTCCCTGTTCCTGGAGCGTTTCGACGAACTGCGCGCCCTGTTGCCAATCGACCCGATCGAAAGCCAGTACCTGGGCCAGGACCTGATGAGCCAGGTCATTGTGCGTTACCCGCAAATTGCCCACCTGGTGCCCCGCGACCTGCTGTGGTTCTTCGGTGGCGACTGCCTGCACTTCATGCCTGACGAAGAACTGGACCTGTACCAGGCCCTGGAAGAACGTCGCTATGAAGCCGAACAGAACGACGAACCGTTCGACTGGAACCAGGAAAAACAGCTGCTGGCGATGCCTCAGGACCAGAGCAAGCACTGACACCACTATGTGGGGCGAGCTTGCTCGCGAAAAACGTCATCGATAACGCGTGCTTTCTGAATAAACGCGGCGTCTGTGAGTTTTTCGCGAGCAAGCTCGCTCCTACAGTATTAAGGCTTGTCCCTCCCACATTTCCTAACCGCGCTCCTACCGCCGCCGCAGCGTGGGCTCCTTGGCCATGCACTCCACCAGATAATCGATAAACACCCGCAACTTCGGCGGCAGGTAACGTGTGGGCGAGTGCAGCAACCACGCCTCGCCATGGTACGAGGCAATAAAATCCCACCCCGGCAACACCTGCACCAACTCCCCCGCTTCCAACGCATGCCGCGCGGTGAAATACGGCAAGCTGGCAATCCCGACATGCTGCAAGGCCGCCTCCAGCCGCACCCCGGTGTGGTTCGCCGCATACCGGCCGCGTACGCCGACCGTTACCGCCTTGCCAGCCTGGCGAAACTTCCACCGTGAATCTCCCGGTGTCTCTCCCAGATAGATGCAACTGTGCCCGAGCAGATCATGGGGATGGCTCGGTGTACCGTGCTCGGCCAGGTACTGCGGCGTCGCGCACAGCAAATGTTCGATGGGCAACAGCTGGCGCCCGACCAAGCCTGGCGGCGGGCTATCGGTGATGCGGATGCTCAAGTCGACGTTGTCGTCGATCAAGTCCACATGCCGATCTTCCAAAATCAATTGCACATCAACCTTGGGGTAGCGCCGCAAGAATTCCGGCATGTGTGGGTGCACCACGAATCGCCCCACCGCCTTGGGCACACTGACCCGCACAAGGCCCTCGGCTTCATGGGTGAATTGCCCACTGATTTCCATCACCGAGCGCGCTGCGTTGACCATCTCCTGGCAACGCTTGAACACCTCCTCGCCGCCCTCGCTCAGGCGCAGCTTGCGTGTGGTTCGTTGCAGCAGGCGCGTGGCCAGGGCGTGCTCCAGGCGCGAGATACTGCGGCTCACCGCCGAAGGTGAAACGCTGAGTTGCCGCGCCGCTTCGGAAAAGCTGCCGGTTTCGACGACCTTGACGAAAATCGCCATTTCACCCAACAACGGCAAAGGAAGATTGATGCTCATGACGCACAGGTCCATTGATAATTGAGCGGATTATCACTCATCTGCGCACTATTTATACTGCCCACAGAACCCTGATGCGGATGTAGATGATGACCGAGCGCCTGTTTTTTACCCACGATCACCTGACGGCCGAGCTGGAAGTGCTCAGTTGCACCCCGTACGAAGAGCAATTCGCCGTGATTGTGCAATCGACGATTTTCCATCCCCAAGGCGGCGGCCAGCCATTCGACACCGGCTGGCTCGGCGACAGCCAGGTACTGCGAGTCATGCAGGAAGCCGAACGGGTGGTGCACTACGTCGACCAACCTCTGGAACCTGGACCTGTCATTGCACGCGTCGACGCAGAGCGGCGCGCCTTGCACACACGTCTGCATTCGGCAGGGCATTTGATCGGCAATGCTGGCGAACGCCTGGGCTGGATGCCGATCAAAGCCCACCATTGGCCGGGCGAAGGCAAGATCACCTTTATCCGTGGCCAGGCCGCGCAAGACATGGATGCGCAGACGCTCCAGCAGTGGGTCAACACATGGATCGCCGCCGACTTTCCCCGCCATATGACGCTGGAAGACGGCACCCGTGAAGTCGGCTTCGGTGAGTTGCCGGCTTACGCCTGTGGCGGCACGCATGTTCAAGCGTTGAGCGAACTGGGCCAGGTGACGATCCTGGCGCTATCGGAGAAAAAAGGCGCGCTGTCAGTACGCTACAGCCTCGCTGACACCCTGGCCCTGTAGGAGCGAGCTTGCTCGCGAAGAACGTTAACGATAACGCGGGGTACCTGATTCCCATCGGCGCCCTTTGGTTTTTCGCGAGCAAGCTCGCTCCTACAGGGCCACGCTCGGCTGGCCCGATTCATTGACGAATGACTTCAATGTCGACACCGTCGCCGCCGGGTCACGCGGATCGCTGATCGCACGAAAATTCGTCAACATGGTGTTGGCCGCCAACTCCACCGACACATAGCCACGCTGACGGCTGTCGAAGAACTTCACATGGGGGTTGAGCGGCATGATCTTCATGAACGCGTCATAGGGCGGGCCATCGGAGGTGACCGACGAGCCGACAAACTCGGTGGCGACCACCGCCGAGTCCGGCCTGTCGGCGTCGGCATGCAGGTCGGTGGCCCAGAACGAATGAATATCCCCACCCCAGAACACCGGGTTCTTCACCCGGTTACGCACGATCGACGCCAGCATCCGCGAGCGGTTGGCCATGTAGCCATCCCAGCCATCGGTCCAGCGGCCAAGCTTGTGGTTGGTGAGGTCACGCTGCATCAGCGGCGCCACCAGCAAATCCTGGGCGATGATATTCCACTGCGCCTTGGACTGGGCAAATCCTTGGTCCAGCCAGGCCTCTTGCTGCCAGCCGAGCAACGTGCGGCCAGGGTCACGCAGGTCGCTGCAAGGGGTGGTGACAATATGCCCTTGGTGGCTGCCATTGGCCGCGATGCACGGTTGCTCGGAACGGTACTGGCGACCGTCAAGCACATGGAAACGCGCAAGCTGGCCGTAATCCAGGCGCCGGTAGATGCGCATGTCCGGCCCCTTCGGCACGCTGCTGGCGCGCAACGGCATGTGTTCGTAGAACGCCTGGTAAGCCGCCGCCCGTTGCTTGAGAAACTGCGCCACCGCCACCTTCGGGTCCTGGGACCAGCGGTTGGCGTAGTCATTTTGTACCTCGTGATCATCCCAGGTCACGACGCTGGGAGCCGCGGCGTGAAGGAACTGCAGGTCTGGATCGGTCTTGTACAGTGCGTAGCGGTTGCGGTAATCGCTCAGGCTTTGCGCATTGCCGCTGCCGTGGGAACGAAACACCTTGCCCGACTGCGCCGCATAGGAACTGTCGTAAATATAATCACCGAGGAAAAACACCAGGTCCGGCTGCTCGGCGGCAAGGTGTCGGTAGGCGCTGAAGTAACCACGCTCCCAGTGCGAGCAGGACACAAACCCCAGCCGGGCCGTGGCCATGGCCTGCAGCGGCGGCATCGTGCGCGACTGGCCCACCGGGCTCTGCGCACCGAGCCCTTCAAACTGGTACCAATACGGCCGATCCGCCGTCAGCCCCGTCACCTCGACATGCACTGCGTGAGCAAAACGCGGCGTCGCCAGTACTTCGCCCTGCTTCACAATGCGCGTCATCGCCGCATCGCTGGCCACCCGCCAACGCACCGGCACCGTGCGGCTCAGGCCACCACGGCCATCCTCAGCATTGAACAACGGCGCCAGGCGCGTCCAGATCACAAAGCCATCCGGCAGCGGGTCGCCGCAAGCCACGCCAAGGGTGAACGGATAATCCACCCCGGCACTGCGCGCAAACGGGCTGAGAATAGAAAACGCCGTAGCGACCGCCAGCCCGCCGAGGACCCGGCGCCGGCCGTGGTCGACTTCGCCGCTCACAGGCAGCGCTCCCAGTCGTCGCGCACGGTGGCAAACCCGAGCATGTCCTCATACACGCCGTTCTTTAAAAACGCCTGGCGCATGCAGCCTTCATAGCGCAGGCCGATCTTCTCCATGACCCGCGCCGATTCCTTGTTGCGCGCGAAACACTGGCTGCCCACGCGCTGCAAGCCTAGCGCGTCGAAACCGAAGTCCATCACCGCGCTCGCCGCTTCAGCCGCATACCCCTGGTTACGGCAGTGCGCTGCCACCCAGCCACCCAAGTGCCCATAGTGATGCCGAGCGTTGATACGCAGGCTGACCATGCCGACCAATTCGTCGGTGCCGCGCACATGCACCCCCAGGTTCAGCAGCTCACCGTTGCGGTACTTGTCAGCGATCCCGGCAATAAAATCCTGGGCGGTTTCCAGGGTGTAGGGCGACGGAATGTTCGCCGTGTTGTCGGCAATTTTCGGCCCGTTGGCAAGCGTGAAAAGCACCTGCGCCTGGTGCATTTGCAGTGCGCGCAACAACAGTCGCGGGGTCGTCAATTGAGGCAGTGCGGTAGGCATGGGAGCCGACTCTCAAGATAAATTTCTCAAGCTTGGATGCCCCGAGTGTCAGTTTCATTACGCCCGAAAACTGACCGGTTAGTTTTCTAAAAAGACGCATCCTAGAGCCTCTAAACGGTCAATTAAAGTTAACCAATCGGTCATTTTTGGCTGTTAGCGTTTTGCCCCTAATTCAATGACGGGGTAACGGAATGAGAACCTGGGACGAACCCAAGAAACGCAAGGCGCACATCGAGCTGATCCCAATGATCGACGTGATGATGTTCCTGCTGGTGTTTTTCGTACTGGTGAGCCTGAACGTGATTCCCGCGCTCGGCATGAAGACCCAATTGCCCAGCGCCAGCAGTTCGCAGCAGCTCAAGCCGCAGAACAAATTCATCCTCACCCTGGGCCTGGAAGGCCAGTTGCAACTGGACGGCAAGGACCTGACGGTGGATGCTCTGGTGCCGGCGCTGAAGGCGGCCGAAAAGCCCGATACCAAGTCGACGATCATCGTCAACAGCGACAAAGGCGTGGAGGTTTCGCGCCTGGTGGAAGTGATGGACACCCTGCGCCTGGGTGGCTTCACCTCCGTGTCCATTGCTACGCGTAAGTCCTGACCATGTACGTTCTGTTTCGTGCGCGTCAGTTGCTGGGCAGTGTCCCGGCCCTGATCGCCCTGGTGCTGATTGCACTGGGTATCCAGTCCCAGACGTTGAAAGTCGAGCCGGTGTATGACGAGTCGGCGGTCGAATTGGCCTTGGTCGAGCCGGAACCGGAAGGGGTCCCTGAACCGGTGGTGGAGCAAGAACCGCCACCGCCGGTGATCGAAGAGGAAGAGGCCGAGCCTGCTCCCCCGCCGCCACCGCCCAAGCCGCTGCCAAAACCCGAACCCAAGCCCAAGCCAAAACCTGTGCCCAAGCCTGCGCCCGTGGTCGCCAAGCCTGCGCCAACGCCGCCACCGGTGGCCGCCAAGCCAGCCCCGGCCGCCGTGGCCCAAGCGGCACCGACGCCTGCTCCACCGGCGCCACCGAAGGTCGATGGTCAGGCCCTGGAAAGCGGTTACCTCAAAGGCTTGCGCAACGAACTGGACACCTACAAGCAGTACCCCACCGGGCGCCAGGCCTCCCTCGAACGCCCGAGCGGCGAGGTGGTGGTGTGGCTGCTGGTAGACCGTCAGGGCCGCGTCCTCGACTCAGGCCTACAAACCCAGGCCTCGAGCATGTTGCTCAACCGGGCCGCCACCAACAGCTTGCGTCGCATCAAGCAAGTCAAGCCGTTCCCCGAGCAAGCCTTCGGGGGGCGCAATGAGCAGCGCTTCACCGCCACCTTCAACTACAGCGTGCAATAAGCACCCGACACCAGGACGACAGTGATGAAGTTCACCCGTATTCATCTGGCACTCGTTGCCGCGACCAGCATGACCCAGGGAATGGTCATGGCAGAGACCAGCGACAGTGACGTCGGCACCATTGGCGTACAAGGCAAGGCGACCGCGGGGGGCGGTTACATGGTGCCGGAGGAAAGCATCAAGGGCCGCTCCACGGTGACCAAGGAAGCACTGGATAAACAGGCGGCCACGGGCAATGCCATCGACAAGCTCAAGTACACCCCGGGCTTGAACATCTCCAGTGAAGACAACACCGGCCTGTCGGGCTTTCGCTTCACCATGCGCGGCATGAACTCCGACCAGGTGGGCATGTCGGTGGACGGCATGCCGATCAACGATTCGGGCAACTACGCGCTGTATTCCAACCTGCTGGGCGACCCGGAAAACATCGACCAGATCTTCGTCACCCAGGGCGCCGCGGAATCCGACGGCCCGCACATTGGTTCCAGCGGCGGCAACATTGGCATCGTGACCATTCGCCCGACCCAGGAAACCGGCGCCTTCGTCAAACAGGTCGTCGGCAGCAATGCCACGCGCAAGACCTTTGCCCGCCTCAATACCGGCGAAATCAACGGCCTGAGCAACTGGCTGTCGGTGTCCCATACCGAAGGTGAAATGTGGCGCGGTTCGGGTGCGGTACGCGCGGACAAGGTGGAGTGGAACAGCTTTTTCGACGCCGGCAATGGCAACACCGCCAACCTGATCCTCAAGTACCACGAGCAGGACAACAACAGTTATAGCCAGTTGACCAAGGCGCAGTTCCAGCAGAACGGCCGCAAGTACGATCCCTACCCGGCCACGCCGAGCGTGGGCAGCAACGGCAAGTACAACAGCTACTACGCCCTGGCGCAGAACCCGTTCCAGACCTTCACCGCCGTGCTCAACACCCAGTTCAAACTGGCCGACAACCTGGCGCTGTCGGTGATCCCGTATTACTACTGGGGCAATGGCAGCGGCGTCGGTTCATCCAGCTATGCCCTCAACCGTGGCTCCAACCAGGGCGGTGTGTTCGACCTCGGCAACCTGCCCACCGCCGCCCAATACAACGCCGACGGCACACCCAACAGCGGCGTGTACTACCGCCCTTCACGCACGCAAACCTGGCGTCCGGGCATCACCACCAAGCTGACCTGGGACCTGGGCGACCACAGCCTGCCATTCGGCTACTGGTACGAGCGCGCACGCCAGAGCCAGACCCAGCCATTCATTCCGCTCAAGAGCAACGGTAAGCCAGTGGACACCTGGCCGGACTCCAACAGCGCCATCGTCGATGCCAACGGCAACACCGTGCAGGGTCGCGACCGTTTCACCGTGACGCCGGCGCAAAAGGTCTGGGCCCAGGACACGTGGTACATCAACCCGGACTGGACCTTCATCGCAGGCCTGGCCTACATGAACGTCGAGCGTGAAGGCACCAACCACGGCAGCCTCAACGAACGCCCGGAAAAACGTAACCAGACCTACAACAAACTGCTGCCCAACGCGGGGCTGAAATACCAGCTGGACGAGCGTGACCAGTTGTTCTACAGCCTGTCGCGCAACATGCGCGTGCCGCAGAACTACGTGCTCTACGACAAAGGCGCCGGCTCGATCGACGCCGAGCCGGAAACCAGCTGGAACCATGAACTGGGCTGGCGCTACAGCGGCGACGACATGAGCCTGGCCGCCACCCTGTTCTACATGGACTTCAAGAACCGCCAGGTGTCGTCCCGGGACATCAACGGCGACTTTGCCGACATCAACGCCGGCTCCGTGGTCAACAAAGGCCTGGAACTGGAGTGGAGCGGACAGTTGCCCCACCACTTCAATTACTACACCTCCTACACCTACACCAAGGCCGAGCAGCAGGATGACCTGACCGTCTACAACGCCGGCAAACCCATCGTGCTGCCCACCAGCGGCAAGCAGTTCGCCAACGTGCCCAAGAACATGCTGGCGGCCAACATCGGCTATGACGACGGGCGCTTCTACGGCACCTTCGGCGGCAAGTACACCAGCAAGCTCTACGGCGACCTGACCAACGACGAGGCGATTTCCGGGCGCACCGTGTTCAACCTCGGCGCCGGTATTTACCTGCCGGTGGACAAGAAGGTGGTCAAGGACGCGACCCTGCGCCTGAACGTCGACAACCTGTTCGACAAGAAATACCTGGACGGCGTGTACACCACCAAGACCAACGCGGCCAGCTACAGCGGTTTCCGCGATGGGGACCCTGCGTACATCGTCGGCCTGGACCGTACCGTCACGGTTTCGCTGGAAGCGAATTTCTAAGACTCACCCCAAGAGGAACACCATCATGGATATGAACCTGCTCCACGACGTCACCTTCTATGTGATGTACGCGGCGATGGCCATTGCGATCTTCATCGCCATCGAACGCGGTATCTACTTTGCCTACGTGCGCCGCCAGGCTCGCGCGTTGATCGATGCCCTGGGCGCCAACGTGCACAGCGAGCGTGACTTGCCGCAGAACCTGACCCGTCGCGACAGCCTGCCGCTGAACATGATCTTGCCGGTGCTGGCCCAAAAGGCGACCCACGGTTCGCGCAAGGACCTGGACGACGAAATCGACACCCAGTACCTGAAGACCCGCGCCCCACTGGCCCGCAGCCTCTGGATCATCGAGACCATCACCACCGCCGCCCCGCTGCTGGGCCTGCTGGGTACCATTCTCGGCATCATCGACACCTTCAAGGCACTGGCCACCGCGGGCGTGTCGGACCCAGGGCAGATTTCCGGTGGTATCGGGACGGCCTTGTTTGCCACGGGATTAGGTATCGCCATCGCGCTGTTCTGCGTGGTGTTCCACAACTTCTTTCAGGACAGCCTGGAGCGTATCAACGACCAGTTGAAGATCCTGTTGATTCGCGCCGCCACCGGCGCCCGCGCACAGGATGAAGTGACCCATCGCGTGCCCACCCCGCTGCACAGCCGCACAGCCTGACCTGCAGGGCGGGCGCCTTGGGCGCTCGCCTTTTCCTCTGGTGCGATGAGACGCTTATGTCCCTTTCGATAAAGTTGCGTATCGCCGGCCTGACCGGCTTGCTCCTCAGTCCGCTGGCCCAGGCGGACTTTTCCATTCCAGGCTTTGAACTGGTGCACACCGTACCCGTGGACACCGCCCTGGGCACCGACGACTTGCGCCAGCCAGGCCCGGTATGGATCGAGCTGTTCGACGGCGCCAAAAGCCGCATTGATATCGGCCAGTTCTACGCCGCGGACCACCCTGGCTCGGTGATGAACACGGTGCTTGAACACCTGGAAGCCGCCGGCAAACGCGGCGTGAAGATTCGTTTCCTGCTCGAAGAAAAAGGCATCAAGCTCTCGGACGCCGCCACCCTGGAACGCTTGCGCGCCATTCCCAACCTGACCTTGCGCGTGCTGCCCTACGGGCAACTGAGCGGCGGCATCATCCACGCCAAGTACCTGCTGATGGATGGCAAGCAGGCGTTTGTCGGCAGTCAGAATTTCGACTGGCGCGCCCTGGAGCATATCCACGAAACCGGGCTGCGGATCACTGACGAAACGGTGGTAAGCCAGGTGCAGGCGATCTTCGAGCAAGACTGGCAAGCCCAGGCCGCGCTCGCCGATAAACAACCGGTGCCGCTACCCGCCAGCGGCCAGGAGCCCACGCGTACCGGCAACTATCTGGTGGCCAGCCCGCAACGCTACAACCCGCCCGGCGTGGGCGACTCACAGCTGGAACTGCCGCGCCTGCTGGGCGAAGCCAAAAAAGAGGTGCGCGTGCAGTTGCTCGACTACGCGCCGCTGTCCTACGGGCCGGATCGAACCCGGCCGTACTACGCGGTGATCGACAACGCCGTGCGCGCTGCCGCTGCCCGTGGCGTGTCGATCAAACTGATGGTGTCCAACTGGAATACCGACCCACTGGAGCTGCCCTATCTCAAGAGCCTGGCGGTGCTGCCCAATGTCGAAATCAAGATCGTCACCCTGCCCGAAGCCAAGCAGGGCTTTATCCCATATGCGCGGGTGATCCATAGCAAAACCATGGAGATCGATGGCCAGGTGGCGTGGGTCGGCACCAGCAACTGGTTGGGTGGTTACCTGGATAATTCGCGCAATCTGGAGGTGGTGATGCGCAGTGAGGCGATGGCCAAGCGCGTAGGCCAATTGCATGAACAACTGTGGGATGGGCCTTACGCTAGAGCCTTGAGCGTGACGGAGGCGTATCCCGCGCCCCACCCTGGCCAGCATTGACCTTGGGCACCTGAGTAATGGTAGTGTGTGGAAATGTTTCTGACTCTTCCGTCAGAAACCTCCTACTCACTACCTGCAAAGGAATGCCTTTAACCATGCACTTTCCACTGAAAAAACTGGTGGCTGCCACCTTGTTCGCCGCGAGCCTTTCGGCAGTCGCCACGCCTGCCTCCGCTAACATCACTGCAGACCAAAGCACGGCAATCCTGAAGCACTTCAGCGAGACCTCGGTCACCGATTTCCGCAGCTTCCTCGGTACCCTGGCTAAGGGCGAACTGGGTAAAACCGCTGACACTGGCCCGGCTATCAACGCGTTTCTGGGCAACAAAACCCTGAACGCCGAGCAGCAGAACGAGATCAATCGCCTGCTGGGCATTTACACCCGCCTGAAATATGGCAAAGCCGCGCTCGAAACCCTGCGTGAACTGGTGGAGATCCCTACGTTCAACGTAGACGGCCTGCCACAGTACAAAAACCCGGAATTCCTCAAGATCGCCGCGAAGATCGAGGCCCTGGCCAAGTCCTTCAACCTGAACTTCCGTAACGTCGATAACCGCGTGTACGAAATCTCCTTGGAAGGCAGCGGTGATGAAGTCGTGGGTGTGCATGCCCACGCCGATGTGGTGCCGGTGACTCCGGAAAACTGGGTGCTGCAAGACGGTACCAAACTCGACCCGTTCAAGGTCACGCTGATCGGCGACCGCATGTATGGCCGTGGTACCGAGGATGACAAGAACGGCATCGTGGTGACGATGTACGCCATGAAAGTGATCAAGGAAGAAAAGCTGCCACTGGCGCGCACGTTCAAGCTGCTGGTGGACACCACTGAAGAAACGGCTGGTGATGCCATTCCTTACTACTTCGAACGCAATTCCGTGCCGCAATACAACCTAGCGCTGGATGGCGGTTACCCGGTGGTGATCGCCGAGAAAGGCTCGGGGACGGTCATGGCCGCCTTCCCGGTGCGCAAAGGCGAAGGCAAAGGCGCAGAGATCATCGCGATGACCGGCGGCAAGGCGAACAACCAGATCCCATCGGCCTCGGTGGCCACGCTGGTCAGCGATGCACCCGCCGAACTGGCCGCCAGCCTGCAACAGGCCGGTGCCGACTATGCCAAGCGCAACGGTGGCAATTTTCAAGTGACATCCATGGTCGATGGCAAAGACGTCAAACTCACGGTGACCGGCGTGTCCGCGCACTCCTCCGAGCCCGAAACCGGAGTCAACCCGGTGGCGCGTATGCTGGAGCTGATCCACAGCCTCGATGGCAAGGTCGCCCTCAAGCACAACCACATCACCGATGCTGCGCGGTATGCCGCCGACAACTGGGGCCTGGATTACCTGGGTGGCAAATTGGGCGTGGGCTACGCAGATGATTTCATGGGCCCGCTGACCACCTCGCTGACGTTTGTGGGCCAGGATGACAAAGCCTTCAAACTGGCCGTGAACCTGCGCGCGCCGAAAGGTAAAACCCCGGAGGCGCTCAAGGCGCAAATCGAGCAGAAGCTGAACGCCTGGGACAAGAACGCCAAGGTCAACGTGAGCTTCACTTACTCGCTCGACACCCCGATGTACCGCAACCCGGAAGGTGAATGGGTCAAGGCCTTGTTGGCGGTGGCCACGGAAAACCTGGGGATGGCACACAAGTTCGGCACCTCGGCCGGCGCAACCTCCGTGCATGACCTGCCCAACGGCGTGCAATTTGGCCTGGCGCGCCCGGAAGAGAAGTACACCGGGCACACTGACAGTGAGTTCAAGACGGTTGAGCAGTTCTTGCTGGACCTGCAGATCGTCACCGAAATGATGGGCCGCGTCGGGCAGTTGCCGAAGCTCTGACCCAGTTGAAGCCCCAGCGAGGCTGCGAGGGCGGCGGTACAGGCAGAATCTTCAGCGCCTGACCCACCGCTTTCGCAGCCTCGCTAAAGCTCGACAGCTCCCACAGGGGATTCGCTGTGCTGGGTTGATCTCGGTTCGCAGGGCCATCGCGCCAAGCACAACTCCCAACAACACCACAGCCCAAATGTGGGAGCTGTCGAGCCCCAGCGAGGCTGCGAAGGCGGCGGTACAGGCAACTTTTTCAGCGCCTGGAGCACCGCTTTCGCAGCCTCGCTAAAGCTCGACAGCTCCCACAGGGGATTCGCTGTGCTGGGTTGATCTCGGTTCGCAGGGCCATCGCGCCAAGCACAACTCCCAACAACACCACAGCCCAAATGTGGGAGCTGTCGAGCCCCAGCGAGGCTGCGAAGGCGGCGGTACAGGCAACTTTTTCAGCGCCTGGAGCACCGCTTTCGCAGCCTCGCTAAAGCTCGACAGCTCCCACAGGGGATCGGCGGTGTATGCGCAATTCAGCCTTGCACCATCAGCATATCCTCAAAGAATCCACCGACCGGCTCAGTGGGATGGCACAGCTGGATCTCCAATACCCAGGCCATTTCACTGGGCGAGATCTCCAGGTCAGCCAACTCTTTGCTTTCGAACAATGCATGGGGAAAATCCGCAAGGCGATGCCCTGCCAGGTTGCGTGCCAGTCTCCAGCCCTTTGACGCAGCGCTCTGCTCGGCAAAGTCGTAGAGTTCACGCCCGGTCAGGCCACGCAGCCACGCTTGGCGCGTTTCATCGAAGACTTCATGCAAGGCCGTTGTACAGGCCTTATGCAAAGGCCCATCGCCAAACACAAACGTATCGCCATAGTCCCCTTCGTAGCCATCCCATACCGGGCCAAGATCGACCACGGCAATGTCATCAGCCTGCAGCCTGCGCTGACGATCTATGCCCTCGCGCGGTGGGCGAACGGTGTCGGCGCCAAAACGAATGTAGGTCGGATGCCAAGTGTGCGAAGCGCCCATGGCCTGCAGTTGCCTCGCCGCCATCTCAAGGGCCTCACCGGTAGTCATGCCAACTGTCAACTGGCTGGCAATCGCCGCCAGGGCACGTATGGATTTTTCCCGCGCTGCCAGCATGCCGTCCAGGGAATAGCGCGGGCCGACTTTCTCCCAGACCGGGTCGAACGACAGGGAAACCGTTTCCGCACTTGACCGACCACTGGCAACAAACGCCTCCGCGATAAACCGGTGGCTCGGCAACCCCGCTTCAAGGCAATGGGCCCGCACCTGGCCGAGCATTGCAGCGTTGCCGCACGCATAGACCTGGGCCTGTTCCCACTGATGCCCATGACTCATTGCAACCTCTTGCACTCTGCCCTCGGAGGACCGCACGGGATGCCAGCGAAAACGCGGATACTCAACCATCAAGTCGTCGAGGAAGGCGCTGTCATAAAAATCCGCCGATTGCGCGCCGCCCCAATACAACGTCACTTCGACATCGCGCTTGAGCGCGGTCAGCAGGATAGGCTTGATGCCCGCATAACCAGTGCCCGTGGCAAATAACACCACGGGCGCCGTCTCATCATCCTGCCAGGTACAGGCACCAAACGGCCCTTCCACGTGCAGACGCTCACCAACGGCGAGGCCACCTAGGATACCCTCGGAAAAGTAACCGCCACTCACCCTGCGAATCTGGAAGACCAACCGCCCATCGTCCTCGTCGGGCAGGTTGCCAATCGAGAAGCAGCGCGTGTCACCGTCCGCCAGGTGGAACTTAATGTATTGGCCAGCCCGCACCGCCAAAGGGGTTTCGGGCATCAATACCAACTCGATCACATCGGGGCCCAGCGCACGCTTGCTGTGAACCTGCGCCGCCACTCCCAGCGCGGGCGTATCCAGCGACCAGCCGGGAATATGCAGGCGCATGTCGCCACAGGCGTGGCTCTGGCATAACAACATTTCATTGGCGGCCAAAGGATAAGAAGGTGCCGGCGCACCCGGCGCCAGGCGCTTGGCCCGGTATTCACCTTCGGCCACCACCACCTTGCACGAACCGCAGGCACCACGCCGACAGGAGAACGGCACGGCCAGGCCACTGGCGAGCATGGCGTCGAGCAACAGTTCGTCGCCCGCCTCAAAGGTTTTCCCCGAGGGCGACAGTTCGATGACATGGCGTGTATTCATAACAACCTCGGGCTAAGTGAGGCCTGATTGTTGCGCTAGACTAGGCCCATTAAAACCTCCAGATTTGGATACTTCAGATGGTCCAGATGCGCAAATGGCGCCCCTTGCTGCGGCTTGAAGAAGGCACCCACCAAGCGTCCTACCGCAAGATTGCCGAAGGCTTGGTCAGTGCCATCCTCGAGGGCCGCCTGCCACCTGGGACATTGCTGCCAGGCACGCGGGAAATGGCGCAGTTGCTCGACGTCAACCGCAAGACGGTGATCCTGGCCTACGAAGAAGCCATGACCAAGGGCTGGCTGGTCAGCGAGCCGCGCCGTGGCACCTTCGTCAATGCGCAGCTGACACCCAAACAACTGCCCAGCGTTACGCAACCGTCTTTCGCGCCGCCGTTGCTGGAGCAACCGCTGGTACCCTATTTCACCCATAACGCCCAAGTGGTCGCTCTACAGCATCGGCGCGATGCGCTGTTTTTCGACAACGGCACCAGCGACCACCGCCTGCTGCCCCAGGCCGTTTTGCACCGTTACTATCGCCACGCACTGCGCAACAGCTTCGCCTCCAATACCGTGCGCTACGGCAGCGAAGGCACCGGCTATCACCTGCGCTGCGCCTTGGCCGAGATGCTGCGCAACAACCGTGGCCTGACGGTCACTGCCGAAAATATCTGCCTGACCCAGGGCACCCAGATGTCCCTGTACCTGAGCGCCAGCCTGCTGCTCAAGCCCGGCGACGTGGTACTGGTGGAGCGCCTGAGCTACCCACCGGCATGGGAAATTTTCCGCAAGCTCGGCGCGCAGTTGGTCACGGTCGACATCGACGATGAAGGCTGCCGCACCGATCAGGTCGAGCGCTTATGCCGTGAGCACAATGTGCGCATGATCTACCTCACGCCCCATCACCAGTTCCCCACCACCGTGAGCCTGCATGCCGCACGCCGGCAGCACTTGCTGGCGCTGGCCGCGCAGCATGACTTCTGCATTATCGAAGAGGACTACGACCACGAATATCATTTCAGTGGTCGCCCTTACCTGCCGCTGGCCAGTGACCGTGCCCAACGCCATGTGATTTACATCGGCTCGTTGTCCAAAGTGCTAGGCTCGACGTTCCGCTGCAGCTATATCGTCGCGCCCACCTCAGTGGTTGAAGCCCTGCAGCGCAATGCCGCGCTGATGCTGGGCGATGCCGATGCGGTCGCTCAAGCTATGCTGGCAGACCTGATCAATGACGGGGAGTTGAAGAAGCATTTGCGCCGCGTGTCGAAAGAATATCGGGCGCGCCGATCCGTGCTGCGAAGCTGCCTGGACCAGGCGTTTGGCGCTCGCATACAGGTGCGCGAGCCCGAGGGGGGCTTGGCGTTATGGGTACGTTTCGAGGAAGACATAGACGTCGATAAGTTGGCAAGCGCCGCATTGGATCACGGCGTCGTGGTGCGCAGCGGTCGTCAGTTTTCACCCAACGACCAGCCGGTAAACGCGCTGCGCCTGGGCTTTGCCTCCCTCGACCGGGACGAAATCCAGCAAGCCACGCAGCGCCTGGCCCAAGCGATGAACACCGGGGGCAGGCACTGAAAAACTTACCCAGCAGCCCCCAGGAAAGGCAGCGCCAGGTACAACTTGATCACCACGGCGTTAGCGATATCGATGAAGAACGCGCCCACCATCGGCACCACCAGAAACGCGATCTGCGAAGGCCCGAAGCGTTGCGTCACCGCCTGCATATTGGCAATCGCCGTGGGCGTTGCGCCAAGCCCGAAGCCGCAATGGCCCGCCGCCAGTACCGCCGCATCATAGTTGCGGCCCATCACCCGGAACGTCACGAAAATCGCGAACAGCGCCATCAGCAATGCCTGCGCGGCCAGCAGAATGACGATCGGCAAGGCCAGTGCCGCCAGGTCCCAGAGCTTGAGTGACATCAGCGCCATCGCCAGGAACAACGACAAACTGACATTGCCCAGCACCGAGACTTCGCGCTCGAACACCTGATGCCAGCCGAGCATCGACAGCCCATTGCGCAGTACCACACCCACGAACAGTACACACACGAACGTCGGCAATTCGAAAGCGGTGCCTTGGATGGCGGCATTCAGCAAGTTGCCGCCCTGTAGGCTGATCGCGACCAATGCCAGGGTCTCGACAAACGAAAACGCCGTGATCAGGCGCTCTTCATTCGGCTGTTCAAACCCCTTGGCCAGGCTCGATTGCGGTTGCCCAATACCTGGCACCTCGACCCGCTTGATCAGAAAACGCGCCACAGGCCCGCCGATCAGGCCTCCAAGCACCAGGCCAAAGGTCGCCGAAGCAATCGCCAATTCAGACGCCGAAGCCACGCCATACTGCTCACTGAACACCGCCCCCCAGGCCGCGCCGGTGCCATGCCCACCGGACAAGGTCACCGAACCCGCCAGCAAGCCCATCAATGGGTCAAGCCCGAGCGCCGACGCCAGCGCGATACCCATGGCGTTTTGCACCACCAGCAAGCCCGTTACCACCAGCAAAAACACCGCCAGGATACGTCCGCCTTTCTTCAGGCTGGCAAAATCGGCGTTCAAACCGATCGTGGCAAAGAACGCCAGCATCAAGGGGGTTTGCAATGAAGGATCGAAGCGTACTTCGATATCGGCAAACCCGCGCAACGCCAGGAGCAGCATGGCGACCAGCAGGCCACCGGCTACCGGTTCAGGAATATTGTAAGTACGCAAAAAGCCGATACGGGCCACAAGCCCGCGTCCCAGCAATAGCACCAGTGAAGCGGCAACGAGGGTTGAATAAAAATCGAGTTGAAGCATCCGGTCAGTTCTCTGAAGTGGGCAGGGAGAATGGGTGGCCAGAGTAGAGAACACAGGGCGAAAAGGCATCGACCCTACAAAAAATGCAGACTTTCCCTACAAGCCTCACAATAATAACCTACAACTGAGCTGCACCTCCCCATAGGGATAAGTATCGATACAACTCTATAAGCCGAAGTACCCGACGGTAACCACGATGCGAAGCGAGCCGCTCTTGATCTTGCTCTTGATCTGCTTTTGATCTCAGGCGCCCCGTTAAACCACGCTGGCCGAACGCAGGCTTGAATTCGTGGGTAACCCGGCAGGACGCCGGGTTAGCCGCCCCGCGCCATGGATGGCGCGTGGCGGCGGCCCACGGATTCAAGCCTGCGTTCGGGCACACCGAGCCCAAGCGAGGTGCCGAGTGGTGGGGCAAGAGCGTTTTGCTTACTTTTGCGCTTTTCAAAAGTGAGCCGCCGTCAGGGCGGAACCCTAAGTGGCCGTTACCGCAGCAATGGATATGTACACAATCCAACTGTGTCGCCTGCCAGGCCGCCTTCGCGAGCAAGCCCGCTCCCACAGTTTGATCGCGGGGTGTCAGGGAGATAGGCGTCGGCTGGCAGGCCGTCTTCGCAGGCAAGCCAGCTCCCACATTTGGATCACGGGGTGTCAGTTAGATCAGCGTCGGCTATCGGGCCGTCACGGGTTCAGCTTCGTATCGATGTTGCGTATCGCCCGTCGAGAGGTACACCCAGCAGAGTTATCGACGACGCCTGCGCAGCAAAGGCCAGTTGGAGGCGAGCGCACCCGGCTCAGCGTCACGCCCGGCAACTCGCACCAGGTCGGGAAACTCAAGCAACAAAGCTCGATTACCCCGGCCAATGTGCTCCATCACCGCCAGGGTAATGTTTTCCCGCACCATGCCCGTCGAAACGTAATACATGGCCCAGGCCTGCTCTGGCGTACACAGGCCGATCTGCTCTTCAATCTCTTTGTAGGCCTTGTAGTCGTCTGACTCTAAGTAGCGCTGATCACCGCCCTGGCGCATGCTGTCTCCCTCCCCGGCCCCATCCCCATCACGTACCGCTTTTAACCTTGGTCCAGACCCGCGTGCGAATACGCTCGGCCTTCAGCGGCAAGGGCTCAAGCGGAACCAATGTCGCCATGGTCTTTTTATCGGGATAGATCCAAGGGTTATCCCGCAACTTCTGCTCGACAAACTTCGTGGCATCTTTGTTGGCGTTGGGATAGAGCATGTAGTTGGACGTCTTGGCTATCACCTGTGGCCGCAGCATGTAGTTGATGAATTCCAGAGCGGCCTTTGGGTGGCGAGCGTCCTTGAGCAACACCCAGTTTTCAGACCAGACCAACGCCCCTTCCCGCGGCAGGCTGTAGGCAATCTTGCGGCCACTGTTGGACTTTTCATTAATCGCCTGCGCCGCCAGTGCACCATTGGCCCAGCCGACGACCGCACAGATATTGCCGTCTGCCAGGTCGGTGTCGATTCTCGACGAGTCGAAATAGAGTACATAGGGACGGATTTTCAACAACAGCGCCTGGGCCTTCTGGTAATCCTCTGGGTCAGTGCTGTTACTGGGCAGCCCCAGGTAGTGCAAGGCAATGGAAATGATCTCGCTGGGCGAGTCGAGCATGGCCACGCCACAAGACTTGAGCTTGCTGATGTTTTCTTCTTTGAAGATCAGGTCCCAGCTGTCCACCGGCGCGTCATCACCGAGTGCCGCCTTGACCTTATCCACGTCGTAGCCAATGCCGGTGGTACCCCAGACATAGGGCACGGCGTAGCGGTTACCGGGGTCATTGACCGCCAGCAGGGACAGGATGTCAGGGTCGATGTGCGACAGATTACTCAACTGCGCACGATCCAACGGCTGCAGCACACCGGCCTTGATCAAGCCGGGCAATACATTGGAGGTGGCCACCACCAGGTCATAACCGGTGCGCCCAGCCATGACCTTGCTTTGCATGGTTTCGGCGCTGTCGAAGGCATCCATATGCAGCTTGATGCCGCTCTCCTGCTGGAATTGCTTGGGCGTCTGCGGCTCAAGAAAGCCGAACCAGTTATACAGATACACCGAATTTTCAGCGGCGGCTGCGGGCGTGCTGATTACAGCGCCCATAAACGAAGCTAAAAAAATAGCTCGCAAGTGTGCTCGACTCATATGACTATCCCTGTCCACACGACGCGCCTTCATGGCTATCGTAAGCTGGGGGTGAATATACCGAGCCTCGACGAATAGTAAATACCTACAAGTACTTAGCTCTGGCCTGCAAAGCCCTAACCCTAAAGGGGTAGAACATGTCGCTTGACCTTCATAGCCTGGCTTGGCACCGATCGGTTGGAAAACTGATCATGCAGCTCAATCGCCCGGAGTTCTGGAGTTCGTTGATTCGGGTACTGAATGAATATGTGCAGATAGACAATTGGGTGGTGCTGGTTTTCGGCGACCACGCAGTACGTGTGATCAGCCTGCCCGAGGTGGCCGACAGCGAAGAAATCGACGCCTTTATTCATCGCTATGTGAAAGGCCTGTATCTGCTGGACCCGTTCTATATCGCTGATCGAGAAAACCCGCAGAGCGGGTTCTTCCATCTGCTCGATATTGCGCCGGAACACTTCCGGGAAACCGAGTACTACCAACAATATTTTGCGCAGTACATCTCGGTCGATGAGGCGCAATACAACGTACGGCTCGATGCCGACAGAACGTTGTGCATGTCATTTGGCAGCAACCTGCGCTTCACCCAGGCGCAGATAACGGTATTGGACATGATCAAGCCGTGGGTAACGGCAATGATGCATCAACGCATGGGCTTTGAAACTGACCCGGCAAAAAACCTCGCCGAGCCGACCCCATGGGCCGAGGCACTTACTCAGTTGGAAACACACGTAACGACGCGTGAAAAAGACGTGCTCAAGTTACTGCTCAGTGGGTTCTCCAACAAAGAGATCGCCGGCAAGCTCTCGCTGTCGACGGAAACCATCAAGGTTCACCGCCGCAATATCTACAGCAAGCTGAATATCAAATCTCAGTCGGAGCTGTTTGCGCGGTTTTTTATGCCACGGCAGGAGATTACATCGACGCTTTGAAGGGGGGCGGTGCGCTGGCGGGGTAAATTGCGCACAAACAAAAACGCCGATCATCACTGATCGGCGTTTTCGTTAAATATGGAGCGGGAAACGAGACTCGAACTCGCGACCCCGACCTTGGCAAGGTCGTGCTCTACCAACTGAGCTATTCCCGCAAATGGCGTCCCCTAGGGGACTCGAACCCCTGTTACCGCCGTGAAAGGGCGGTGTCCTAGGCCACTAGACGAAGGGGACACGCTACTGAAACACATGGTGTGTGTTCCAGTGCCCAGAGGCCTCGTCCGAAGACTTGGTCCTGGTTTCA
Source organism: Pseudomonas sp. MF6394 (assembly GCF_002018845.1). Lineage (NCBI taxonomy): Bacteria > Pseudomonadati > Pseudomonadota > Gammaproteobacteria > Pseudomonadales > Pseudomonadaceae > Pseudomonas > Pseudomonas sp. MF6394. The sequence goes on from NZ_MVOJ01000013.1 coordinate 73,746, forward strand.
CTCAATGCCGCCCGAGGGCCACACTGCTTGTAAATTGGAGCGGGAAACGAGACTCGAACTCGCGACCCCGACCTTGGCAAGGTCGTGCTCTACCAACTGAGCTATTCCCGCATATGGCGTCCCCTAGGGGACTCGAACCCCTGTTACCGCCGTGAAAGGGCGGTGTCCTAGGCCACTAGACGAAGGGGACACACGTACAACATTCACTCCCTACCGCGTTTCGCTGTGTGCTTTACGCTGTAAGTGGCGCGCATTCTATGGATGGATTGAAAGATCGTCAACCCCCAAGGATAAATTTATTTAAATCAATGACTTCGCCATGGTTTCACGGCCTTCGCGGGCATTGGTACCGTCCGAGCCTTGGCGCCTATATTCTGGCGTTCGACAAGGCGCTATAGTTCACCCAGGCAAATGATGGCAATGTGCATCCATTCAGGCAGCGCCTACCTATATAGAAGAAATCACCTGGGCAACTGGTCGATCGGTCCTATCCGCCGGATGACCCAGTCACTACACTCCACAGCACACCCTATTAAAGAGGTCACACCGGTGACACCACTCATGATCACCCTGCTGGTAATAGCCGGGATCGTAATACTGATCGCCATTGGCTACATGAACCACGTGGTGGAAAACAACAAGCTGGAAAAGAAGCGCACCGAGATCGAGCTTAACGATCGGCTGCGTCGCTGCGGTGAAATCACCGAGACCTTCCCCGGCCAACTGATGACCCCAGCGCTCAAGCTGTTGCTGGCTCGCCTGGAGCTGAACGTCAACCAGCGCCTGTTGAACCTGAACAAGTCCAGCGCACCACTCAAGGCGCGTATCACCGAACTGAATGCGCTGATCGCTCAAGGCGAGTCGATTCCGGTGGCCAACCCGCCGGCGCCGATCCAGACCGAAGCCAAGGCCAAGGACGTGCGCTTTCTGCTCGAAGCCCTGCACGGCCAAGTCACCCGCGCCGCCCAGGACGGCTTCCTGCCGACCAACGAGGCCAAGCACTGGATCAAGGAAATCCGGCATATCCTGGTGCTGCTGCACATCGAGTTTTTCAACAACCTCGGCCAGCACGCCCTGCTGCAAGGCCAACCCGGCCAGGCACGCCTGGCGTTCGAGCGCGGCGTGCAGTACCTGCGCAAACAGCCGGAGCCGGTGCTCTACAGCGCCCAGTTGCAACTGCTGGAATCCCAATTGGCGCGCGCCAACTCCACAGTGCTGACCAACAGCCAGCCTGCCGAGGACGAAGTCAACGAGTTGACCGAGGGCTTGAAAGTTGTTGACGCTGACGCCGAGTGGAAGAAGAAAGCTATTTACGATTGATGGCAACGCGAAGGCAATGTTCATAGCAACGAAGATCAAAGGTGGGAGCTGGCTTGCCTGCGAAGACGTCGGATCAGCAAAGATGGATGTTGACTGACCCGCCGCTTTCGCGAGCAAGCCCGCTCCCACAGTTCGATTGTGGGGTGTCAGGTAGGTGAGCATCGGCTCGCTGGCCAGCTCCCACAGTGAAATCATCACATGCCATCAATGTGCACCTATCCCCCCGCTCCCGACTAGCGTAAAAAAGTGCCCCTCACTCCGTGAAATTAGAGGCCTGTTATGCCTGTCGCCGTGATTGATGGACAACCGCTGCACTATATCGACCAGGGCGCCGGCCCCGTCGTGCTACTGGGTTCGAGTTACCTATGGGCCAGCGACATGTGGGCGCCGCAGATTGAAGCGCTATCGCAGCAATACCGCGTAATCGTCCCCGAATTGTGGGGGCACGGGGAGTCCGGCCCGTTGCTAGCACTCACCCATTCCCTGGATGATCTTGCGCGCCAGGCCCTGGCACTGCTGGATCACCTGGACATCGCACAGGCCAACCTGGTGGGCCTCTCGGTCGGCGGCATGTGGGGCGCACGCCTGGCGCTGCTGGCTCCCGAGCGCATCAACAGCGTGGTGCTGATGGACACCTACCTCGGGGCCGAACCCGAAGCAACGCGCCAGTACTATTTCTCGCTGTTCAAGATGATCGAAGACGCCGGGGCAATCCCCGAACCGTTGCTGGATGTGATCGCACCGATCTTCTTCCGCCCGAACATTGATCGCGATTCCGCGCTGTACCAGGATTTTCGCCAGTCACTGCAAAGCTTCCCCAAAGAACGCTTGCTGGACAGTATCGTGCCGCTGGGCCGCCTGATCTTCAGCCGCGAAGACATCCTGGCGCAATTACCTGGATTGGACTCCGACACCACCCTGGTGATGTGCGGCGAGCAGGACAAACCCCGGCCACCGGCCGAGTCCGAGGAAATGGCCGAACTGATTGGTTGCAGCCTGATCCTGATCCCCGAAGCCGGGCATATCTCCAGTCGCGAGAACCCGGATTTCGTCAACGAGGCGCTGCTGACCTTCCTCGCCAACCACGCCTGATCGCCCTGCCCTCAGATCGCAGCGCCTTCGCTGCGATCAAAGGCGGAAATGCCCCACCATGCCCTTGAGTTGCGCGCCCAACTGCGCCAACTGGATGCTTGAGGCGGCATTGTCTTGCATGCTCAACGCCGAATGATCGGCACTCGCCCGAATACTGGTAACGCTGCGGTTGATCTCTTCGGCCACCGAGCTCTGCTCCTCGGCGGCGGCGGCGATCTGTTGGTTCATCTGCTGGATCAATGAAACGGCCGCCGCAATGCTGCCCAGGGCCCCTTCGGTCTCCAGCGCATCACTGACCGCCAGCTTCACCAGCTCGCCACTCTGCTGGATTTGCTGCACCGAGGACTGCGCCGCACTGCGCAAGGTGCTGACCAGCCGTTCGATTTCTTCGGTCGATTGCTGGGTGCGCTTGGCCAGTGCCCGCACCTCATCGGCCACCACCGCAAAGCCACGCCCTTGCTCACCGGCACGCGCCGCCTCAATCGCAGCGTTCAAGGCCAGCAAGTTGGTCTGTTCGGCCACACTCTGGATCACACTCAAGACGGTACCAATGTTCTGGATTTGCGCACTGAGGCTTTCGATGCTGGCGCTGGCACTGTTGCTGGATGTGGCCAGCAGTTCGATACGCTGCAGGCTCATGCGCACCACCTGCTGGCCGCTATCAACCTTGGCATCCGCGGTCTGCGCGGCCTGGGCCGCCTGCTCGGCATTGCGTGCCACATCGTGCACCGTGGCGGTCATCTGGTTCATCGCCGTGGCGACCTGTTCGGTTTCGTCCTTCTGGCTGCTGACTTCGGCAGTGGTTTGCTCGGTGACGCTGGACAGCGAATGCGCGGAGCTGGCGAGCTGTTCGATCCCCGCCTGCAACCCACTGACCATCTGGCTCAAGCTGTTGCCCATCTGCTGCATCGCCTGCATCAACTGGCCGATTTCATCACGCCGGCTGACCTCCATGCGCCCACTCAGGTCACCCGAGGCGATCTGCTGGGCCACGGCGATCACCGCGCGCAACGGCGCAACAATCAAGCGGGTGATCACCCATGCAGCGATCAAGCCCACCAGCAGTGCCAGGGCGGATGAACCGATGATCAGCAGCGTGCTGTGTTGCAACTGGGTTTGCATGGACTGGTCTTGGGCGGCATACGCCTGGTTGACCCGGCTGACCACTTGCTCGGCGCGGTCATGCAATTGCGTGTAGACCACTTTTTCCTGGGCCAGCAGCCCGGTGTATTCGCCGAGCTTGTCACTGAACGACGCGATATGCCCGGCGACTTCATTGAGTACGGTCTGGTAGCCGGGGTCCTTGACCGTGGTTTTGAGTCTCTCGACTTCAGCCAGGGCCTGGTCGGCTTGCTCGATCTTGCCCTGCCCGGCGTCGTCTGCGTCTGCCCTGCGGCTCTGGTCCAGGCGCACCCGTGCTTCGTTCATGGCCTGCAACATCAGCCGCGACACCTGGCTGACTTGCCCTGCCTGCTCGATAAACTCCGCGCCCTCCTTGCCTTGGCTTTCCTTGAGGCCGTAGGCACCGTCATCCGCCAGCCCGGCTTGCAGCACATCCAGGTTATTGGCCACGCTGGACACCGACCAACTGGCCATTTCCAGGGCGAGGTCTTTGGTCTGGGTCAACTCGACGAACTCATCGAATGCCTGGCGATAGGCGACCAAGGCTTGCTCAACGTCGCCCATCACCCGCTCGTTGCTGGCGGACCGAGCCTTGAGACCCGCGGCCTGGGCCAGCAGCGCATCGACACTGGCATGCAGGGCCTCAACGGCCTTGGGGTCGGCGTGCAGCGCATAGTCCTGCTCGATCAAGCGCACCTTGAGCAGGTCGCTATTAAGCGTGGACATCGACGTGAGGCCTTCGAAGCGCTGGCCGATGGTCTGCAGGGACCACACACCGATGGCCGCGACCAGGGCCGTCAGCAGCAGTACCAGGGTAAAACCCAAGCCGAGTTTTTTTGCCATACCGAGGTTGGCGAAATGTCGTTGCACGCCCGAAATCATTGCACTTGATCCTCTTGCAATGGCAAATGCCATAGGCCAGGTTTACAAGCAGCGAGATTCGCAACCCCGAGGCACTGAGCACAAGCCGCTGGCGCCGGAATAATGGCAAAAAGCTACATGTGCGTCGTTTTCAGAATGGTCGAGGTCGATCTTGCCGCGCCCATGGCGCGAAACAGCGTCAATGCGCGTTGATCGGCGGCGTAGGCCACATTGATACGCAGCCATTCGCTGCGCTCACCCGTGGGGCTGAACAACGCCCCCGGCGACAGCAACACACCGAGCCGCTGGGCGCAGGTTTGCAGCCGCGAAGGGTCGGCCAAGCCGGGTCGCGCCCACAGGAACATACCGCCCGCGGGCGCGGCAAATACCTGCCACTCTTCATCTTCCAGCACCTGCAACGTCGCGGCCATCTGCGCGTTCAGGCGCTTGCGCAGGCGCTGCACCCACTTACGGTAAGTGCCGTTACTCAACAACGTCGTCACCATGGCTTCGGCAAAACGTGAGGTGCCGATACCTGTCAGGGTCTTGAGTTGGGCCAATTGCGTGATGATCGCGGCACTGGCGCACAGGTAACCCACGCGCAGGGCGCTGCTCAGGGTCTTGGAAAAGCTCGACACATAGATCACCCGATCATCATGGGCCAGCGCCGCCAAGCGTGTGCAACTGGCATGTTGCAGGTCGCCGTAGACGTCCTCTTCGATAATCAGGAAGTCGCGCTCGCGTGCCAGCTCCAACAAGCGCTCCGCCACCGGACGGCTCAAACTGGTCCCTGTGGGGTTGTGATACAGGCTGTTGATGAACAGGCACTTGGGCCGGTGGGTGTGCAGCAGCGCTTCCAATGCCGGGATATCCGGGCCGCCACGGGTGCGCGGCACGTGCAGCAGCGTGACCCCCTGAAAGGCCAGTTGGCGATAGAGGTTGCCATACCCTGGGGTCTCGACCACCACCTCATCACCGGGCTTGAGCAGCGTGCGTATCAGCAGGTCCTGGGCATGGCTGGCGCCATGGGTGGTGAGGATACGGTCCAGGCTGGCGGGCACGTGTATCTGGGTCAGGCGCTTGAGCAGTTGTTCGCGCAACGCCGGCAGCCCCAGAGGCGTGCTGTAGTTGAACAGGCCGCCGGTGTCGGTACGGCTCAGTTCACGGATCGCGTAGCTGATGTCATCGCTTTCGCGCCAGGTGTCGGGTAGCCAGCCGCAGCCCAGCTTCAGCTCGCCCAGCGGGCCATCGGTAAAGGCGCCCCAGCCCTGTTCCGCACCTTCATACCAGTGGTTTTCGTGGGCCGTGGTGGGCTGCGCTACCACAAACCCCGAACCCTGCCTGGGGGCCAGCAGCCCCTGGGCCACCAACCGCTCGAATGCCTCGATCACGCTGGCCTGGCTCAGCAGGTTATCGAGGGCCAATTGGCGAATGGACGGCAAGCGTGTGCCAGGGCTCACCCCCTCCTTGCGAATCCATTCTGCCACCGCGCTGACGATCTGCTGAACAACCGGTACCTGGGCTTGTCGATCAATCCCTAAATCCATGAGCCACTCACTTAAACTGTCTGTTAACCCAAAACAGTTAAGCACAGAAGCCTGTTAAAACCGGTCGCCAACTTTTATTAAAGTATTGATTTTATTGAGTTATTTACCTACTGAAACATATTCAGGCACAGCCCACTGCCCGCCATGGAAACGCCCCACAGCACCTGGCTCTGTTTTCGAATGCCGCGCGACCTGCTGTCCTAGATCGCCGTCGCGCCACCGTCCACCGCCAGGGCCTGACCGGTGGTAAACGCTGCGCCATCACTGCACAGGTACAACACGGCGCTGGCGATTTCCTCAACCTTGCCAATGCGTCCGACCGGGTGCATGGCTGCGGCAAACTCAGCCTTGCGTGGGTCAGCCTCATAGGCACGGCGAAACATGTCGGTATCAATCACGGCCGGGCAGACGGCCTTCACGCGGATTTTCTTCTTCGCGTACTCGATGGCCGCTGATTTGGTCAGGCCGATCACCGCATGCTTGGACGCCGCATAGATGCTCATCTTCGGTGCCGCCCCCAACCCCGCCACCGATGCGGTGTTGACGATGGCCCCGCCGCCCTGGGCCAACAGCAACGGCAGTTGATACTTCATGCACAGCCACACGCCTTTGACATTAACCCCCATGATGGCATCGAACTCATCGAGACTGCCGTCGGCCAGCTTGCCCTTTTCGATCTCGATGCCGGCGTTGTTGAAGGCGTAGTCCAGGCGCCCATAGGTGGCGACGGTCTGTGCCATCAACTGCTGCACGTCCGTATCGAGGGTGACGTTGCAGCGTACAAATATCCCTTCGCCACCGGCCTGGTGGATCAGTGCCACAGTGCCCTCTCCTCCCGCCACATCGAGGTCAGCGACCACCACTTTCAAGCCTTCGGCGGCGAATGCCAGTGCGGTGGCGCGGCCGATACCAGCGGCGGCGCCGGTCACCAAAGCGACCTGGCCGGAAAACGTCATGCTCATGGGAACTGTCCTGTGGGGTTAATTGCGGTGAAGCGAGTCTAGCCAACGCCGGCAGCCGCGCGTCAGCACTATCAGAAGGCCGGTTGGCGCTGCATGAATCGCAGTGATAAAGCCGCCCGGCTGATTATCAGCGAGGCCTATTGCCGGGCATTCGCCGGCCCCGCACCCCCTTGCCCTTCTGCCGCTGAGGGTCTATCACTCATGTTCCATTTCTAAAGAGTCCTTGCCATGACCGCCCAGACCAACCGCCAATTTCTGCTCGCCAAACGCCCGGTCGGTGCCGCCACGCGAGAGACCTTCACCTACCAGGAAGTGTCGGTGGGCGAGCCCCAGGACGGCCAGGTGCTGGTGCGCAACGAATACCTGTCCCTCGACCCGGCCATGCGCGGTTGGATGAATGAAGGCAAGTCCTACATCCCACCGGTAGGCATCGGCGAAGTGATGCGTGCCTTGGGCGTAGGCAAGGTGATTGCCTCGAAGCATCCGAACTTCGCGGTGGGGGACTACGTGAACGGTGCACTGGGCGTGCAGGATTACTTCCTCGGCGAACCCCGTGGTTTTTATAAGGTGGACCCCAAGCTGGCGCCCCTGCCCCGCTACCTGTCCGCGCTGGGCATGACCGGCATGACCGCGTACTTCGCCCTGCTGGAAACCGGCGCACCGAAAACCGGTGACACCGTGGTGATCTCTGGCGCCGCCGGTGCCGTGGGCAGCATCGCCGGACAGATCGCCAAGCTCAAAGGCTGTCGCGTGGTGGGGATCGCCGGCGGCGCCGAGAAGTGCAAGTTCTTGGTCGATGAGCTGGGCTTCGACGCCGCCATCGACTACAAAAGCGAAGACGTGCCCGCCGCCCTCAAGCGCGAGTGCCCTAAAGGCGTGGACGTGTATTTCGATAACGTCGGCGGCGATATTCTCGACGCGGTGCTCAGCCGCCTGGCGCTCAAAGCCCGCGTGGTGATTTGCGGTGCAATCAGCCAGTACAACAACAAGGAAGCGGTCAAAGGCCCGGCGAACTACCTGTCATTGCTGGTCAATCGTGCACGCATGGAAGGCTTTGTGGTGATGGACCACGCGGCGAACTTCGCGGCGGCGGGTCAGGAAATGGCCGGCTGGATGGCCCAGGGCAAGCTCAAGAGCAAGGAAGATATTGTCGAAGGGCTGGAGACATTCCCGGAAACGTTGATGAAGCTGTTCAACGGCGAGAACTTCGGGAAGTTGGTGCTCAAAGTCAGCTGAAACAACACAAAAACAAATGTGGGAGCTGGCTTGCCTGCGACAGCGGTGGGTCAGATTAATTAATCTGACCCACCGCCATCGCGGCATAGGTATCTACACAACTGTGCAGTTCGCCGCAGCCACCGGGTAACCACGATGCGAAGCGAGCCGCTCTTGATCTTGCTTTTGCTCTGCTTTTGATCTCAGGCGCCCCGTTAAACCACGCTGGCCGGAATTCGACAGGGATTTGGGGGGTAAACCGGCAGGGATGCCGGTTTAGCCGCCCCGCGCCATGGATGGCGCGTGGCGGCGGCCCCCCAAATCACTGGCGGATTACGGGCACACCGAGCCTAGGGGAGGTGCCGAGTGGTGGGGCAAGAGCGTTTTGCTTACTTTTGACTGGGCCGGCATTCCGGCTTTTCAAAAGTGAGCCGCTGTCAGAGCGGAACCCTAGGTGGCCGTTACCTAAATAACGGATATGTACCCGGTCTAACTGCGTTGACTATCAGGCCGTCTTCGCAGCGATGCGGCGACCCGACAAGCCAGCTCCCACATTTGAATCAAGTGCGTCAGAAAGATAGGCGCCGGCTGTCAGGCCGCCACGGGAGCAAGCTCCCTCGCCACAGGTCCAGTGTCGTCCCAAAATTGTGTAGATGCCTATGGCCATCGCGGGCAAGCCCGCTCCCACAGGGGATCTGTTCCTGGCACTGATTCTGTGGGCAGCCCACATTTTTTGCTCACTCTAAAAATCAGGCGATCTCGGCGACGACCGCTGCCAACGCTTTTGCAGGATCCGCCGCCTGGCTGATCGGACGGCCGATCACCAGGTAGTCCGAGCCCGCATCCAGGGCCTGGCGCGGGGTCAGGATACGGCGCTGGTCATCCTGGGCGCTGCCGGTGGGGCGAATACCCGGTGTCACCAGTTGCAACGACGGATGCGCGTTCTTCAGGGCCTGGGCTTCCAGGGCCGAACACACCAGGCCGTCGAGGCCGGCTTTCTGGGCCAGGGCTGCCAGGCGCAACACTTGCACCTGCGGCTCGATATCCAGGCCAATGCCCGCCAGGTCTTCGCGCTCCATGCTGGTGAGCACGGTTACACCGATCAACAACGGTTTGGGGCCGCTGCGCTGTTCCAGCACTTCGCGGCAGGCGCTCATCATGCGCAGGCCACCGGAGCAGTGCACATTGACCATCCACACGCCCATCTCGGCCGCGGCTTTGACGGCCATCGCCGTGGTGTTGGGGATGTCATGGAATTTCAGGTCAAGGAACACTTCGAAGCCTTTGTCCCGCAGGGTGCCGACGATTTCCGCCGCGCAACTGGTGAACAGTTCCTTGCCGACCTTGACCCGGCAAAGCTTGGGGTCCAACTGGTCAGCCAGCTTCAGTGCGGCGTCACGGGTGGGGTAATCCAGGGCGACGATGATAGGAGTCTGGCAGACGGACATTGGAATGGGCTCTCAGGCAAGTCGAAATCGGCGCGGATTGTAGCGCAAGCAGCGCCGTTGCGGGATCCGATGATCGGTAAATACCGATCAAGCGCCCAATACCGGCGATTCAAGGCAATTGTTTCAACCCCGATACATTCACGACACGCCCCCAATACGCCGCCCGGCTAGCCTCGCGCACATGACCGCCCGCCCAGCACTTCCAGCCCTGGAACTGGGCGCCTATGCTGACAGCCACACTCAGGCAGATGACCTCGCTATGCATACCCCTTGCGACCCTGTAAACGAAGCGCCAAAAGACGCGGTGATCGCCGAAGACAAGCGCTGGAACACCCGTGCGCTGATTGTCGACGACGACGTGCCGATCCGCGAACTGCTGATCGACTACCTGGCACGCTTCAATATTCTCGCCTCGGGTGTCACCGACGGCACCGCCATGCGCCAGGCCATGCAAGCCGAAACCTTCGATGTGGTGGTACTCGACCTCATGCTGCCGGGCGAAGACGGGCTGACCTTATGCCGCTGGCTGCGCGCCGAGTCGGATATTCCGATTTTGATGCTCACCGCCCGCTGCGAACCCACCGACCGCATCATTGGCCTGGAACTGGGCGCTGATGACTATATGTCCAAGCCGTTCGAACCCCGAGAACTGGTCGCGCGTATCCAGACCATCCTGCGCCGGGTGCGTGATGACCGCACCGAACAGCGGGCCAATATCCGCTTCGACACTTGGCGCCTGAACAGCGTACTGCGCCAGCTGGTGGCCGATGACGGCCTGGTGGTGCCGCTGTCCAACGCCGAGTTTCGTTTGTTGTGGGTGTTTATCGAACGCCCGCGGCGTGTGCTGAGCCGCGAACAGCTGCTGGACGCGGCCCGCGGGCGCTCCATTGAGGCTTTCGACCGCAGCATCGACTTGCTGGTGTCGCGCCTGCGCCAGAAGCTGGGGGATGACCCCAAGGCTCCGCAATTGATCAAGACCGTACGCGGCGAAGGCTACCTGTTCGACGCCCGGGATATCGGCTGATGCGCGCCCCCTTCAACACGCTGTTCGGGCGACTGTTCGGCCTGTTGCTGGTGGCGATTGTGCTGGCCCATGTGCTGGCGTTCTTCTGGTTTCACCACTACGGCCCGCCGCCACCGCCCCGCGCGGCGTTCGTCGAACAACCGGACGGCAGCCTCAAGCCCTTGCGCAAGGCGCCTCGCCCCTGGTTCGGCGGCCCGGTGGTGCCCCTGACGTTTCAATTTATCTCGCTGATCATCGCTGCCTGGTACGGCGCCAAACTGCTGAGCCGGCCGATCCAGCGCCTGAGCGCAGCGGCTGAGCGCCTGAGCGTCGACCTCGACAGCCCGCCCCTGGTGGAGTCCGGCCCTCGCGAGGCACGCCAGGCGGCCTCCACCTTCAACCTGATGCAAAAGCGCATCCGCGAACAGGTCAGCCAGCGCGCCCGCATGCTCGGCGCGGTCTCCCATGACCTGCGCACCCCGCTCTCGCGCCTCAAGCTGCGCCTGGAACAAATCGAAGACCCCAAGCTGCAAGGCCAGATGCGCCAGGACCTGGACGACATGATCGGCATGCTCGATGCCACCTTGAGCTACCTGCACGAACAGCGCACCAGCGAGACACGGCATTGGCTCGATGTGCAGGCATTAGTGGAATCTTTGAGTGAAAACGCCCAGGACCAAGGCCGCGACGTGCAGTTTTCCGGCACCTGTACGCCGTTGCAGGTACAGCCGATGGCCCTGCGCTCCTGCCTGAACAACCTGATCGACAATGCCCTGCGCTATGCCGGCACTGCCCGGGTGGAACTCGCCGACAGCCGCGGCGCACTGGTGATCCGGGTGATCGACCACGGCCCGGGAATCGCCGCCGATAAGCGCGAAGCGGTGTTCGAGCCGTTCTTTCGCTTGGAAGGGTCGCGCAACCGCAATTCGGGAGGGGTCGGTTTGGGGATGACTATTGCCAGGGAGGCCGTCGAGCGACTCGGCGGCCACCTGAGCCTGGAGGACACTCCGGGTGGTGGTTTGACGGCGGTGATGTGGTTGCCGAGGGTTTGAGAACTCCCACCTGCCTGACGCGCCGCGATCCAAATGTGGGAGCTGGCTTGCCTGCGATTGCGTAGTGTCAGTCGATGAGGTGTTGGCTGGCCCAACGCTATCGCAGGCAAGCCAGCTCCCACAGGTACGGCGTCGCACCTACACCCATCAGTTACACGGTTTGTCTTCACGGCGCACCTGCGCCTGGCTCGCGCTCCAGTCTGTCAGCAGGCTGTAAGCCACCGCCAACAACGTCGGGCCAATAAACAGGCCGATAAAGCCGAACGCTATCAACCCACCAAACACACCCAACAACACGATCACCAACGGCAAGTTGCCGCCGCGGCTGATCAGGTACGGCTTGAGCACGTTATCCACGCCGCTGATCACGAACGTGCCCCACACGCCCAGGAATACTGCGTAGGTGTAATCACCCTTCCACGCCAGCCACGCCGTGGCCGGGATCCACACCAGCGGCGGCCCCATGGGAATCAGGCTGAGCAAGAAGGTCACGATACCCAGCACCAACGCGCCCGGCACGCCAGCGATCAGAAAGCCGATCAGCGCCAGCAGCGCCTGGGCCGCCGCGGTGCCGATCACACCATTGACCACCCGCTGCACCGTGCCGGCCACCAGTTCGATGTAATAGCCTGCACGCTCGCCAATCAGGCGCTCCAACAGGCGGTGCACAAACATCGCCAGGCGCGGCCCGTCACGGTAGAAAAAGAACACGAAGACCAGGCTCAGGGTCAGCTCAAGAATGCCGCCGCCGATTTGCGCACTGCGCGCCAACAACCAATTGCCGACCTGGCCCAGGTACGGCTTGATGCTCACCATCAGCGCCGCGCCTTGTTGATCAATGCTGTCCCATGTCGCCACCAGGCGCTCGCCTACGAAAGGGATTGACCCCAACCAGGTCGGCGCCTCGGGCAAGCCGTCGACCTGGATGTCCTTGATCAGCGCCACCGCATCACGCACATGGTCAGCCAGGTTGAACCCCAGCCACACCAATGGCACCGCCACCAGCAACATCCAGCCCAACGTCAGGATGCCGGCCGCCAGGGATTCCCGACCGCCGAGCCAACGGGTGAGCAGACGCATCAGCGGCCAACTGGCAAAGGCCAGCACCGCGCCCCAGAACAGCGCCGACCAGAACGGCGCCATGACCCAGAAGCTGGCACCAAACAGCACCAGCAGCAGGATTTGCACCAGCAGGCGATCGTTATTGAGCATCGGGTATCTCGAAAAGAAGGCTGTAGGAAGAGAGCTTAGGCGAACGGCGCGGGTCCGTTCGCCCTGTGGTGCTTAGCGTATCAGATGCAGATGCAGCCCTTGGGTTTCACCGCTGCCGGTTTCCAGACGGGCGGTGCGCACGCCCTTCTCTACCAGTGCCTGGCGCCAGGCCTCGGCCTGCGGCCCGCTCAGGCTGACGCGCAGGGTGGTGTCGAGGTTCAAGGCTCGGGATATCAAGGTCAGCCAGGTGTCATCCGGTTCGGCGCCCAGCGCGGGAAAATCCAGCTCGCCGGTGCTTTTGAGTTCACGCAGCAGGGTGGCCGAGGTGGGCAGCAGGTCGCCCAAGGGCGCGCTGGCGTCGAGTTGCTCCACATGCAGGTAGGCGCGGCGGTTACCACGGGTGATGCCATACAGCGCGACCAGGGAATTGTCCTGCGGGGCGGCCAGGCGTAGCAGCAGGTATTCCTGTTGGCCGTCAGCGCCCACCAGCTTGGCGTTGCCGAACACCTCGTTGGCCCACAGGCTGCTTTCGCCACAATCGCGGGCCTTGCACCAGAACAACAACTGCGCGCCCTTGGCCTGCAAGGCTTCGCGCGTTGCGGTAAAGGCAGCGCTGGAGCTGTGTTCAGCGGGCAGTTCATAGGTGATTGCAGTGGCGGGGCCGCGTGCGATGGCCTGCCCTTCATAACGCAACTGGCCGCTGATCTTGCGAATCGCGCCCATGGGGTAGATGCGTTCCTTGTCTTCAGCGGGGCGGTAATCGACGATTTGCGCATCAACCTGGCGGGTTACCGCCGGTAAATCCTGGCTGCCGGGCAGGTCGGCGGCAAATACCAGGGGGCTGAAACAGCAAAGGCCAAGGGCACGGATACATCCTTTACCCAGGCTCATCGGATCAGTGAGCCCTGGCCAATGTTGGTCACAGCGATATTGAGTGTGTTCATGGTTGACTCCCTTTCAATCCGCCCAGCCTCGGCAGTTGACCCCGCCAAGTCAAGGCGTGGAGAAGAACCGATTGAAACAGTCTGCAACAAGAGCCGCGCCGGGCTCGTCATTCAGGTGTAAATGATGGCCGCCTGGCAGCGTGGTAACCGTGAAGGGTAGCTGAGAAAGCAATTCGGGATGTTTCGCCAGCATGCCGTCAGCCGCGACCACCAACTGCGTAGGGCACCCTACCCGTCGCACGAAAGCCATGGCTTGTTCTTCGGTCAGGCGCATCGGTGACGCCAGGGTCAGGCGGCTATCGCTGCGCCAGGTGTAACCGCCGGGTACCGGCATCAAACCGCGCTGGGCCAGGAGCTGCGCCGCTTCACGGCTGACCGCCACCACGCCTTTCATCCGCGCCTCAACCGCTCGATCAAGGCTGTTGTAGACCGGCTTGCGCTTGTCTTGCAGGCTCAATTGCGCCTGCAACGCCATGCCCAGGCGCTCGGCCGCGCTCTCGCCGCTGGCGGTCGGCGGGATCACGCCGTCGATCAGGCCCAGGTGTGTCACCCGCTCCGGCAAGGCTCCGGCCAACACCAGAGAGACGATGGCGCCAAGAGAGTGGCCGAGTAATGCAAAACGTTTCCAACCCAGTTGCTCGGCCACCTGCAGCACGTCGTAGACGTAATCCCACAAGGCATAACCGGCGCCGACCGGGCGGTGCGCCGAATGCCCATGCCCCGCCATGTCCAATGCAACGATGCGCAGGCCGTGCAGCTTGGGCGCCAGGCGCGCAAAGCTGTTAGCGTTGTCCAGCCAGCCATGCAGGGCAATCACCGGCAGGCCGTCCTCAGGCCCGAACAGATGCGCGGCCAGTTCGATGTGCGGCAGGCTCAGGCGTACCTCTTCGACGGGCGTACTCATGCGCAACTGCGCTCACGGGCCTGCCAGCGAGCGAACAGCGTCTTGATCAAGGCAGCGGTGTCCTGAGGGCGTTCGAGCGGGAACATATGGCCCCCGGGCATGGTGAGCATTTCGCCCATGGGCAAGCGGTCGACGCCGCTGGCATGGTGGCGCATCACCACCCGGCTCTGGCGGCCACGCACCACGGCCAGCGGCACCTTCAACTGGCGCACCTGGCCCGGGCTGGTGTGGGGCACGCCGCGATAGATGCTGATTTCGGTGGCCGGGTCGAACCGCAGGCGCAGGCGGTCGCCCACTTGCTGCAGGCCATGTTGCAGGTACGCGTCAAAGCAATCGGGGTCGAAGCCACGGAACAGGGTCTTGCCGGCGAAGTAGCTGCGCGCGGTGTCCAGGTCGGTGAATTCTTCGCGCCGGCCAAGCGTGCGCCCGGCTGGGGTGAGGCGGTCGATAAAGCCAAAGCGCTTGGCAGCGCGGATCACCCAGCGGTCTGCGCGGGTGAGCACCGGTGAATCCAGCATCACCACGCCCCGGTACAAGTGCGGGCAACGCATGGCCGCGTGCAAATGCAGCACGCCGCCCAGGGAATGGCCCACGCCCCATACCGGCTCTGGCTGCTGCTCCAGATGGTGGATCAGCTCGTCCACCAGGTTCTGCCAGTTATCATCCACCGGGAACCGGGGGTCGTGACCGTGCTGCGGCAGATGTGCCACTGCATATTCCGGGGCCAGGGCGGCAAACAGCTTGCCGTAAGTGGCCGAAGGGAAGCCATTGGCGTGGGTAAAAAACACATGCTGCGACATACAGTTTCCATCAACCAAAACAGAGGGGGATTGTCACCATGCCCGGCGCCTACAGCAATGACTGTAACTGCCAGGAATGATGACACTCACGCCACGCCTATCGCGCCGGCGGTTGTTCACCCAGCGGCACCACGGCCATGGTCAGGCGCGAGACACAACTGGCCTTGCCCTCGTCGCTGCTCAAGCGGATGTCCCACACCTGGGTGGTGCGCCCGATATGAATGGCCTTGGCCACCGCCGTCACCCGCCCGCTGCGCACACCGCGCAGGTGGTTGGCGTTGACCTCCAGGCCCATGCAATAGAACTTGCTGGCATCAATGCACAAATAGGCAGCCATGGAGCCGACACTTTCTGCCAGGACCACCGAGGCGCCGCCGTGCAGCAGGCCGTAGGGCTGATGGGTGCGGTGGTCGACCACCATACTGGCGGTGAGGGATTCGTCGTCGAAGCTTTCGAAACGAATATCCAGCAATTCACCGATGGTGTTTTTCTGGATCGCGTTGAGGTGTTCGATATTCGGTTGGGTACGCCACAGGCTCATACGGTTGTCCTTGTTGGTTTTATTACGGCCCTAATCCTGCCACAGAACGGTTTCGGCGCGCGCGCTCCACGCTTGCAAATGTGGCCCGTACGTCGACTCGATCACGTTGCGCTTGATCTTCAAGGTCGGCGTGAGAAAACCGTTTTCCACCGCCCAGTGATCTTTCACCACCACCAGTTGCCCCATGCGCTCATGCTTATCCAGGCCGGCATTCACCTGTGCCAGCCAACGCTGAAGGCCACTGCCCAGGGCGTGGCGGTCCTCGCCCGGCGCCGACAACACGCACAGCCCGATCGGTGCGCTGAGCCCCTCGCCGACCACACACACCTGTTCAATACGCGCATGTTCGGCCAGGCGGTTTTCAATCGGCGCCGGGGCCACGTATTTGCCTTTGCTGGTCTTGAAGATCTCCTTGAGGCGCCCGGTCAGGCGCAGACGACCGTCAGCGTCCTGCTCGCCCTTGTCACCCGTGCGCAGGAAGCCATCTGCGGTGAGCGTATCCGCGGTTTTCTGCGGGTCCTTGAAGTAGCCCATCATGGTCGCGCCACTGTGTACCTGCACTTCGCCTGACGGGTCGATACGCACTTGCACGCCTGGGCAGGGCTGGCCGATCCAACCGAGCCTTTGCCCGCCAGGGCGACACACATGGGAATAGCCGCAGTTTTCGGTCATGCCATACACCTCCAGCACATCCAGACCCAGGCGCTGATACCAACGCAGCAACGCCTCTGGCACCGGCGCCGCGCCGGACAGAGCGATGCGCAGCGCATCCAGCCCCAGACCGGCGAGGACTTTATGGCCGACGCGCTTGCCGATAAAAGGCAGGCGCAACAAGGTATCGAGGCGTTTTTCCGGGATTTTGGCGTAGACGCCCAATTGGAATTTGGTCCAGATACGCGGCACACCGAACAAGGCCGTCGGCCGCGCCCTGCGCAGATCGGTGAGGAAGGTCTCCAGGCTCTCGGCGAAAAAAACGGTTTGCCCGGTATAGATCGACGCCATTTCTACAAACATCCGCTCCGCCACATGGCACAGCGGCAGGTACGACAGCAGCCGGTCCCCCTCCCCCAGGCCGAACAACTCAGTACCGCGCGTGGCAGCAAAACCCAAGGCGCCGAAACTGTGCATCACCCCTTTAGGCAGACCGGTAGTACCGGAGGTGTAGATGATAGTGGCCAAGCTGGCGGCATCCGGCAGCGGGTTGTCCTGGATCGGAGAACAGGCTTGCAGGTCCGCCCAACTGAAATCGAAAGCCCCGCCAGGACACAGCGGCAGGCTGATAGTCGCCACCCCCGCAGGAACGCCAGGCGCCATCGCCGGCCAGTCATCGAGCTTACCGATCAGCGCCAACCGCGCCTGCGAGTGGGTCAACACATGGGCGACGGACTCAGCGGTGAGGTTGGGATAAAGCGGCACCGACACATGCCCGGCCATCCAGATCGCCAAGTCGGCGATGATCCAATGGGCGCAGTTTTTTGAAATCAGCGCAATGTGCGAGCCCTGGGGCAACTCCCGCGCACGCAGCCAGTGCGCAGCGCAACGCGCCTGGTGGCCCACCTCGCCCCAGGTGAGGGTCTGTACCTCACCGCCGCCGATGGGCTGAACAAGAAAAACTTTACGCGGGTGCCGCGCTTCACGCTCAAAGAAGACCTGCAACGGCAAACGAAAAGCGACAGGCATGGGACGCGCTCCTTTGTGATCCGAGGTACAGCCAACCAAGCACTTGCTTGGTTGACTGTATAGCACAGGCAAAGGAAACGGCCTGCCGCTAACCACGATGCGAAGCGAGTCGCTCTTGATCTGGCTCTTGATCTTGATCTTAGGCGCCCCGTTAAACCACGCTGGCCGGAATTCGACAGGGATTTGGGGGGTAAACCGGCAGGGATGCCGGTTTAGCCGCCCCGCGCCATGGATGGCGCGTGGCGGCGGCCCCCCAAATCACTGGCGGATTACGGGCACACCGAGCCCAAGCGAGGTGCCGAGTGGTGGGGCAAGAGCGTTTTGCTTACTTTTGCGCTTTTCAAAAGTGAGCCGCCGTCAGGGCGGAACCCTAAGTGGCCGTTACCGCAGCAATGGATATGTACCCAATCCAACTGTGTTGACTGCCAAGCCGCCTTCGCGAGCAAGCCCGCTCCCACAGTTGGATTGTGGGGTGTCAGGTGGACAGGTATCGGCTGGGAGGCTGTCATCGCAGGCAAGCCAGCTCCCACAGTTGGAGTGCGTTAGGGATTCTTCACATCGACCAGACTCATCAACCCCGCCAACGGAAAGTCCCCCTCAAGCTGCGCCAAGCTGGCCGTATACATCGGCTGTGGCTGACGCTGATGCCCATGCTGCAAAAAACTGATCAGGTTGCCCACCAACGGCTGGTGGCTGACCAACAGCACGTCGTCATCGCTGTCGAGTTTCTTCAGCACCTGTTGAACATCCCCATCGGGCGTCAGCCACGGCACCGTAACGATATCGGCCTGAAACCCCAGCACATCGCGCACCAACTGCGCCGTCTGCTGCGCCCGTACATAAGGGCTGGCAATGATGGCGCCCAAGGGCTGGCCAATCAGGTGCGCAGCACTGCGCAAGACTTCGGCACGCCCATGCTCGGTAAGGTTGCGCTCGGCGTCCGTGCGCGCATGCGCTTGGGCCTCACCGTGACGCAAAATCCATACCTTCATAGCTTCGGCTCTTCATCACGCACCGGGTGCGGTGCCGGCGGTACGCTGTGGGCCGCTTCACCTTCGGGCGCACGCGGGGTTGGCCAATCGGCGAACGGCCAAGGCTTTTGTTCAGTGTGGAAGCTGCCAAAGCGGCCGATCTGCGCCAGGAACTGGCTGAGGCTGTCGCCAAAATTCATCAGGCCCAGGTTCGGCGCGCCGTAGATCAGCCGGTAAATCAATTGCACCACCACCAGCGCGCCGAGCAGGAATTGCGCCACCTGCCATACCAGCGCAAACACCAGCATCCACAGGATGCGCAAGACAATCGACTCGTAAGGAGGGGCAGCTTTGGGATCGTTCATGACGCGTTCCTCAGTTGAAACCACTGGTGGAAATAAAGTCGACATCGGTTTTGGGCTCGGCCCGCATCAGCAACTCGATGACCTGGTTCAAGGTGCGCCCTTCGAACAGGATCGCGTGCAGCCCGGCGACCAGCGGCATATATACGCCCACTTCCTGGGCCTTGGCCTTCAAGACCTTGAGGGTGTTGACCCCTTCGGCCACTTCGCCCAGGCGCGTCACCGCCTCGTCCAGGCTCAGCCCTTGGCCCAGCGCAAACCCGACCTGATAATTGCGGCTTTTAGGCGATGAACAGGTGACGATCAAGTCACCCACGCCCGCCAGGCCGAGGAAGGTCATGGGGTTGGCGCCCTGGTTCACCGCAAAACGGGTCATCTCGGCCAGAGCCCGGGTAATCAGCATGCTCTTGGTGTTTTCGCCCATGCCCAGGGCCACGGCCATGCCGGCAATGATCGCGTAGACGTTTTTCAACGCCCCGCCCAATTCGACGCCGAAGCGATCGGCGCTGGCGTAGACCCGGAAGGTACGGCCATGCAGCACGGCCTGGACGCGCTCGCACAAGGCCTCGTCTTCACTGGCAACCACGGTGGCGGTCAATGCGTGCTCGGCAACTTCCCGCGCCAGGTTCGGCCCGGACAGCACGCCAATACGCGCCTGCGGGGCTATTTCGGTGAGGATTTCACTCATCAACTTGAAGGTGTGGGCCTCGATGCCCTTGGTCAGGCTGACCAGCAGCTTGCCGGCCAGGCGTTCGGCGTGGGGCGCCAATACCGAGCGCAAGGCGCTGGAAGGCAGCGCGACGAAGCACAGGTCGCAGGCCGTGAGGGTTTCCAGCAGGTCGGTCACCGGCTCGACGGCAGGATGAATCTTGATACCTTTAAGGTAACGGGGGTTTTCGCGATGCACGCGAATGGCTTCGGCCTGCTCGGGGTCGCGCATCCACTGGCGCACCGCGTGGCCGTTCTCGGCCAGCAGGTTAGCCACGGCGGTACCAAAACTTCCGCCTCCCAGGACCGCAATAGGGCGCTGTTCAGTCATATGCAATCCGTTAATCCATACCAGTGGCGATGGCGGCATTATACGGGGCGCCCGGCTTGCGGCCAGCCCCCGTATCAATTCGCGGGGTTGTCGGAAAATGCCATGGATGTGCGAAGTAATTGCAAGTCCTACGACTGGCAAATAGCCGCGCCTCGGTTAACATGGGCGGCTATCCGCAATTAACAAGGCCGTGCCGTGTATCTAGGCCCCCCTCCTCGCTCATCACTGTTATTGATGCTGGCGTGCGCTACCTGCGCGCAAGCCGACGATCTATTCCTCGACAGCCAGCCGCTGCCGCAGGTCTTGACCGCCACGCGCCTCAAGCAATCGGCCGCCGCCGTGCCCGGCAGCATGACGGTGATCGACAGTGAGCTGATCAAGGCCAGCGGCGCCCGGGACATCTCGGAACTGCTGCGGCTGGTCCCGGGGATGATGGTCGGCTACACCAGCGGTAACCAGGCCTCAGTGAATTACCACGGCACCAGCGCCAGCGATGCACGGCGCATGCAGGTGCTGATCGATGGGCGCTCGGTCTACCGCGCCGGCCTGGCCACGGTGGACTGGAGCGATATCCCGGTGGCCATGGAGGATATCGAGCGCATCGAGGTGTTTCGCGGCCCCAACACGGTCAGCTACGGTGCCAATGCGCTGATGGCGGTGGTGAATATCCTCACCCGCTCGCCGGCCAACAGCCACGGCTCGCGGGTAAAGGTCATCCGTGGCGAGCGTGGCATCAATGACTTCTATGCCAGCCAGGGTGTGGGCTGGGAGACCGGCGATTTGCGCTTGTCCCTGTCCGGGCAACAGGACGATGGATTTGACAGTGACGCGGCCGGCGCCGACCGCCGTGACGGGCGCCGTCTCAACCGTTTCAGCCTGGCGGTGAGCCAGACCTTGAACGCGCAACAAAGCCTCGACTGGCAACTGAACGTCAAGGAAGGCACCAACCAGCGCCCTTATACCTACACCCCAGTGTTTGCCGGGATTACCGAAGGCGGCAGCAATTCCGACGTCACCGCCAAAGACTACGCGGGCTCCCTGCGCTGGAACTTCGACTTCAACCCCGACCACAGCCTGTATATCCAGGGCTCGGCACAGCAATGGGACCGCAAGCAAATCTGGAAAGCCTGTGACGCCAAGGCCTCGTTCAGCCCTGAACTGACCCAGCTATGGCAGCTCAACCCAAACTATGCCGAATTGCTGGCGCGGCACATGGACACTTACAGCCAAGGCTCCGCCCCACCGGGTAACGCCGCCGAACAGGCCTTGGCCAACCAGGTGCTGGACCAGTGGCGCAACGGCGCCAACCAGAGCGTGTGCGGCGATATCGACCAGAGCACCCGTGAAAGCCGCTACGACCTGGAGATCCAGGACACGCTCAGCCTCTCCGACAGCCTGCGCCTGGTCAGCGGCATGAATTACCGCTACGACCGCGCTGATTCCGAGACCTACTTCAATGGCACCCTGGACGACACCACCTGGCGCCTGTTCGGGCACCTGGAATGGCGCGCCAGCGAGCACTGGCTGCTGCAAGGTGGCGCCATGTATGAAGACACCCACCTGAGCGGCAACTCGCTGACGCCACGGGTGGCGGTCAATTACCTGATCAACCCCCGCCACGGCTTGCGCGCGGTTTACTCCGAGGCGATACGCTCGCCGGACATGTTTGAGAACAACGTCAATTGGAGCTACCGCGTCACCAATCTCAGCTCCCCGACCTACGGGCAAAACGCCGGGCAATATTTTGTCGTGACGCGCGGCCCCGGCAACCTCGACAAAGAGTTGATGCGCTCGCGCGAGCTGGGCTACAACGGCTTCTTTGCCGAGCTGGGGCTGAATGTCGACGTGAAGCTGTTCTATGACGAAATCACCGACATGATCAGCTCCCCGCTACGTAACAACCAATACATCGCCAGCAACGCCAATAGTGCGCGCTTTAGCGGTGCCGAGTCGCAGTTCGACTGGCGCGTGAGTAACGCCGACCGCCTGCGCCTGACCTATGCTTATGTAGACGCCACCTCCAGCAACCCGCGGGACAAGGCGCAAACCGCGCGTAACAGCGGCTCGGCCGGTTGGCTGCGTGAATGGGGCCAGGGTTGGTCCAGCGCCTTGTTCTACTATGGCGACGACGCACTCAACCAATATCGCTTCCAGCGGGTCGACCTGCGGGTGGCCAAGCGCATCGCCGTAGGCAAAACCAATGTGGAGCTGGCGGGCATGTTGCAACAACGCCTGGACAACCAGCCCACCACCTGGGCCGACAACAACTACGACCATCGCCACGTTCTCTACTTCAGCGCCGAGCTGGACTTCTGACATGGCCGATCAGTCACGGATGACCCTCTTGGTTTCACGGTTTTGGCGCCGTGGCCTGCTGCTCGCGTGCCTGTTGCTGGCGGCGCCGGCGTGGAGCGCCAACATCCTGCTGACGGCCGCCGAAGACAGCGCCGGCGTGCGCGCCTTTACCCAGGCCCTTGCCCAGCAGCGCCCCGACGACCAGGTCAGCTTCACCCCACTCAACGCGTTGCCGGCGCCCAGGAACTTGCCTGCCAGCACCCGCCTGATCCTCCTTGACCTGCCCGGCCTGGACTGGCGACTGCAGGATGAACAAGGGCCGCCCACCCTGGTATTGCGCATCAGCCGCCTGCAGGCCCGGCAACGCCTGGGCAACACCCATCCGGCGAAAATCAGCCTGCTCTGGAGCGACCCGCCCCTGGACCGTCAGTTGCGCCTGATCGCCCATATCCTGCCCCAGGCCCAGCGCGTTGGCGTGCTTTACGATGCCGGCAGTGAGTTCCTGCTGCGCGAGCTGACTCAATCCGCCAAGCCCATGGGCCTGGAAATCGTGCCCCAGCTCTGGGAGAACACCAGTGACAGCCGGCCGCTGCAAAACCTGTTCAAGAACAGCGACGTGCTACTGGGCCTGGACGACCCGAACCTGTACAACCCCAAAACCGTGAAAAACCTGTTGCTGAGCAGTTATGCCCAACAACTGCCGTTGGTAGGGCCCAATGCCGGGTTTGTGCGGGCCGGCAGCCTGGCCAGCACCTACAGCGATCAGGCCGACTGGCTCGCCGTGCTGAATCACCTGCTGGACCAGCCGCCGGCCAATTGGCCGCACACGCTCTACCCGCAACACTTCAAAGTCGTGGGCAACCCGCAAGTCGCACGCTCACTGGGCATCGAACAGGTCGATGAAGTCGCCGTTGCCGCCCGCCTGGCAGAAGGAGAAAAACGCCCATGACCTTGCGCCGTCGTTGGGATATCAACACCCGCACCCAGCTCATTACCCTGGGCCCCGCGCTGCTGTTGACCCTGCTGCTCATCAGCTTCTTTACCTTCGTGCGTATCCAGGATTTGCGCCAGGAACTGGACCACACCGGTCAACTGATCGCCAACCAGTTGGCCCCTGCCACTGAGTACGGCGTGATTTCCGGCAACAACGACGTGCTTGAATCCCTGCTGCGTGCAACCCTGGCCACGCCCCATGTACGCTTCCTGGAGATCCAGGACAGCGCCGAGAACATCCTGGTGTACGTGGAGCAGCCGTCCGAGCGACATGATCGCTCGCTGTCGGTGAAGGTGTTCCAGGCACCGATCCGCCTGCAACACATCCAGCTCAACAATGACTTTTTCCAGGACAACCTCAACGAACCCAAGGCCCCCCGCGCGGATTACCTGGGGCGGGTGATCGTGGGCATGTCCAATGATGCGTTCAGCCAGCGCCAGCAGGAAATCCTGTTCAAAGCTGGGATCCTGGCGCTGTTCGCCCTGCTGTTTACCTTCCTGCTGGCGCGACGCCTGTCGGCGAGCCTGTCAAAGCCAATCAGCGCCATGGGGCATGCGGTCAAGGCCATCCAGCAAGGCGACTACAAAACGCCATTGCCGATCGTCGATGACTCGGAATTGGGCGACCTTTCGCGGCATATCAACAACCTGGCCGAGGGCCTTCAACAGGCCAGTCGCGAACAGCAGCAAGCCATGGCCCAACTGATCCAGACCCGTGAAGAAGCCGAGCGGGCGAACAACGCCAAGTCGGATTTCCTGGCGATGATGAGCCATGAACTGCGCACGCCCATGAATGGCGTGCTGGGCATGCTGCAACTGTTGGAAACCACCGAGATGACCGAGGAGCAGACCGAGTATGCGGCGCTGGCGTCCGAGTCCACCGAGCATTTGCTCAAGGTGATCAATGACATCCTTGATTTCTCGCGCATAGAACGCGCCGCCCTGGAACTGGAACATATTGCGTTCAACCTCGCCGACCTTATCAACAGCT
The DNA here is from genome assembly GCF_002018845.1 of Pseudomonas sp. MF6394. Classification (NCBI taxonomy): domain Bacteria; kingdom Pseudomonadati; phylum Pseudomonadota; class Gammaproteobacteria; order Pseudomonadales; family Pseudomonadaceae; genus Pseudomonas; species Pseudomonas sp. MF6394. Next base: position 98,100 of record NZ_MVOJ01000013.1, read on the forward strand.
GCGCCCAGGCTTTCCAGCACAGCGCCCAGCAGCGTGGGCTGAGCCTGGAACTGCCGATTCCCATGGGCATGGAGGCCCTGCGGGTGCGCGGCGATCCGACACGGATCCGCCAGATCCTGGTGAACCTGATCGGCAACGCACTGAAATTTACCGAACGTGGCAGCGTGACCGTCGAGCCCCACTGGCAAACCCTGGACCATGAGTTGGTGTGGTTCACCTGCACCGTGCGCGACAGCGGCATTGGCATTTCCGCTGAACGCCTGGAATTGATGTTCGATGCATTCCAGCAGGCCGACAGTTCGATTTCCAGGCGTTACGGTGGAACAGGCCTGGGCCTGCCGATTGCGCGCACCCTGGCCGAGCGCATGGGAGGTACCTTGCGCGCCCAGAGCGAAGAAGGTCGAGGCTCGGTGTTCACCCTGGAAATTCCGCTGGCCATCGACCAGCAGCATGTGCCGGTGGCCGCTCCTGACGCGCTCGGCAAAGCCAGCGCCGGCGACGGGCGCCACGTGCTGCTGGTGGAAGACAACCCGGTCAACCGCACCGTGGTCGAAGCGATGCTGCGCAGCCTGGGCTTTGAAGTCAGCCTGGCCACGGACGGCGCCGAGGCGATCCGCAGCGCCGAGAGCCTGATTTTCACCGCCATCCTGATGGATTGCCGCCTGCCCTTGATCGATGGCTACGAAGCCACGCGGCAGATTCGCCAACTGCCCGGCTGCGCCGATCTACCGATCATCGCCCTGACCGCCAACGCCTTGCAGGGCGACCGCGAAGCCTGCCTGGCAGCCGGAATGAACGATTACCTGGCCAAGCCGTTCAAACGCACGGATTTGCAGCAAATCCTGCAGCGCTGGGTGCAATAGCGCCGCGCCATCAGCCAACTGCGACTGGCGTGAAAGACGAAAGTGCGGCAGTCTTAGGCACCCGAACGGGCCGATAAACAGGCCCGGTTTAAAATTTCAGTGAACAAGTGTACATTCAGTGCCTTGCCGCTGTGACTTTCACTACAACGCAATAGTCTATGTGTAGGCTGCCGCTATGAGGCATGAACGCTTCATTCGGTTCGGGAAGATTTGCCCTACCCTGCCGCATGGGATTATTGAGGAGCTCGCATGACCAAACAAAACGCCTTTACTCGGGAAGACCTGCTGCGCTGCAGTCGCGGTGAGCTGTTCGGCCCAGGTAACGCGCAACTGCCCGCCCCGAACATGCTGATGGTGGATCGCATCACCCATATCAGCGAAGAGGGTGGCAAGTACGGCAAAGGTGAATTGGTCGCCGAGCTGGATATCACCCCGGACCTGTGGTTCTTCGCTTGCCACTTCGAAGGTGACCCTGTGATGCCAGGCTGCCTGGGCCTTGACGCCATGTGGCAGCTGGTCGGTTTCTACCTGGGCTGGCAAGGCCTGCCGGGCCGCGGTCGCGCCCTGGGTTCAGGCGAAGTGAAGTTCTTTGGCCAGGTCCTGCCGAGCGCCAAGAAAGTCACCTATAACATTCAAATCAAGCGCGTCCTCAAGGGCAAGCTGAACCTGGCCATCGCCGACGGTTCGGTGACTGTCGACGGTCGCGAGATCTATACTGCCGAAGGCCTTCGGGTCGGCGTATTCACTTCCACTGACAACTTTTAAGGGTTATCCGCATGCGCCGCGTCGTTATCACTGGTCTGGGCATCGTTTCTTGCCTGGGCAATGACAAAGAGACCGTCACCGCTAACCTGCGTGCAAGTCGCCCTGGCATCCGCTTCAACCCGGAATATGCCGAAATGGGTCTGCGTAGCCAGGTTTCCGGCTCCATCGACCTGCCCCTCGAAGAACTGATCGATCGCAAGATCTATCGCTTCGTCGGCCACGCTGCCGCCTACGCCTACCTGGCCATGAAAGACGCAATCGCCGACTCCGGCCTGAGCGAAGACCAGGTTTCGAACGTACGCACCGGCCTGATCGCCGGCTCCGGCGGCGCATCGACCCTCAACCAGATGGAAGCGCTGGACATCCTGCGCGAAAAAGGCGTGAAGCGCGTCGGCCCGTACCGTGTCACGCGGACCATGGGCAGCACCGTTTCCGCCTGCCTGGCCACACCCTTCCAGATCAAGGGCGTGAACTACTCGATCTCCTCCGCGTGCGCCACCAGCGCCCACTGCATCGGGACTGCCGTTGAGCAGATCCAACTGGGCAAACAGGACATCGTCTTCGCCGGCGGCGGTGAAGAAGAGCATTGGAGCCAGTCGTTCCTGTTCGACGCCATGGGCGCACTGTCTACTCAGTACAACGAAACCCCGGAAAAAGCCTCCCGTGCCTACGACGCCAAGCGTGACGGTTTCGTCATTGCCGGCGGTGGCGGCATGGTCGTGGTTGAAGAGCTGGAACACGCTCTGGCCCGTGGCGCCAAGATCTACGCGGAAATCGTCGGCTACGGCGCGACGTCCGACGGCTACGACATGGTGGCCCCAAGCGGCGAAGGCGCCATCCGCTGCATGCAGATGGCAATGTCCACCGTTGACACCCCAATCGACTACCTGAACACCCACGGCACCTCGACTCCGGTCGGCGACGCCAAGGAAATGGAAGGCGTGCGTGCGGTATTCGGCGACAAGGCTCCGAAGATCAGCTCGACCAAGAGCCTGTCGGGTCACTCCCTGGGCGCCGCTGGCGTTCACGAAGCGATCTACTGCCTGCTGATGATGGAAGGCAACTTCATGGCCGGCTCGGCCAACATCGACGAAATTGATCCGGTTGTGGCCGATATGCCGATCCTGACCAAGACCGTTGAAAACGCCAAGATCGACACCGTGATGAGCAACAGCTTTGGCTTTGGTGGCACCAATGCCACCCTGGTACTGAAGCGCTGGCAGGGCAAGTAAGCCCCGCAGGTTGATCACATGAAAAAGCCCCGACTGGTTCGGGGCTTTTTTTGTGCTTTGATTTGAAACCGCGTCGCCTTCATCGCAGGCAAGCCAGCTCCCACATTCGACCGTGCTCACCTTGGAGAAACGCGGTCCAGTGTGGGAGCTGGCTTGCCTGCGAATGGGCCAACCCGGTTTCCCGCCCTACACCGAAAACCGCGCCACCATCGAATTCAAATCCACCGCCAACCGCGACAGCTCCTGGCTCGCCGCACTGGTCTGGTTGGCCCCGGTCGATGTCTGGTGCGCCAGGTCGCGGATATTCATCAGGTTGCGATCCACCTCTCGGGCCACCGCCGCCTGCTCCTCCGAGGCACTGGCAATCACCAGGTTGCGTTCGTTGATCAAGGTGAATGCCGAGGCAATCTCTTCCAGGGCCATGCCCGCCGATTTGGCGATGTCCAATGTGGAGCGCGCCCGCGTGTTGCTCTGCTGCATCGAGCTGACGGCCAGGTCGGTGCCCTGCTGAATGCCACTGATCATCTGTTCGATTTCTTGGGTCGACTGTTGCGTGCGATGGGCCAAGGCCCGCACCTCATCGGCCACCACCGCAAACCCGCGCCCGGCATCCCCGGCTCGCGCCGCTTCAATGGCCGCGTTCAGGGCCAGCAAGTTGGTTTGCTCGGCAATCGAGCGAATCACGTCCAGCACTGTGCTGATGCCATAGACCTTTTGCGCCAACTCCTCGACCTGGGTCACATTGGCGGTCACATCGGTCGCCAGGGCTTCAATCGACACCACGGTTTGCTGTACTTGCTCACGCCCCTGCTGGGCAATCCGGTCGGATTCGCGAGACGCCTGGGAAGTGGCCACGGCATTGCTCGCCACCTCCTCCACCGCCACCGTCATCTGATTGACCGCCGTGGCCGCCTGTTCGATTTCCTGGTTCTGCTGGTGCAAACCGCGGGTCGAATCCTCGGTGACGCAACTGAGTTCTTCGGAAGCCGACGCCAATTGGTTCGATGACTCTGATATGCGCCGGATAGTGTCGCGCAAGCTCTCCTGCATACTTTTGAGCGCCTGCTGCAAGCGCGCCGGCTCGTCACTGCCACTGAGCCTGATCTCGCCGGTCAAGTCGCCACTGGCAACGCCCTGGGCCACTTTCAACGACTGTGCCAGTGGCAGCACGATGCTGCGCGTCAGCCACACCGCCAGGCCGATCGTGATCAACGCTGTGACGCCAATCATGACCATCACCCAGACCCGCGACTGGCTGAACACCTGCTGTGCCAGCCGGGCGGCCTCGTTGGCGCTGGACTTGTTCAGATTGACCAGCTCACGCAGGGTGACAGCCATCTGGTCGGCCATCTGATTCATTTCGCCATTGACCACCGCAATGGCCTCCTCCAGCCGATTGGCCTTGGATAAGCCCACCACCTGCTCCTGGCGTTGCAGGTACTGCTGCTGCTCGACCTTGAAGCGATCAAACAGCACACGCTCCTCAGGCAAGACAATCAACGGCTCGTAAACGCCTTCAGCGTGGTGCAAATCGGTTTTGATCTCGGCGATTTTCTGCTCGTTCTGCGCCACCGCCTGGGGGTCGCGGTTGACCAGCAAGCGCAACGTCAGCGCCCGAATACGCAACACATCCTGGTTCATCTCCCCTACCGCCATCACGCTGGGCAGCCAGTTGGTCTCCACCTGGTCCGACTGCTGGCGCATATTGGCCATCTGCAACAGGGCAAAGCCGCCCAAGACGAACACCATCAACGCCAGCACACCAAAGCCCAGGCCGGCGCGAGGGGCGATATTCAAACTGCGGATATTCATGCCAGGGTTCCTTCCAAAAGTACTGCATCCACCTGCAGCGGGTCTCTTGGACGTTATCGGCACCTGAGGTCATTGGCGTAAGACCAAAACGCGATATCAACGCGCATCGCCATCGCGATGCGGCTTGGGCAGGATGGCCAGGAAGTTGTCGCGCGCGACCTTGTGGGCAACGTCTTCGGGCAACGCATCGAGGAAAGGATCGAATCGGCGCATTTCCTTGCCCAACTTGTTGAAGCGCCCGACGACGTCGGAGCCGAGCATGAAGCGATTCGGGAAGCGCTCCACCAGCTTTACCCACTCAGGCCGAGGGTTACCCGCCTCATCCAGCAGATACGGCGTGAGCATGCTCCAGGACAAGTCGATATACAGGTTGGGATACGCCTCAAGCAGACGATTCAAGGTGGGCAGCAAAAAATCCATTTGCACCTGATGACGGTGGATTTCCTTGCTGGTACCGGCATGGGCCCAGATAAAACGCGTGTGCGGGTGGTTGCGTAGCGGCTGCTCGACTTCCGCCAGGTACAGCGGGTTGCGCTCACGCTTGGAGGTGATGTTGGAGTGCAGCATCACCGGCAGGTCGTTTTCGGCCGCCAGGTGGTAGATGCGCGTCATGGCTTCGTTATTGGCACGCGGCGTGTCGCCGGAGGTCAGGGCGGTAAGGTCATCGTGCCGGGTGAACACTTCACCGATGCCCTGCCACAGCCCTGGGTTGAGGTCGAGCATGCGCTGGATATGGGCCGCAGAGTTCTTGTCGTTGGGATTGAAACCGGCCAGGAACGGATGAAAGTGCTGGCGTTGCGCGGGGGAAAGTTTATTGACCGCCGCCGCGACGATCACATCCGTTGCGCTGTACCAATAGGCATCGGCGTCGTCACCGGCGTAGTAGCGCGGGCGCTTGGGCTCGTCTTCGTGCCATTTCTTGGCCACGGGGATCCCGGAAATCATGACGTGCTCTACGCGGTTGTCCGCCATGGCCTTGAGCAGCTTGTCCATGCCGGCGGTTTCCTGGAAAAAATCCACGTAATGCAGGTGCGCGTCGCTGTAGGCATAGTCACGGGCCTGCACGGCAAGGCTGCTGGCGGCGAGCAACAAGGCGAGACTCAGGCGGGCTCCAGACACGGTAAAACCTCAATAAGGGCGGATACGGGTAGACCTTGCGCCAGCCTTCAGGGTTCAGCATGGAAAAAACCGGAACACTGGAGTGCCAGCATGCTCTATAACTGCATGACCTTCATCCTGCGCCCTTACGAGGTTTGCCATGCCTGTTACCGTCAATACGCTCAACGCTGAAAACTTCCGTCACAGCGTGAATATCAATAATCACGAGCTGTTTACCGACCTGCCCAAGAGCCTGGGCGGTGACGATTCGGCGCCCTCCCCTCACGATTATTTCGATGCTGCGCTGGCGTCGTGCAAAGCCTTGACCGTAAGGCTCTACGCGCAGAAAAAAGATATCCCGCTGACCGGCGTGACCGTGGAGGTCACCCACGACAGCACTGAGGAGCAGAAGGGTAAATACAAGCTCAACGTCAAGCTGACCCTCAAGGGCGTTCTCACCGACGCCCAGCGCGATGAACTGCATCGGGTGGCCGATAAGTGCCCGGTACATAAGCTGATGACCACCGCCGAAGTCACTATCGAGACGAAATTGTCGGAAGGCGCCTTCAGCCAATAGCCCCAACTTCCCACCGAGCGGGTTATGCTTCATCGCATCCAACCCGCTCAGACTGGGATGCCCATGACCCCCCTCACCGTAATTCGCCCTCGCCCCGAAGATGTAGAAGGCCAGCCCATCCTGCGCCCCCTGCCCTCGCGTGAATGCCGTAGCGTCGGGCCCTTTGTGTTTTTCGACCATATGCTGCCGACCCGCTACGCGCCCGGTACCGGCATGAATATCCGCCAGCATCCCCACATTGGCCTGTCCACTCTCACCTACCTGTTTGAAGGCGCCTTGCAGCATAAGGACAGCCTTGGCTCGGACCAGGTGGTGCAAGCCGGCGATGTCAGCTGGATGACTGCCGGCAGTGCGATTGCCCACGTCGAGCGCACACCGCAAGCGGTCAAGGCCAGGGGTTTCAACCTGCATGGCCTGCAGGTGTGGCTGGCCTCGCCCAAGGACCACGAGACGGGGCCGGGGCACTACAGCCATCACCCCGCGGCGAGCTTGCCGGTGAGCGATAACCTCGGTGTGCAAATCCGCTTGATCGCCGGTAATGGATTTTGCCTCAGATCCCCGGTGCCGGTGCTGTCGCCGACGCTGTATGCCGAAGTGCAGATGCAAACCGCCACGACTCTGCTGATTGCCGATGAGCATGAGGAACGTGCGGTGTATGTGCTGGAGGGTGAGGTGCAGTTGGACGGTGAAGCGCTGGAGGTGAACAGTCTGGTGGTATTGCCGACTGGGCAGGAGATGACCCTGTATGCCGAGAGTGATTGCCACCTGATGGTATTTGGCGGGGCGCCGCTGGATGGGCCGCGGCGGATCAACTGGAATTTTGTGGCGAGTGATCCGGCGGTGATCGAGCAGGCGAGGCAGCGCTGGGCGGCTGGGGATTGGCCCACTGTGCCGGGGGAGTCAGAAAGAATCGAGTTGCCTGTTAAATAGCATTCGCGAGCAAGCCCGCTCCCACATTTCGACCTGTGAACGCAGTCAAATGTGGGAGCGGGCTTGCTCGCGAATAGGCCCGAACAGGCGCCGAAGCATCAGCCCTTGAACACTTCATCCAACAAGTTATGCATCGCCTGGAACGCCCGAGCAGCGGTCTTGGCGTCGTACATCATCTTGCCTGGCACATTGGCATGGGGGTCGGTGAAGGAGTGCACTGCGCCGCCGTAGCTGAGCAACTGCCAATCCACACCCCCCGCGTTCATTTCATCTTCGAACGCCGGCAGTTGCTCTTTGGGCACCAACGGGTCCGCGGCGCCATGCAGCACCAGCACTGAACCCTTGATGTTCTTCGCATCCGCCGGGTTCGGTGTATCCAGGGTGCCATGGAACGACACAGCGGCCTTCAACGGCGCACCGGTACGGGCCAGTTCCAGGGAGCAGCAACCGCCAAAGCAGAAGCCGAAGGTGGCCAGTTTCGACGTGTCCACTGCTGCTTCAGTCTGGCCTTGCAGTTGCTCGAAGGCCGCTTGCATGCGTTTGTTCAGCAGCGGGCGATCATCCTTCAACGGCATCATCGCCGCACCGGCCTCATCGCCATTTGAAGGCCGTACGTTTTGCCCGTAGAGGTCGGCAATCAACACCACGTAGCCTTTGCCAGCAACGGCCTTGGCGATCTCTTCGGCCCCCGCACTCACGCCCATCCAGTTCGGCGCCATCAGCAAACCCGGAAGCGGGCCTTTGTGGCTGGCATCGAACGCCAAACGGCTTTCATAAGACTGGCCATCAATCTGATAGACCACGGAACGTACAGTGACTTGGCTCATGATTCACTCCAGTTGAGGTACACGCAGAAACGGTAATGCGACTGTAGGAGCGAGCTTGCTCGCGAAAAACTTCAGGGCACCGCGTTGATTCAGGATGTACGCGTTATCGTTGACGTTTTTCGCGAGCAAGCTCGCTCCTACAAATGAAAAAACCCGCCGAAGCGGGTTTTTCTACATCGGTGTTAAACCGACAATTCAACCAACAGCTTGTTCAGTCGGCGCACATACGCGGCCGGGTCCTTCAAGCTGTCGCCGGCTGCCAGGGCGGCCTGGTCGAAGAGGATGTGCGACAGGTCGCCAAACCGCTCTTCGCTCTGCTCGCCATCGAGTTTCTCGATCAGCGGGTGAGACGGGTTGAATTCGAAGATCGGCTTGGAATCCGGCACTTTCTGGCCGCTGGCTTCCAGGATCTGGCGCATCTGCATGCCCAGGTCCTGCTCGCCGATGGCCAGGATCGCCGGGGATTCAGTCAGGCGGTGGGAAACCCGCACTTCGCTGACTGCTTCGCCCAGGGAAGCCTTGATGCGTTCCACCAGGCCCTCTTTGGACTTGGCGACTTCTTCGGCTTCTTTCTTGTCTTCTTCGGAGTCCAGGTTCCCCAGGTCCAGGTCACCACGGGCCACGTCGACAAAGGTCTTACCGTCGAACTCGGTGAGGTAGCTCATCAGCCACTCATCGATACGGTCGGTCAGCAGCAACACTTCGATGCCTTTCTTGCGGAAGACTTCCAGGTGCGGGCTGTTCTTGACCTGAGCGTAGGTTTCGCCGGTCAGGTAGTAGATCTTGTCCTGACCTTCCTTGGCGCGCGCCAGGTAGTCAGCCAGGGACACAACCTGCTCGCCGTCTTCGCCCTGAGTCGAAGCAAAACGCAGCAAGCCGGCGATTTTTTCCTTGTTGGCAAAATCTTCCGCCGGGCCTTCTTTCATCACCTGGCCGAAGTTTTTCCAGAAGCTCTTGTATTGCTCAGGCTCGTTCTTCGCCAGCTTTTCCAGCATGTCGAGTACGCGCTTGGTCAGCGCCGACTTCATGGAGTCGATGATCGGATCTTTCTGCAGGATTTCCCGCGAGACGTTAAGCGACAGGTCGTTGGAGTCGACCACACCTTTGATAAAGCGCAGGTACAGCGGCAAGAAGGATTCCGCCTGGTCCATCACGAACACGCGCTGCACGTAGAGCTTCAGGCCTTTTGGCGCTTCGCGCTGGTACAGGTCGAACGGAGCACGGGCCGGTACGTAGAGCAGCGAGCTGTATTCGAGCTTGCCTTCAACCTTGTTGTGGCTCCAGCTCAGCGGGTTCTCGTAGTCGTGGCCGATGTGCTTGTAGAACTCCTGGTATTCCTCGTCCTTGATCTCGGTACGCGGACGGGTCCACAGGGCGCTGGCGCGGTTGACGGTTTCCCATTCCACCGCCGGAGCTTCTTCGCCTTCGGCAACGGTCTGTTCCTTGGGCAACTCGATCGGCAACGCGATGTGGTCGGAGTACTTCTTGATGATGTTGCGCAGGCGCCAGCCATCGGCGAATTCGTCTTCACCGGCTTTCAGGTGCAGCACGATGCGGGTACCGCGGTCAGCCTTGTCGATCGTGGCGATTTCGAATTCGCCCTCGCCCTTGGAAGCCCAGTGCACGCCTTCGCTGGCGTCGAGGCCGGCGCGGCGGCTGAAGACTTCAACCTTGTCGGCGACGATGAAGGCCGAATAGAAGCCCACGCCGAACTGGCCGATCAGGTGAGAATCTTTTTTCTGGTCGCCCGACAGGTTCTTCATGAAATCTGCGGTGCCGGATTTGGCGATGGTTCCCAGGTGGGTGATCGCATCGTCACGGCTCATGCCGATACCGTTGTCTTCGAGAGTGACGGTTTTGGCGTCTTTGTCGTAGCTCACACGGATCTTCAGTTCCGCGCCGCCTTCCAGCAATTCAGGCTTGGACAGGGCTTCGAAACGTAATTTGTCGACAGCGTCAGAGGCGTTCGAGATCAATTCGCGAAGGAAAATTTCCTTGTTGGAATACAGCGAATGGATCATGAGGTGCAGCAGTTGCTTCACCTCGGTCTGGAAGCCCAGGGTTTCCTTTTGAGTTTCCACACTCATGGTCATCAAACTCCAATTGGATGGCAGTGGCCGCGCCCGAAAGGGTTGGCGGCGGGTTGTCATCAAAGTTGGGGGCTCAGGCCAGGATTTCAAGGGCGGGCCAATTCCTCAATCTTGAAATGTGCGCGGGCGGTGGCAATCGGTTCGGCCGCAGTGCTCTGCCAGGCGGTAATCGCCACGTTGGCCACGCGCCGACCCTGGCGCCATACCTGGCACTTGGCATAGGTGTCCCGAAACTGGCCGGCACGCAGGTAATCCAGGGAGAAGTCGATGATTTTCGGCAGGCCCGGAGCGCCCGTGAACACCAGCAGGTGCAGGGCGGCGGCCAGCTCCATGAAGCCGGCGATCACTCCGCCATGCAACGCTGGTAATATAGGGTTACCAATATTGTCCTTGTTGGCCGGCAGGCGAAACAGCAACTCATCCCCCAGACGGGTGCATTCGATGCCAATCAGCCTGGCATAGGGCACCAGGTCGAGCAGCGCATCGTAGTTGCCACGATCGAGGGCTTGCTCCAGGCGGGTCTTGAACCGATGCGTCATGCCTGCTCTCCCTTGATGACCGTGCCCAAGCCTTGGGTGCCTTTGAGGCGCTTGCCCATGCGCATGAACGTGCCCACCACATGGGCAATAGGTTGTTGCGGGTCATCCTGATAGGCAACGCCACGGGTGAAGATCACGTCGGTGGTCACCCGGTAGCATTGCGCGAAACCATAGACCGGCTTGTGGGGTTCGGCGGGATGCATGTAGTCGATGCGCAGGTCCAGGGTCGGGCACACTTCGAATTCGGGCAATACGCACAGGGTCGCCATGCCGCACGCGGTGTCCATCAACGAGGTGAGCGCGCCGCCGTGGATCACCCCGCTCAGGGGGTCACCGACGATATGCGGCCCATACGGCAGTACGAGGGTCATGCCCTCCTCGCTGGCTTCATGAACACTCACCCCCAGCACCTGGCAATGGCGCAGGGCCGAAACAAAGCGTGTGGCACGCTCTAACAACGGGTTTTCGGTCATTGTTTTTAGACTCTTATTAGTGTGAATTCGGCGGATGGGAATGACTGGGTAAAGTTCCTGTACGAAACATGCTATATATCTGTGGGACATAAGGAACTAATGCTGGCCCCTTGGGTTCGAAAGGCCAGTAGATATCTTCAATAAGGAGAAACACCCCATGCGTAAGACATTAGCTATTTCCATGATGCTGGCCGCTGCTCTCGGTCTGGCTGCCTGCGACAAGAAATCCGAAGACAAAGCCCAAGACGCTGCTGCACATTCTGAGCAAGCTCAGCAAGATATGGCTAAAGCACAGGATAAAGTGAACGACGCTGCGAAAGAAAACGCCGAAGCTGCCAAAGCTCAGGCCGAATCGAACGAAGCTGCTGCAAAAGAAGCTGCACCTGCCGCACCAGCAGAACCTGCCAAGCAGTAATCGCACGGTTTAAAGCTGTATTGCAGCAAAAAGAAAGCCCGCTGACTAAGCGGGCTTTTCTTTGTCTGCTATTTGCTGCCAGCGCTACGATGCGCCGTCTTTTACAGCCTCGACTGCTTGCATATCGGTAGGGGTGTAGACCATCACCTGCAATACATCGGAATGGAATTCGCGGCGGTACAGCACCAACACCACCCCGCTGCTCATCAACATGAACAACCAGGGACTGACAAACCAGGCCAGCATGGTCATCCCGAAGTAATAAGCACGCAGGCCAAAGTTGAACTGGTTGGCCGCCATCGAAATCACTCGCGCCGCCCGCAAAGCAAATGCCTTGCGCTCCTGCTCCGACACATGCCGCTCACCGATCATGGGCGCCGAGCCCACCAGCACCGCCGCGAAGTTGTACTGGCGCATGCACCAGCTGAAGGTAAAAAAGGCGTAGACGAACACCAATGCCAGGCACAGCAATTTGATCTCCGACATGCCCTGGGATGCCTGCTGCACCATGGGAATGTCCGCCAGCAGTGACACTGCGCGTTCCGAAGCCCCCAGCACCGTGAGGATACCGGCGAGGATGATCAAGGTGCTGGACGCGAAGAACGAGGCATTGCGCTCCAGGTTACCGATCACACTGGCGTCGGCGATGCGGTTATCGCGCAGCAGCATGCGGCGCATCCAGTCTTCACGGTACAGGTGCAACACACTGGCCAGGCACGCCGTGTCCCGGGCTTTCCAGGTTGCGTAACGGGTGTAGCCGCCCCAGCAGATGACAAACCAGAGCGCTGCAAGCAGATGAACTTGATTGATTTCGACAAACGACATGTAGGTCCTTGTACAGGGTAGCCATGGTGAAAACGCGGTCAAACTGTGGGAGCGGGCTTGCTCGCGAATGCGGTGTGCCAGCTGCATATTAGTTTGCTGACACACCGCATTCGCGAGCAAGCCGCTCCCACATTACCGGTTCACAAGTTTAAAAATATGTAACCTCATACGCAAAAAAAATGCCCCGCATCGTTTGATACGGGGCATTTCAGTACAGCACGAACCGCGTGTTACGCGATGGCTTCGCTGCGCTTGCCCAGCATACGGTCAATCACCACCGCCGCCACCAGCGTCATCACCGACGGCACCAGCCACGCCAAGCCTTGTTCGCTCAACGGCAGGTTTACCAACTGCGTTGGCATCCAACCCGCCAGGCCCGCACCCTTGAGTGCGTCGATGCAGCCAAAGATGAACGACACCAGCATCACCGGGCCGACAATACGGCCCTGTTCCTGCCAGAACCCTTTGCAGAAGCTCAGGGCCACCAACACGATGCACGGCGGGTAGATCGCGGTCAGCACCGGGATCGAGAAGGCAATCAGTTTGGTCAGGCCCAGGTTGGACACAAACAGCGAGAACAGCGCCAGGATCACCACCAGGGTCTTGTAGGACAGTGGCAGGATCTTGCTGAAGTACTCGGCGCAGGCGCAGGTCAGGCCCACGGCAGTCACCAGGCATGCCAGGGAAATCAGCACGGCGAGGAAACCACTGCCCAGGGAGCCGAACGTGTATTGCACGTAGGCGTGCAGTACTGCCGCGCCGTTGCTGGCACCCGCAGCCACGGCGTGGCTGCCCGAACCCAGGCGGAACAGGCTGACGTACACCAGCGCCAGGCCCACGCCGGCAATCAGCCCGGCAATGATCGCATAGCGGGTGATCAGCTTGGGCGACTCGACGCCACGGGAGCGGATCGCGTTGACGATCACGATGCCGAACACCAGGGCGCCCAGGGTATCCATGGTCAGGTAACCATTGATAAAGCCTTGGGAGAATGGCGCGGCCACGTATTCCGGCGTGGCAACCCCCACCTCACCCGCAGGCAAGGCAAACGCAGCGATACCGAGAATGGCCAGGGCGATGATTTTCAGCGGCGCCAGGAAACGGCCCACGGTGTCCAGCAGTCGACCCGGGTACAGGGAGACAAAGAACACCACCAGGAAATACACCGAGCTGTAGAGGAACAGCGCCAACGGGCTTTCACCGGTCAAGGGCGCCAGGCCTACTTCAAACGACACGGTTGCGGTGCGCGGAGTCGCGAACAGCGGGCCCACGGCCAGGTAGGCGGCTGCCGCCAGCAGGCCACCGGCGATCTTGCCAATCGGGCTGCTCAGCGCATCCATGCCACCACCGACCTTGGCCAGGGCGATCACGGTGACCACCGGCAAACCGACTGCGGTGATCAGAAAGCCCAGCGCCGCCATCCACACATGCGGCCCGGACTGCAAACCAACGATAGGCGGGAAGATGATGTTGCCGGCGCCCACGAACAGGGCAAAGGTCATAAAGCCCAGCGCCAGGATATCCTGGCTTTTCAACACTTTCATTTGAGGAAATACCACACTACTGAATCGGAATTTAGAGAGGGCTTCCCTATGGATGAGGGAAATGCTGCCGGCCCTTGTGGGGACCGACCGGTCTAGCGCGCAGCTTCCTTTTGGGACGCGGACGCATAAAGAGGCGGCTAGAGTACAGAATTAGCCTGACAAACGCACTGTTGCGGGGCGGACTGTCCGATAAGCGACATTTGAATGTCGCGTTTTCGTACTTAATTGGGCAATACACAACCCTGTGGGAGCTGGCTTGCCTGCGATGGCATCGACTCGGTTTGGCTGATGCACCGAGGTGTCTGTATCGCAGGCAAGCCAGCTCCCACATTGAACCGAGTTATACCCAGAATGCACAAAGGCCACCCGAAGGTGGCCTTTGTGTGGTGAAGCGTCAGCTAAGCGCGAGGCTTACTTGACAGCCCAACCGGTCAGCTCGGCCAGGGCCTTGCCGATGTCTGCCAGCGAACGCACGGTTTTAACGCCTGCGTCTTGCAGTGCAGCGAATTTCTCGTCTGCAGTGCCTTTGCCGCCAGAGATGATTGCGCCAGCATGGCCCATGCGCTTGCCCGCAGGGGCAGTCACACCAGCGATGTAGGAAACAACCGGCTTGGTCACGTGGGCCTTGATGTAGGCAGCCGCTTCTTCTTCAGCCGAACCGCCGATCTCACCGATCATTACGATCGCTTCGGTCTTCGGGTCTTCCTGGAACAGCTTCAGGATGTCGATGAAGTTGGAGCCTGGGATCGGGTCACCGCCGATGCCGACGCAAGTCGACTGACCGAAACCGGCGTCAGTGGTCTGCTTCACAGCTTCGTAGGTCAGGGTGCCGGAACGGGAAACGATACCGACTTTACCTGGCAAGTGAATGTGACCTGGCATGATGCCGATCTTGCATTCGCCTGGGGTGATCACGCCTGGGCAGTTAGGGCCGATCAGGACTACGCCCAGCTCGTCGCACTTAACTTTAGCGTCCAGCATGTCCAGGGTAGGAATGCCTTCGGTGATGCAGACGATCAGCTTGATGCCGCCGAATGCCGCTTCCAGGATCGAGTCCTTGCAGAAAGGAGCTGGAACGTAGATCACGCTGGCGGTGGCGCCAGTGGCTTCTACGGCTTCTTTCACGGTGTTGAACACGGGCAGGCCCAGGTGCTCGGTGCCGCCTTTGCCAGGCGTTACGCCGCCAACCATCTGGGTGCCGTACTCGATGGCTTGCTGGGTGTGGAAACTACCTTGCGAACCGGTAATACCCTGGCAGATAACTTTGGTGTCTTTATTGATCAGGACGCTCATTACTTGCCCTCCGCAGCTTTGACAACTTGTTGAGCAGCGTCGGTCAGGCTGGTAGCCGCGATGATGTTCAAACCGCTTTCTGCCAGTACTTTAGCGCCCAGTTCAGCGTTGTTACCTTCAAGGCGAACAACAACCGGGATTTTAACGCCGACTTCTTTCACTGCACCGATGATGCCTTCGGCAATCATGTCGCAACGAACGATGCCGCCGAAGATGTTGACCAGTACTGCAGCGACGTTGGAGTCGGACAGGATGATCTTGAACGCTTCGGTAACGCGTTCCTTGGTAGCGCCACCACCTACGTCGAGGAAGTTGGCTGGCTTGCCGCCATGCAGGTTGACGATGTCCATGGTACCCATGGCCAGGCCAGCACCGTTGACCATGCAGCCGATGTTACCTTCCAGGGCTACGTAGTTCAGTTCGAACTTGGCAGCGTGCGCTTCGCGCGGATCGTCTTGCGACGGATCGTGGAAAGTCTTCAGCTTAGGCTGACGGTACATGGCGTTGGCGTCGATGTTGATCTTGGCATCGAGGCAGTGCAGATCGCCGTCAGCCTTGATCACCAGCGGGTTCACTTCCAGCAGGGCCAGATCGTGATCCTGGAACAGTTTGGCCAGACCAACGAAGATCTTGGCGAACTGGGCAACTTGCTTGCCTTCCAGACCCAGCTGGAAAGCCAGCTCGCGACCTTGGAATGGCTGCGCGCCAACCAGTGGATCGATAGTGGCCTTCAGAATTTTTTCTGGGGTTTCGTGAGCGATTTTCTCGATGTCCACGCCACCTTCGGTGGAAGCCATGAACACGATGCGACGGCTCGAACGGTCAACGACAGCGCCCAGGTACAGCTCTTTAGCGATATCAGTGCACGATTCAACCAGGATCTTGGTGACTGGTTGGCCATTGGCATCAGTCTGGTAAGTCACCAGACGCTTGCCCAGCCACTGCTGTGCGAAGGCCTTGGCGTCTTCTTTGCTGCGAACCAGCTTGACGCCGCCCGCTTTACCGCGACCACCGGCGTGGACCTGGGCTTTGACAACCCACTCGCTGCCGCCGATTTTGTCGCAAGCTTCTGCTGCTGCTTCCGGGGTGTCTACTGCGTAGCCCTTGGAAACTGGCAGGCCGTATTCAGCGAACAGCTGCTTACCCTGATACTCGTGAAGATTCATGCTTTTTACCGTCTTCGTTAGGTACTGCGCATTCGGCGCTGCGCTCATTATGAGTGCCGCGCCACCTGTGACTGCTGCTTACGCAACTTGCGGGGCTTATGGCCCGTAAAGCTGCGCAAGGCTGCGTCCAGCGGATATTCCGCGGTGAGTCTTGCGCGCAAGGCTCACGACGGGCAACTCCGCCGTGGTTTCTTATTATCTCGCTTAGCGCTTCTTGCGGTTGGCGATGTGGATGGCGCCGCCATTCACTGCCAACGCGGCTTCGTGCAACGCTTCGGACAGGGTCGGATGGGAGAAGACCATCATGCCCAGGTCCTCGGCACTGGTGCCGAATTCCATGCCGATTGCGCCTTGCTGAACCAGTTCTGCAGCGCTTGGGCCAATCACGTGGACGCCCAATACGCGGTCAGTCTTGGCATCAGCGATGACTTTGACAAAACCACCGGTGTCGTTAGCTGCCATGGCACGGCCAGAAGCGGCAAACGGGAAGGTGCCGACGTTAACTTCAACGCCTTCAGCTTTCAACTGCTGTTCGTTCTTGCCGACCCATGCAATTTCCGGGTGGGTGTAGATAACCGATGGGATCAGGTCGTAGTTCATCTGGGTCTTGTGACCCTTGATGCGCTCAACAACCATGATGCCCTCTTCGGAAGCCTTGTGGGCCAGCATCATGCCACGAACCACGTCGCCAATGGCATAGACGCCAGGCACGGTGGTGGCGCAATGATCGTCAACGTGGATGAAACCACGCTCGTCGATGTTCACGCCGCTGTCGGAAGCCAGCAGGTCGTTGGTCACTGGGCGGCGGCCCACGGCGACGATCAGCTTGTCGAAGGTGATGGTCTGCTCGCCGTCTTTATCGGTGTAGGTCACTACGACTTCTTCGCCGTTGACCTTGGAACCGGTAACACGGGCGCCGAGCTTGATGTCCAGACCTTGTTTGGTCAGGGTTTTCAGCGCTTCCTTGGACACCGCGGTGTCGGCAGCCAGCAGGAACGTGTCCAGGGCTTCCAGCACGGTGACTTCAGCGCCCAGACGCGACCATACCGAACCCAGCTCCAGACCGATCACGCCAGCGCCGATCACGCCCAGGCGCTTAGGTACGGCTTGGAATTCCAGGGCGCCGGTCGAATCAACGATCACGTTGTTATCAACAGGTGCAGGTGGAATGTCGATTGGACGCGAACCTGGGGCCAGGATCACGTTTTCGGCTTCGATGACTTCAACCGAACCGTCTGGCTTGGTGACTTCAACTTTCTTGCCGGCCAGCAGCTTGCCGTGGCCTTGAATGGAAGTCACGCCGTTGGCCTTGAACAAGGTGGCAACGCCGGAAGTCAGGCCTTTGACGATGTTGGCTTTACGGCCGACCATGGCTGGCACGTCCATGGTCACGCCAGCATGATTGATGCCGTGGATCGCGAAGCCGTCTTGGGCTTCGTGGAATTTCCAGGAGCTGTCCAGCAGCGCCTTGGATGGAATGCAACCTACGTTCAGGCAAGTACCGCCCAACGCCAGTTTGCCTTCCTTGTCGGTGTATTTTTCGATGCAAGCAGTGGAAAGGCCCAGTTGCGCGGCCTTGATGGCGGCAACATAGCCGCCAGGGCCTGCACCAATCACTACAACGTCAAATTTCTGTGTCATGAAAATAGATCCTCTATTTGCGACAAGCTTCTAGTCACACGTTGCAAGCCAAGCTGCTTTTTCCTACAGCTTGCAGCTCGCAACGTGCAACTGCTTCTATCAGATGTCCAGGAGCAGGCGAGCCGGGTCTTCCAGCAGGTTCTTGATGGTCACCAGGAACGTCACGGCTTCTTTACCGTCGATCAGGCGGTGATCGTAAGACAGTGCCAGGTACATCATTGGGCGGATCACAACCTGGCCGTTGATGGCCATCGGACGCTGGATGATGTTGTGCATGCCCAGGATCGCGGCTTGCGGTGGGTTGACGATCGGCGTCGACATCATCGAACCGAAGGTACCACCGTTGGTGATGGTGAAGGTACCGCCGGTCATCTCGTCGATGGTCAGCTTGCCGTCACGGGCTTTCTTGCCGAAGCCGGCGATGCCGCCTTCGATTTCGGCCAGGCTCATCAGCTCGGCGTTACGCAGTACTGGAACCACCAGGCCACGGTCGCTGGAGACGGCAACGCCGATATCCGAGTAGCCGTGGTAAACGATGTCGCCGCCGTCGATGGAAGCGTTGACTGCCGGGAAGCGCTTCAGCGCTTCGGTGGCCGCTTTCACGAAGAACGACATGAAGCCCAGGCGCACGCCGTTGTGGGACTTCTCGAACAGGTCTTTGTACTTCGAACGCAGGGCCATGACTTCGGTCATGTCGACTTCGTTGAAAGTGGTCAGCATCGCCATGTTCGACTGTGCTTCAACCAGGCGCTTGGCCACGGTGGCACGTACGCGAGTCATCGGTACGCGCTTCTCGGTGCGGTCGCCGGCGGCAAACACAGGCGCAGCGGCAGCAGGCGCTGCAGCCTTGGCAGGTGCGGCAGCCGGAGCGTTCTTCTTGGCTTCAACGGCGGCAACCACGTCTTCCTTGGTCACGCGGCCGTCTTTGCCAGTGCCCTTGATGGAAGCCAGGTTGATGCCGTTTTCTTCAGCCAGTTGACGCGCAGCCGGTGCAGCGATTGGGTCTTCGCCACCCGCAGCCGGTGCAGCAGGGGCAGAAGCAGCCGGTGCAGCGGCGGCAGGAGCAGGAGCGGCAGCAGCGCTGCCCTCTTCGATCGAACCCAGTACCTGGTTCGACAGAACGGTAGCGCCCTCTTCAGCAACGATCGCGCCCAGCACGCCGTCAGCTTCGGCCAACACTTCCAGAACGACTTTGTCGGTCTCGATGTCGACGATCAGGTCGTCACGTTTGACGGCCTCGCCTGGTTTCTTGTGCCAGGTGGCAACGGTGCCATCGGCAACCGATTCCGGGAATGACGGGGCTTTGATTTCGATAGCCATTATCTGTAGGTCCTTAAAATTCGGTTTCAGTCAGCGCGAAGGCGTTAAACAGTGAAAGCATCTTGCAGCAGTTTTTCCTGCTGCTCGGCGTGCATCGACGCATAACCACAGGCAGGTGCAGCAGAAGCATCACGACCGGCGTACTCAAGGACCAAGGCCTTGTTGTGGTTGCCGATGCTGCGACGCAGATGATGCTGGCTGCTGTACCAGGCGCCCTGGTTCATCGGTTCTTCCTGACACCACACAACGTTAGTGAGGTTGGTGTAAGGCGCGATGATCTCCATGAGGTCATCTTCCGGGAACGGATAAAGCTGCTCGATACGCACGATGGCGATGTCTTCGCGGCCTTCGGCACGGCGTTTTTCCAGCAGATCGTAGTAGACCTTGCCGCTGCACAGGATCAGGCGAGTGACCTTGGCGGCGTCCAGCGTGTCGATCTCTGGAATCACGGTCTGGAACGAACCTTGGGCCAGATCTTCCAGGGTCGAAACGGCCAGTTTGTGACGCAACAGCGACTTCGGCGTGAGCACCACCAGCGGCTTGCGCAGCGGACGGATCACCTGGCGACGCAGCAAGTGGTAGATCTGGGCCGGGGTCGTCGGCACGCACACCTGGATGTTGTGCTCGGCGCACAGTTGCAGGTAACGCTCCAGACGGGCCGAGGAGTGCTCTGGCCCCTGACCTTCATAACCGTGTGGCAGCAGCATGGTCAGACCGCACAGACGGCCCCACTTGTGCTCGCCGCTGGTGATGAACTGGTCGATCACCACTTGGGCACCGTTGGCGAAGTCGCCGAACTGGGCTTCCCAGATCACCAGCGCGTTTGGCGTGGTGGTCGAGTAACCGTATTCGAACGCCAGTACGGCTTCTTCGGACAGGAACGAATCGTACAGGTCGAAACGTGGCTGGCCTTCATACAGGTTCTGCAACGGGATGTAGGTGCCCGCGTCTTTCTGGTTGTGCAATACAGCATGACGGTGCGAGAACGTACCACGGCCGATATCCTGGCCGGTCATGCGGATCGGGTGACCTTCGAACGCCAGGGTCGCGTATGCCATGGTTTCGGCGTAACCCCAGTTGATCGGCAGGCCGCCGGCTTGCATCTTCTGACGGTCTTCGTAGATCTTCGCAACCTGGCGCTGTACGACGAAGCCTTCCGGAATTTCCAGCAGCTTGGCGGACAGTTCCTGCAACGTCTTCAAATCGAACGAGGTATCGTGACGTGCAGTCCAGGTGTGACCCAGGTAGGGGCGCCAGTCAACGAACAGCTCTTTGTTCGGTTCCTTGACCAGGCTTTTTACTACATGCAGGCCGTTGTCCAGCGCGTTGCGGTATTCGTCGACTTTCGCCTGAACACGCGCATCGTCAACCACGCCGGCCTTGATCAGGCTTTCGGCGTACAGCTCACGGGTGGTGCGCTGCTTGGTGATCTGCTGGTACATCAACGGCTGGGTGCCGCTTGGCTCGTCCGCTTCGTTGTGACCGCGACGGCGGTAGCAAACCAGGTCGATGACCACGTCACGCTTGAACTGCATGCGGTAGTCGACAGCCAGTTGGGTCACGAACAGCACGGCTTCCGGATCATCGCCATTCACATGGAGGATCGGCGCCTGGATCATCTTGGCAACGTCGGTGGCGTACTCGGTGGAGCGCGCATCCAACGGGTTGCTGATGGTGAAACCCACCTGGTTGTTGATGACGATGTGAACGGTACCGCCGGTCTTGAAGCCGCGGGTCTGCGACATCTGGAACGTTTCCAGGACCACGCCTTGACCGGCGAATGCCGCGTCACCGTGGATGGAAATCGGCAGCACTTTCTCACCGGTGGCGTCGTTACGACGATCCTGGCGAGCACGTACCGAACCCTCGACCACTGGCGAAACGATTTCCAGGTGGGAGGGGTTGAATGCCATGGCCAGGTGAACTTCACCGCCGGTGGTCATCACGTTGGACGAGAAGCCCTGGTGGTATTTAACGTCACCGGAACCCAGCTCGACCTTCTTCTTGCCTTCGAACTCGTCGAACAGCTCACGCGGGTTCTTGCCGAAGGTGTTGACCAACACGTTCAGGCGACCACGGTGAGCCATGCCGATCACGATTTCCTTGGTGCCATAGGAACCGGAACGCTGGATCAGCTCGTCGAGCATCGGAATCAGGCTTTCGCCGCCTTCCAGGCCGAAACGCTTGGTGCCTGGGTATTTGGTGCCCAGGTATTTCTCGAGGCCTTCGGCCGCGGTCACGCGCTCCAGCAGGTGGCCGCGCACATCGGCGGACAATACCGGACGGCCACGCACGCCTTCCAGGCGGTGCTGGAACCAGTGGCGCTGCTCGGAATCGGTGATGTGCGTGAATTCAGCGCCGATGGTGCGGCAATATGTCTGCTGCAACGCTTCGTGAATTTCGCGTAGGCTCGCTTCCTCTTTGCCGATGAACAGGTCGCCGGCACGGAAGGTCGTATCAAGATCGGCATTGGTCAAGCCGTAATGATTGATCGACAGGTCTGCAGGTGCAGGACGCTGCCACAGCCCCAGCGGGTCAAGCTGGGCTGCCTGGTGGCCACGCATACGGTAGGCCTGGATCAGTCGCAGTACTTCAACTTGCTTCTTCTCATGCTCACTGCTCACGCTGCCGGCGGAAACCGGTTGGGCGCGGCGCTGGTTCTTTGCCAGCAGCACGAACTGATCGCGAATTGTTGCGTGCGATACATCGGTGGCAGCGTTGCCGTCTGAAGACAACGTCTGAAATTTGGTGCGCCATTCTTCTGGCACAGCGTTAGGGTCGTGCAGGTAGAGCTCATAAAGCTCTTCCACATAGGCAGCGTTACCACCTGAAAGATAGCCGCTGTTCCACATGCGCTGCATCACGCTTTCTTGCATGCTTGGTCACCCTCGATTTGGGGACACCACCGGCGAAAACACCGAGTTTGCTTGCAAAAGGCCAAGTGCAGCGACCAAAACAAGCCACTTAGGATCACGCTGATAGTTCGGGTACCAACCCGAATGCCCCTGCTTGTCTCATTTCTTCAAAATAAGAGCCGCGGCTTTGTAAGTCGCTGCTCAAGTTAAAACTACGGCGCCGGTTGAAGCCTGCGCCGCAGCATTTACGGGCACAACGGTCCTGCTTTACTACAACGTCAGTTACACGCCGCTTTGCAGCAGCATGTTACGGATGTGACCAATGGCCTTAGTCGGGTTCAGGCCTTTAGGACATACGTTGACGCAGTTCATGATCCCGCGGCAGCGGAATACGCTGAACGGGTCATCCAGCGAAGCCAGACGCTCGGACGTCTTGGTATCACGGCTGTCTGCCAGGAAGCGGTAGGCTTGCAGCAGGGCAGCTGGACCCAGGAACTTGTCCGGGTTCCACCAGAAGGACGGGCAGGATGTCGAGCAGCAAGCGCACAGGATGCACTCGTACAGGCCATCGAGCTTTTCACGTTCTTCCGGCGACTGCAGACGCTCGATGGCCGGAGCCGGCGTGTCGTTCTGCAGGAACGGCTTAACTTTCTCGTATTGCTTGTAGAAGATGCTCATATCGACCACCAGGTCACGGATAACCGGCAAACCTGGCAGTGGACGAACGATCAGCTTGTTGCCTTTGACCACGGCGGACAGCGGCGTGATGCACGCCAGGCCGTTTTTGCCGTTGATGTTCATGCCGTCGGAACCGCACACACCTTCACGGCAAGAGCGACGATAGGAGAAACCCTCGTCCTGCTCTTTGATCAGTGCCAATACATCCAGCACCATCAGGTCTTTACCGCCGGTATCGACCTGGAATTCCTGCATGAACGGCGCAGCGTCCTGATCAGGGTTGTAGCGATAAACACTGACTTTCAACATGGCAGCCACCCTTAGTAAGTCCGAATCTTCGGTTCAAACGTCGGCACCGTCTTCGGCGAGAAGTTCACGGCACGCTTGGTTACGCGCTTGTCACCCGGGAAGTACAGGGTGTGGCACAACCAGTTTTCGTCGTCGCGATCTTCAAAGTCTTCACGAGCGTGAGCACCACGGGATTCTTTACGAACCTCGGCGGCAATCGCCGTCGCTTCAGCCACTTCCAGCAGGTTTTGCAGTTCAAGGGCTTCGATACGAGCGGTGTTGAACGCCTGGCTCTTATCGTTGATCTTGACGTTGGCGATACGCTTGCGCAGGTCTGCCAACTGGGCAATACCCTTCTGCATGTATTCGCCGGTACGGAACACACCGAAGTAGTTCTGCATGCAGCTTTGCAGCTCGCGACGCAGGGTTGCTACGTCTTCGCCATCCGTGCGCTCGTTCAGAGCGTTCAGGCGCGCCAGGGCAGCTTCGATGTTGGCGTCGGTGGCGTCATCGTATTCGATGCCGTCGGTCAGCGCCTTCTCCAGGTGCAGGCCGGCCGCGCGACCGAATACCACGAGGTCGAGCAGCGAGTTGCCGCCCAGGCGGTTGGCACCGTGAACCGATACGCAAGCCACTTCGCCTACCGCGAACAGACCATGAATGATCTCGTCTTCGCCTTCGGCGTTCTGGGTGATTGCCTGGCCATGAATGTTGGTCGGCACGCCGCCCATCATATAGTGGCAAGTTGGAACCACCGGAACCGGAGCAACTACCGGGTCAACATGGGCAAAGGTCTTGGACAGCTCGCAGATACCAGGCAGGCGGCTGTGCAGCACTTCTTCGCCCAGGTGATCGAGCTTGAGCAGTACGTGGTCGCCATTCGGGCCACAGCCGTTACCGGCGATGATTTCTTTAACCATCGAACGGGCCACAACGTCACGACCGGCCAAGTCTTTGGCGTTTGGAGCATAACGCTCCATGAAACGCTCGCCGTGCTTGTTGATCAGGTAACCACCTTCACCACGGCAACCTTCGGTCACCAGTACACCGGCGCCGGCGATGCCGGTCGGGTGGAACTGCCACATTTCGATGTCTTGTACCGGTACGCCAGCACGCAGAGCCATGCCAACGCCGTCACCGGTGTTGATCAGGGCGTTGGTGGTCGAAGCGTAGATACGACCTGCACCACCGGTCGCCAGAACAGTTGCCTTGGCGCGGATGTAGGTGGTTTCACCGGTTTCGATGCAGATGGCGATCACACCGACGAACTCGCCTTGCGCGTTCTTGACCAGGTCAACCGCGTAGTACTCGTTCAGGAACGTGGTACCGGCTTTCAGGTTGCCTTGGTAAAGGGTGTGCAGCAGCGCGTGACCGGTACGGTCGGACGCAGCGCAGGTACGGGCAGCCTGCCCGCCTTTACCGTAATCCTTGGACTGGCCGCCGAATGGACGCTGGTAGATACGGCCTTGCTCGGTACGGGAGAACGGCAGGCCCATGTGGTCCAGCTCGAACACCGCGGCCGGGCCTTCCTGACACATGTATTCGATAGCGTCCTGGTCACCGATATAGTCGGAACCCTTGACGGTATCGTACATGTGCCAGCGCCAGTCATCGTTCGGGTCGGCGGAGGCGATGGCGCAGGTAATGCCACCCTGGGCCGATACGGTGTGGGAACGCGTCGGGAACACCTTGGTGATCACGGCAGTCTTGTGACCGCCCTGGGCCAGCTGCAGCGCAGCGCGCATGCCAGCACCGCCGCCACCAATAATGATGGCGTCGAATGAAATAGTTGGAATGTTAGCCATGAATCAGATACCCCAAAGAATCTGCACACCCCAGACGAAGTAAGCGAACATCGCGACGCCGCATACTGCCTGGAAGAGGAAACGTACTGCAGTCGCGGACTTGCCCAGCGCCATCGGCGTCAGGTAGTCAGTCGCGATGGTCCACATGCCAACCCAGGCGTGAGCGCCCAGGGCTACAAGGGCCAGCAGACTGAAGATTCGCATCGCATTGTGGGAAAACAGGCCGTGCCATTGCTCATAGCCGATGCCCGGGTTTGCGACGAGGTATCCGATCAGGAAAATGAAATAAGCCGCGAGAACGACCGCAGACACACGCTGTGCCATCCAGTCATAGAGGCCCGAACGCGACAGATTCGTTACGCTGGTTACCATATCCAAACTCCTGCCAGAACGATCAGCACCACGGAAATGGCGACGATGATTTTCGAGCCCAGGCGGCCGCCTTCCAGCGTCTCACCGATGCCCATGTCCATGATCAAGTGGCGCACACCGGCTACCAGGTGATACAGAAGAGAGGACAGGAGGCCCCATGCTACGAACTTGGCCAGCGGACTGGTCAAGCATGCCTTCACCTCGGCGTATCCTTCCTCGGAACCCAGGGATTTGCTCAATGCATAAAGCATGATGCCCAAGCCCAGGAACAGGATGATGCCGGAAACACGGTGCAGGAACGACGTAACGCCGGTGATGGGGAGTTTGATGGTCCTTAGGTCTAGGTTTACAGGTCGTTGGCTATTCACGGCTTTTTTTCACACTGAAGAGCCCCTAACAATCAGGGCAAAGTTGTTGGGGAGTGCGACTGGTCAGGTAAGCACCACCCAGGGAGTGCGACCCCCAATGAAAGCAAGCCCAAAAGCCCTTGGCGGTCGGTGGCCGAGTATAGACAGTTAGGTTACTAATGACAACGCGCACACCTCACCCTAATAGCTGATTGCGCTGGCGGGATAAAAGGCGTAAATGGCAGTCAATTTCGACGAAAAAGTACGGTTAAAGCCTTCTGGCGCAAGACTTTAGGCAAATTGACATCTGGATTTATATCAATATAGTGGTGCGGGCCCTGCGTGGGGGGTCTGTCTGATGATTTGAAGCATAAATAGGAGGCCACATGGCTGACAAAAAAGCGCAGTTGATCATCGAGGGCGCAGCCCCCGTCGAGCTGCCCATTTTAACCGGCACCGTTGGTCCCGATGTTATCGACGTACGGGGCCTGACGGCCACGGGCCGTTTTACTTTCGACCCAGGCTTCATGTCGACCGCGTCCTGCGAGTCGAAGATCACCTATATCGATGGTGATAATGGCATTCTGCTTCATCGCGGCTACCCGATCGAGCAACTGGCTGAAAAGTCGGACTACCTGGAAACCTGCTACCTGCTGCTAAATGGTGAATTGCCAACAGCCGAGCAGAAAGCCCAGTTCGTCAGCACCGTGAAGAACCACACCATGGTGCACGAGCAGTTGAAGACCTTCTTCAACGGCTTCCGTCGCGACGCCCACCCAATGGCCGTCATGTGCGGTGTAGTAGGCGCCCTGTCGGCCTTCTATCACGACTCCCTGGACATCAATAACCCGCAGCATCGCGAAATTTCCGCGATCCGCCTGGTTGCCAAGATGCCGACCCTGGCCGCAATGGTTTACAAGTACTCCATGGGCCAACCCATGATGTACCCGCGCAACGACCTGACGTACGCGGAAAACTTCCTGCACATGATGTTCAACACCCCGTGCGAGATCAAACCGATCAGCCCGGTGCTCGCCAAGGCCATGGACCGGATCTTCATCCTCCACGCCGACCACGAGCAGAACGCTTCCACCTCTACCGTGCGCCTGGCGGGCTCTTCGGGTGCCAACCCGTTCGCCTGTATTGCCGCCGGCATCGCCGCACTGTGGGGCCCTGCCCACGGCGGTGCAAACGAAGCCGTATTGACCATGCTCGATGAAATCGGCGATGTGTCCAACATCGACAAATTCATCGCCAAGGCCAAGGACAAGAACGATCCGTTCAAGCTGATGGGCTTCGGTCACCGGGTGTACAAGAACCGCGACCCGCGCGCTACCGTCATGAAGCAGACCTGCGACGAAGTGCTGAAGGAACTGGGCATCAAGAACGATCCGCAACTCGAACTGGCCATGCGCCTGGAAGAGATCGCCCTGACCGACCCGTACTTCATCGAACGCTCGCTGTACCCGAACGTCGACTTCTACTCGGGGATCATCCTCAAGGCGATCGGCATTCCAACCAGCATGTTCACCGTGATCTTCGCCCTGGCGCGGACCGTGGGCTGGATCTCCCACTGGAAGGAAATGCTCTCCAGCCCGTACAAGATTGGTCGCCCGCGCCAGCTGTACACCGGCTACGAGTCGCGTGACATCACCAAGCTGGAAGATCGCAAGTAAGCACTTGACTGCTTGTTTGTACTGAGAACGGCCTCCCTTAGTGGAGGCCGTTTTTGTTTGTGTGGCCTGATCTACAGCCATCGCAGCATAGGTATCTACACAACTTTGTGGGCTATAGCAGCAGACGGTAACCACGATGCGAAGCGAGCCGCTCTTGATCTGCTTTTGATCTTAGGCGCCCCGTTAAACCACGCTGGCCGGAATTTGACAGGGATTTGGGGGGTAAACCGGCAGGGATGCCGGTTTAGCCGCCCCGCGCCATGGATGGCGCGTGGCGGCGGCCCCCCAAATCACTGGCGAATTACGGGCACACCGAGCCTAAGCGAGGTGCCGAGTGGTGGGGCAAGAGCGTTTTGCTTACTTTTGCGCTTTTCAAAAGTGAGCCGCTGTCAGAGCGGAACCCTAGGTGGCCGTTACCGCAGGAATGGATATGTAAACGGTCCAACTGTGCTGACTGTCAGGCCGCCTTCGCAGGCAAGCCAGCTCCCACATTTGAATCGCGGCGCGTTAGTTAGATCGGCGCCGGCTGTCAGGCCGTCACGGGAGCAAGCTCCCTCGCCATAGGTTCAGCGTCGCACCAAAATTGTGTGGATACCTATACCGCGATTAGGCCAGCCCAGACAACACAAAAACCCAGGCAAAAAAATACCCCAGCCTTACGACCGGGGTATCTCTTACACAACTGACAACTTAGTGATTAACCGCCCCGCTCGCCCCCAGGCCAGTCTGCGAACGCACAAACTGTGGGAAGTACAGCGCACGCTCTTTCTCTGCCGCCGCCGACTTGTCGGTGATGGAGAAGAACCAGATGCCGACGAACGCAATGATCATCGAGAACAGCGCCGGGTACTCGTACGGGAAGATCGCTTTTTCATGGTGCAGGATCGAGACCCAGATGGTCGGGCCGAGGATCATCAAGCCCACGGCGCTGATCAAGCCCAGCCAGCCGCCAATCATGGCGCCACGGGTGGTGAGGTTTTTCCAGTACATGGAAAGCAGCAGCACCGGGAAGTTACAGCTGGCAGCGATGGAGAACGCCAGGCCGACCATGAACGCAATGTTCTGGCTTTCGAACAGGATACCCAGGCCGATGGCCAATACACCCAAGGCTACGGTGGTGATCTTCGATACGCGAATCTCGTCCTTCTCGTTGGCCTTGCCTTTCTTGATCACGCTGGCATACAGGTCATGGGACACCGCCGAAGCACCCGCCAGGGTCAAGCCGGCAACCACCGCCAGGATGGTGGCAAACGCCACGGCCGAGATGAAGGCCAGGAAGATACTGCCGCCCACCGCGTTGGCCAGGTGCACCGCCGCCATGTTGTTGCCACCGAGCAAGGCGCCCGCTGCGTCCTTGAACGCCGGGTTGGTGCTGACCAACAGGATCGCGCCGAAGCCGATGATGAAGGTCAGGATATAGAAGTAGCCGATGAAGCCGGTTGCGTACAGCACGCTCTTACGCGCTTCCTTGGCGTCGCTCACCGTGAAGAAGCGCATCAGGATGTGCGGCAGGCCAGCGGTACCGAACATCAGTGCCAGGCCCAGGGAGAATGCCGAGATCGGGTCTTTCACCAGGCCGCCGGGGCTCATGATCGCTTCACCTTTGGGGTGAACCTTGATCGCCTCGGAGAACAGCATGTTGAAGTCGAAGTTGACGTGCTTCATCACCATCAGTGCCATGAACGAGGCACCGGACAGCAACAGTACCGCCTTGATGATCTGCACCCAGGTGGTCGCCAGCATGCCGCCGAACAGCACGTACAGGCACATCAGGATACCCACCAGGATCACCGCCACATGGTAATCAAGGCCAAACAGCAGCTGGATCAGCTTGCCCGCGCCGACCATCTGCGCGATCAGGTAGAACGCCACCACCACCAGCGAGCCACAGGCCGACAGGCTGCGGATCTGAGTTTGCCCCAGGCGATAGGACGCCACGTCGGCAAAGGTGTATTTGCCCAGGTTACGCAGGCGCTCGGCGATCAGGAACAGAATGATCGGCCAGCCCACCAGGAAGCCGATCGAGTAGATCAAGCCGTCGTAGCCGGAGGTGAACACCAGCGCGGAAATCCCCAGGAAGGACGCCGCCGACATGTAGTCACCGGCAATTGCCAGACCGTTCTGGAAACCGGTGATCTTGCCGCCCGCGGCATAATAGTCCGCCGCCGATTTGTTGCGCTTGGACGCCCAGTAAGTGATGCACAGGGTGGCGCCGACAAACGCGACGAACATCACAATGGCCGAGACGTTCAGCGGTTGCTTGTGCACTTCACCGGTCAATGCGTCCGCCGCCCAAACGGCCGGAGCCAACAGCGAAACGCCGAATAGAGCCAATAGACGCCGGATCATTGCGCAGCCTCCTTGAGAATCGCATTGTTCAGGTCGTCAAATTCGCCGTTCGCCCGACGCACGTAGATGCCGGTGAGAATGAAGGCCGACACAATCAGCCCCACGCCCAGGGGAATGCCCCAGGTAATCGATGAACCGGGGCTGATCTTGGCCCCCAGTACTTGTGGCCCGTAGGCAATCAACAGGATGAAAGCGGAGTAAAGCCCTAGCATGATCGCCGAGAGAATCCAGGCGAACCTTTCCCTTTTCCTGACCAGCTCCTTGAAACGCGGGCTGTTTTGAATCGAGAGGTAAATGCTGTCGTTCATTGTTTTTATCCTCGCAGCACAGCTTTTTATTATTTTGGAACGTATCCACTGTATGCGGCTGCGCAATGGGTTCCAGACGACCTTAGTAGTAGATCGAGCTTAGCGAGGATTTGAAAAAAATGTAGGAGCGAGCTTGCTCGCGAAAAACGTCAACGATAACGCGTTCATTCTGGATGATCGCGGTGCCGGTGCGTTCTTCGCGAGCAAGCTCGCTCCTACAGTTGGGGCGGGGTTATTTAGCCGTCCATTCGGCAACGCGCTCGGGGTGCTTGGCTACCCAGTCCTTGGCCGCGGCGTCCGGCTTGGCGCCTTCTTGAATCGCCAGCATGACTTCACCGATTTCATCCTTGGAGGCCCACTGGAATTTCTTCAGGAAGGCCGCGACTTCCGGCGCTTTCTTCTCCAGGCCCTTGCTGCCGATGCTGTTGACCGTTTCAGCAGCACCATAAATCCCTTTTGGGTCGTCCAGGAAACGCAGTTTCCACTTGGCGAACATCCAGTGCGGCACCCAACCGGTGACCGCAATCGACTCTTGCTTGTCTTCGGCGCGGGTCAGTTCTGCGATCATCGCCGCACCCGAGCTGGCTTGCAGTTTGTAGTCCAGGCCATATTGCTTGATGGCTTCGTCGGTCTTGAGCATTACGCCTGAACCGGCGTCGATGCCGACGATCTTGTTCTTGAAGGTGGTATCGGTCTTGAGGTCTTCAATGGACTTGGCCTTGACGTACTCCGGCACGATCAAGCCGATCTTGGCGTCCTTGAAGTTGGGGCCGTAGTCGACCACCTTGTCCTTGTTCTTGGTCCAGTATTCACCGTGGGTCACCGGTAGCCAGGCGGAGAGCATGGCATCGAGTTTGCCAGTGGCAACGCCCTGCCACATGATCCCGGTGGCAACCGCTTGCAGTTTTACGTCGTAGCCGAGTTTTTGCTTGATCACCTCTGCCGCCACATGAGTGGTGGCCACGCTGTCGGACCAGCCGTCCACATAGCCGATGCTCAGGGTCTTGCTGTCGGCACTGGCCAGTGTGGAGCCCATCGCAACTACCAGAGTGGCAGCTGCGCCCAAGAGTCGTCGCATCTTCATAGTACTTCCCCGAAAGTGCTGCGCCCGACGGATGCCGAGCGACGTCAAACTGTTGTTATAGGGTGCACCGCGCCCCCTTCACGCGCATCGATCCGGTTGCTGAGGCATCAGTGGAGTACTGACAGTTTTATCTTCAACCTGCGTAGGCATTTGCCCTGCTCTGTCAGCGACCTTGGTTGAGCAAGAAACGACATCACATCGCCAGTAGGACGCTTTGTAGGCGTTATCGCCAGAATCCCGCCCGAAGTTTGCATGTCAAAATTATGCAGCCGCACTGGGCTGCGGCAAATCCGGGTAAGATGCGCGCCTTTGCTCCCCCAGATAAGCCGACCATGCCCGCGACTGCCCGCTTCCCTGCCCTGCCCTATTTCTTTGCCTTGATCCTCGGCGTGCTTGCCCTTGCCGGCTACTGGTACGGCCTCGGCCGGCCCGTGGTATTGCCGGACGTCGCCAGCGCCAGCCATAAGCTGCAATGTGCGTCCTACACACCGTTCGACAAGGACCAATCCCCGTTCGATCAGCCGTTCAGGTTACGCCCCGAGCGCATGGACGCCGACCTGGCGCTGCTCGCCACGCGCTTTGAATGCATTCGCACCTATTCCATGACCGGCCTGGAAGCCCTGCCGGACATGGCGCGCAAGCATGGGTTGAAGGTGATGGCCGGGGCCTGGGTCAGCAGTGACCCCGTGGCGACTCAAAAAGAGATCAACGAGTTGATCGCGGCGGCCAACGCCAGCCCGGACGTGGTGACCTCGGTGATCGTCGGCAACGAAGCCCTGCTGCGCAAGGAAGTCACTGCCAAACAACTGGTGGCGCTGATCCATCAGGTTAAAAGCCAGATCAAGCAGCCCGTCACCTATGCCGATGTCTGGGAGTTTTGGTTGCAACACCCGGAAATCGAGCCGGCGGTGGACTTCCTGACCATTCACCTGCTGCCGTATTGGGAAGATGAACCGTCCGGCATCGACCAGGCGCTCAAGCACGTGGGTGATGTGCGCCAGACCTTCGGCCATAAATTCGCGCCCAAGGACATCGTGATCGGTGAAACCGGCTGGCCTAGTGAGGGCCGCCAGCGCGAAACCGCCGTGCCCAGCCGGGTCAATGAAGCCAGGTTCATGCGCGGTTTCGTGGCCATGGCCGAAGCCAATGGCTGGCGCTATAACCTGATCGAAGCCTTTGACCAGCCATGGAAGCGCGCCAGTGAAGGGGCTGTGGGCGGTTACTGGGGGCTGTTCGATGCAGACCGCCAAGACAAAGGCGTTCTCGCAGGCCCTGTGACCAACGTGCCGTACTGGCCGCTGTGGCTGGGCATCGGCGGGCTCATCCTGCTTGGCACCCTGGTGCTCGGCGGCCGTGTTCGCAGCACTCGCTCAGCGTTAATACTGCCGTTGCTCGGTGCCGTGGCGGCATGTTCCATCGGCAGTTGGGCCGAACTGACCCGCGTTACCGCGCGCTTCAGCGATGAATGGGTATGGGCAGGCTTGCTGGTGGCGTTGAACCTGCTGGTGCTGGCCCAAGCCGCCCTGGCACTCAGCGCCCGCGAAGGCTGGCGTGCGCGCGGGTTCAACTGGCTGGAGCAGCGCGCCGGCTGGCTGCTGGCAATCGCCGGGTTTGCCGGTGCGGTAATGATGCTGGCGCTGGTGTTTGACCCGCGCTATCGCAGCTTCCCAAGCGCAGCGCTGGTGCTGCCGGCCCTGGTGTACCTGATACGCCCGGTGACCGGGCCGCGTCGGGAGATTGCGTTGCTGGCCTTTATCATCGGTGCCGGCATTGCGCCGCAGTTGTACCGTGAAGGGCTGTTGAATCAGCAGGCCTGGGGTTGGGCCGTGGTCAGCGTGCTGATGGTTGCGGCTTTGTGGCGTTGCTTGCGAGTGCGCAAGGTTTAACACCGCTATCGCAGGCAAGCCAGCTCCCACAGTTGACCGTGCTCACACATAGAAATGTGTGAACCCAATCAACTGTGGGAGCTGGCTTGCCTGCGATGAGGCCACATCAGGCGCCGCGCGGCTTCCTGACCAACCGCAACCCCGCAATCACCACCGCAAACACCGCAAACGTCGTGTTGTACAACGCCAGCGCCGGCAACCCGAACACCAACCCCACTACTGCCAACGCCCATCCCGCACGCCCCGGTACAAAAAAGCCCAGCACCGAGGTGATCAACGCCGCCCACCCCAGCAGCTTGAAATGAATCATCAAACCCAAATTCGAACGCACCTGGCATTCCCAGCGGCTGGCCTCATCCGCGCAGATGCCAACCCATTGCCCATCCTCCATGAAGCCATAACGTGCGGCATAACTGGCGGCCAGCCATAACGGCAGGGCAATAAGCAGCAGGATCAACGGCAAACGACGGGACATGGGGCACTCCGATAGGCAAAAACGGCGCCCAGCTTAATCCCACGGCGGCCGTTAGCAAGGTGTTCGCACAGATATCTGTTCAACAAAGCATGGCAAAGTGTATCGTCTCGCTACTATTACCCCGATTCCGACGTTTTTTCCGACTTTTCGTGCCGAGTGCTGGCACTTCGGTGACAAGGCGGTGGTCATAGCCTGCGAACTTCATTCAGCCCGTTCCTCTTAGGGATTAAGTCATGCTCCGTTCCTTGCGCTGTGCTGCCTTGCTGGGCAGCCTATTTTTGAGTGCGTCAGCACTGGCCGTCGATATCGACCAAGCCAGCTATGGCTACCCTTTGACCAACCCGTTCGAAGCGACCATCGCCACCACACCTCCCGATCTGCGGCCAACCCTGCCGACCGATGACGAGATCACCCAGTCCGACTACACCCTGACGATGCGCCCCGAGCGCGAGTTCAGCCTGCCGGACAATTTCTGGGCGGTGAAGAAACTCACCTACCGTATTGCCAAGCAGGACCGTGCTGCGCCGTTGATCTTCCTGATCGCCGGCACCGGTGCACGCTTTGACAGCAGCATCAACGAATACCTGAAAAAGCTGTATTACCAAGCCGGCTACCATGTGGTGCAGCTGTCCTCGCCGACCAGCTTCGACTTCATCAGCGCCGCTTCGCGCTTCGCCACCCCGGGCATCACCCAGGAAGACGCCGAAGACATGTACCGCGTGATGCAAGCCGTACGCGCGCAGAACGCCTCGTTGCCCGTGACCGATTTCTACCTCACCGGCTACAGCCTGGGCGCCCTGGATGCGGCGTTTGTCAGCAGGCTGGATGAGACCCGCCGCAGCTTCAACTTCAAGAAAGTGCTGCTGCTCAACCCGCCGGTCAACCTCTACACCTCGATCACCAACCTCGACAAGCTGGTACAGACCGAGGTCAAGGGCATCAACAACAGCACCACCTTCTATGAGCTGGTGCTGAGCAAACTGACGCGTTACTTCCAGCAAAAAGGCTACATCGACCTCAACGATGCCCTGCTTTATGACTTCCAGCAGTCCAAGCAGCACCTGACCAACGAACAGATGGCCATGCTGATCGGCACCTCGTTCCGCTTCTCGGCCGCCGACATTGCCTTCACTTCGGACTTGATCAACCGACGTGGCCTGATTATTCCGCCCAAGTACCCGATCACCGAAGGCACCAGCCTCACGCCGTTCCTCAAGCGTGCCCTGCAGTGTGACTTCGACTGCTACCTCACCGAACAAGTGATCCCGATGTGGCGCGCGCGTTCCGATGGCGGCAGCCTGCTGCAACTGATCGACCAGGTCAGCCTCTACGCCCTCAAGGACTACCTGCGCGACAGCCCGAAAATCGCCGTGATGCATAACGCCGACGACGTGATCCTCGGCCCTGGCGACCTGGGCTTCCTGCGTAAAACTTTCGGCGATCGCTTGACCGTCTACCCGCTGGGCGGCCACTGCGGCAACCTTAATTACCGCGTCAACGCCGACGCCATGCTGGAGTTCTTCCGTGGCTAAATATCTTCTGCTGCTCGCCGCACTGATGTGCGCAGGCGTGGCCAATGCCGACAACAGCAAGGCCCAAGAACCCGTCAAGGTCGATGCCGACGGCTTCAAGGAGCCGCTGACCAAGCTCAAGTTCAACCCAGGCTTGGACCAGCGCGAATTCGAGCGCTCCACGCTCACCGCGCTCAACGTCTACGACCCACTGGAGTCGTGGAACCGCCGCGTGTACCACTTCAACTATCGCTTCGACCAGTGGGTGTTCCTGCCGGTGGTGAACGGTTACCGCTATGTCACGCCGAGCTTTCTGCGCACCGGCGTGAGCAACTTCTTCAACAACCTGGGCGATGTGCCCAACCTGATGAACAGCTTGTTGCAGCTCAAGGGCCACCGCTCGCTGGAAACCACCGGGCGCCTGCTGGTCAACACCACCATTGGCATCGCTGGCCTGTGGGACCCGGCCACCGCCATGGGCCTGCCGCGCCAGAGCGAAGACTTCGGCCAGACCTTGGGCTTCTACGGTGTACCGGGTGGCGCCTACCTGATGCTGCCGATTTTCGGGCCGTCGAACCTGCGTGATACCGGCGGCCTGCTGGTGGACTACAGCGCCGAATCGCAGATCAACTTCCTCAACGTGTCCGAAGTCAGCTCCAACCATCCGGAAGTCTGGGCCCTGCGCGCCGTCGACAAGCGCTACCAGACCAGCTTCCGCTACGGCCAGATGAACTCGCCGTTCGAGTATGAGAAGGTGCGGTATATCTACACCGAATCGCGCAAGTTGCAGATCGCCGAGTAAACCGCAGGAAAAAAAAAAGGCCATTCGATTGAATGGCCTTTTTTATGCCTGCGGTTTCACCCTCGCAGTGCTTTCCAACCTTTACCTGCCACACTGACCACTGCCAGGACGACGGCGCCGGCAATGATCCCCGCCACCGCATTGAGCAGCGTTGGCATCAGCCACGCGAACGCGCCGGTGCTCTGGCTCACGGTTTCGATCCAGTGATGCACCACGGGCACGCCATGGGTAAGGATGCCACCACCGACCATGAACATCGCCGCCGTGCCGATCACTGACAGGCTCTTCATCATATAGGGTGCCGCGCTCAGGATCGCGCCGCCAATACTGCGCGCCACCTGGCCCGGTTTCTGCGTCAGCCACAGCCCCAGGTCGTCGAGCTTGACGATACCGGCCACCAATCCATATACGCCGATGGTCATGACAATGGCGATACCCGACAGCACGATCACCTGCTGCGTGAGCTGCGCGTCGGCGACGATGCCGAGGGTGATGGCGATGATCTCGGCGGAGAGAATGAAGTCGGTGCGGATCGCGCCCTTGATCTTGTCTTTCTCGAACGCCACCAGATCGGTTGCCGGGTCGGCCACCGCTTCAGCCAACTGTGCGTGTTCGGCTTGATCTTCAGCCTTGCTGTGCAGGAACTTGTGAGCGAGTTTTTCAAAGCCCTCGAAACACAGGTAGGCACCGCCGAGCATCAATAACGGTATCACCGCCCAGGGGGCAAAGGCGCTGATCAACAGGGCCGTCGGCACCAGGATCAGCTTGTTGATAAACGAGCCCTTGGCCACCGCCCACACCACGGGGATTTCCCGCTCGGCGCGCACGCCGGAGACCTGCTGGGCGTTCAGTGCAAGGTCATCGCCGAGCACGCCCGATGTCTTCTTGGCGGCCATTTTTGTCATCAGCGCAACGTCATCGAGTACCGCGGCGATATCGTCGATCAACACCAATAAGCTGCTTCCTGCCATGAACCGGACTTCCGTTAGAGAGAGATGGCGCGAGCATAGCGCGGCGCAAGGCCTTGTGGGCAGATTGTTGAGGCCTGCGGATGGCCGGTGCTACCATGCGCAACCGCCTGTCATGGCAAGGAAACGTCTGGTTTATGAGCAGCATTCGCGAGCGCAACAAAGAAAAAATCCTGCGGGCGGCGAGCGAGGAGTTTGCCGACAAGGGCTTCGCCGCGACCAAAACCAGCGACATCGCCGCCAAGGCCGGGCTGCCCAAGCCCAATGTCTATTACTACTTCAAATCCAAGGACAACCTCTACCGCGAGGTGCTCGAAAGCATCATCGAGCCGATCCTGGCCGCCTCTACGCCGTTCAACCCCGACGGCGAGCCCAAGGAAGTGTTGAGCAACTACATCCGTTCCAAAATCCGCATCTCCCGCGACCTGCCGTTCGCCTCCAAGGTGTTCGCCAGCGAAATCATGCACGGCGCCCCACACCTGAGCGCCGATCAGGTTGAACAGCTCAATGCCCAGGCCAAGCACAATATCGACTGCATCCAGAGCTGGGTTGACCGTGGCCTGATCGCAGCGATTGACCCCAACCACCTGATGTTCAGCATCTGGGCAGCCACCCAGACCTATGCCGATTTCGACTGGCAGATCTCGGCAGTGACCGGCAAGGCCAAGCTGGATGAAGCCGATTATGAGGCGGCGGCGCAGACGATTATTCGGTTGGTACTCAAGGGGTGTGAGCCGGACTGATAGACCGCGGCGCCTGTAAAATTCGCGAGCAAGCCCGCTCCCACAGGTAGGTACAAAGCCAGACACACATTGTATAAACCGCACAAATCCCCCTATGGGAGCGGGCTTGCTCGCGAAAGCGCCCTCCCAGACACATCCTGCCAAAAGTCCACAGATCAGCCTCAGCCACCAAGATCTAGCCTCTCAGAACCCCATCTGAAGAGAGGCCAAGGAATGCCTGATCGAGCTACATCACACCGCCTGCGTATCGGCAGATTCAGCGAGTCCAACCGCATCTATCTGATCACCACCAACACCCATGAACGTGTGCCGATGTTCAATGACTTTCATCTGGGTCGCTTGGTCGTCTGGCAATTCAGACTCGCCCAATACCAAAGGTTGGCACACTCTCTGGCTTGGGTGGTGATGCCCGACCACTTCCACTGGCTGATCGAACTGCAACAAGGCTCGCTGGGAGATCTAATGTGTCAGGTGAAATCCAAAAGTACCCGTAGCGTAAACGGCGCTACCGGCCGCAAGGGTCGACTATGGCAAACCAGCTTTCATGACCGGGCCCTGCGCAAAGAAGATGACTTGGTAAAAATGGCCAGGTATGTGGTTGCCAATCCCCTGAGAGCTGGGCTGGTAAAGCGGATTGGCGACTATCCGCTGTGGGATGCCGTTTGGGTATAGCGCCAAGACCGAGGCGCCCCTTTCGCGAGCAAGCCCGCTCCCACATTTGGAACGCATTCCCCTGTGGGAGCGGGCTTGCTCGCGAAGAGGCCCGATCCATCAGCCCCGATTCAAGCCGACACCCCCGCATCCGCCAGCAACCCCACCCCCTCTATCGCCGTGATCGCACACTGTTCGTCAATATCGGACGTGTCCCCGCTGATCCCGATCGCGCCCAGCACC
Source organism: Pseudomonas sp. MF6394 (assembly GCF_002018845.1). NCBI lineage: Bacteria > Pseudomonadati > Pseudomonadota > Gammaproteobacteria > Pseudomonadales > Pseudomonadaceae > Pseudomonas > Pseudomonas sp. MF6394. The sequence goes on from NZ_MVOJ01000013.1 coordinate 136,551, forward strand.
ACGCCGCTCTGATCCCGAATCAACACCCCACCCGGCGCCGGCACGACGCTGCCCTGCCCCAGGCTGTTCAACGCGGCGATAAACGCCGGGCGCTGTTGGGCGTCCAGTGCCAGCAAACGTGAGCCCTTGCCCAGGGCGATGGCGCCCCAGGCCTTGCCGATGGCGATTTGCGGGCGTAGCAGGCTGGCACCGTCTTCGCGTTGCAGGGTGACCAGGTGGCCGCCGCTGTCGAGCACGGCGATGGTCAGGGGCGCAGCCGAAATAGTGCGGCCTGCGGTAAGGGCCTGGGTGGCCAGTTGGGTGGCGAGTTTCAAGGTTAAAGCGCTCATAGGTGCCGTCCTTATCTTGTTATGGGTAAAGCGGTGAGGTCTGTTTGATCAGATGCTCGATCACACAAATAGAACACAATGACATTTGTTTTTGTATACAATATTTTCCAACAAAGGCTCCATACGTCGAAAAAAGCGCTCCCGACGAACGCCAATGTCAGTTTACGAAAGGCATTGACCAACGCAGCTCGGCGTGAATACACTTTGGACAGACACCACTTGTATACAATTACAAAACGCAAGAGGCACCAAAACCATGAGCAAAATGAGAGCAATCGAAGCCGCCGTCCTGGTGATGCGCCGTGAAGGTGTGGATACCGCCTTCGGTATCCCAGGCGCCGCGATCAACCCGCTGTATTCGGCCTTGCAGAAGGTGGGTGGCATCGATCACGTCCTTGCTCGCCACGTTGAAGGCGCCTCGCACATGGCCGAGGGCTACACCCGCACCAAGGCCGGCAATATCGGCGTGTGCATCGGCACGTCGGGCCCGGCGGGTACCGACATGGTCACCGGCCTGTACAGCGCCTCGGCCGACTCGATCCCGATCCTGTGCATCACCGGCCAAGCCCCTCGCGCCCGGATGCACAAGGAAGACTTCCAGGCCGTGGACATCACCAGCATCGTCAAGCCAGTCACCAAGTGGGCAACCACGGTGCTGGAACCCGGCCAAGTGCCTTACGCGTTCCAGAAAGCCTTCTATGAAATGCGCTCTGGCCGCCCCGGCCCGGTATTGATCGATCTGCCCTTCGACGTACAGATGGCCGAGATCGAATTCGACATCGACGCCTACCAGCCACTGCCCCTGGCCAAGCCGCTGGCGACCCGTGTGCAGGTGGAAAAAGCCCTGGCCCTGCTCGATGCAGCCGAACGCCCCTTGCTGGTGAGCGGCGGCGGCGTGATCAACGCCGATGCCAGCGAGCTGCTGGTGGAGTTCGCTGAGTTGACCGGCATTCCGGTGATCCCGACCCTGATGGGCTGGGGCACGATCCCGGACGACCACCCGCTGATGGTGGGCATGGTCGGCCTGCAAACCTCGCACCGCTACGGCAACGCGACGATGCTCAAGTCGGACGTGGTGCTGGGCATCGGCAACCGCTGGGCCAACCGTCACACCGGTTCGGTCGAGGTGTACACCGAGGGCCGTAAATTCATTCACGTCGACATCGAACCGACCCAGATCGGCCGCGTGTTCACGCCGGACTTGGGCATCGTTTCCGACGCCGGCTCCGCGCTGACAATGTTCATCGAAGTGGCCCGCGAGTGGAAAGCCGCCGGCAAGCTCAAGGACCGCAGTGCCTGGTTGCATGACTGCCAACAACGCAAGGCCACCCTGCACCGCAAAACCCACTTCGACAACGTACCGGTCAAGCCGCAGCGCGTGTACGAAGAGATGAACCAGGTGTTCGGCAAAGACACCTGCTACGTCAGCACCATCGGTTTGTCGCAGATTGCCGGCGCGCAATTTTTGCATGTGTACAAGCCACGTCACTGGATCAACTGCGGCCAGGCCGGCCCATTGGGCTGGACCATTCCGGCAGCGCTGGGCGTGGTCAAGGCCGACCCGAGCCGCAAAGTGGTGGCCTTGTCGGGCGACTATGACTTCCAGTTCATGATCGAAGAACTGGCGGTGGGCGCGCAGTTCAAGCTGCCCTACATCCACGTGGTGGTGAACAACTCTTACCTGGGCCTGATCCGCCAGGCCCAGCGTGGGTTCGAGATGGACTACTGCGTGCAGCTGTCCTTCGACAACCTCAACGCCCCGGAACTCAACGGCTACGGCGTCGACCATGTGGCGGTTGCCGAGGGCCTGGGTTGCAAGGCCCTGCGTGTGTTCGAGCCGGGCCAGATCCAACCGGCCTTGCGCCGCGCCCAAGAGATGATCGAAGAATTCAAGGTGCCGGTGATCGTTGAGATTATTCTGGAACGGGTGACCAATATTTCCATGGGCACCGAGATCAACGCCGTCAATGAATTCGAAGATCTGGCCCTGGTCGGCAACGATGCGCCGACTGCCATTTCCCTGCTCGATTAAGGAGAACCCTATGCCGCGCTTTGCTGCCAACCTGTCCATGTTGTTTACCGAACAGGACTTCCTTGCCCGCTTCAAAGCGGCTGCCGATGCCGGTTTCCAAGGCGTGGAGTACCTGTTCCCGTATGAATTCAGCTCTGCCGACATCAAGGCGCAGCTGGACGCCAACGGCCTGACCCAGGTGTTGTTCAACCTGCCAGCCGGTGACTGGGCCAAGGGCGAGCGCGGCCTGGCGTGCCACCCGGACCGGGTCGAGGAGTTCCGTGCCGGGGTCAAGCTGGCTATCGCCTATGCCCAGGTATTGGGCAACACCCAGGTCAACTGCCTGGCGGGTATCCGGCCACAAGGCGTCGATGACGAGACCGTAGAAAAGACTTTCGTCGCCAACCTCAAGTACGCCGCCGAGAAGCTGCAGGCGGCGGGTATCAAGCTGGTGATGGAGATGATCAACACCCGCGACATTCCAGGCTTCTACCTCAACAACACGGCTCAGGCCCTGTCGATTCGCGAGCAAGTGGGCAGCGCCAACCTGTTCCTGCAATACGACATCTACCACATGCAAATCATGGAAGGTGACCTGGCGCGGACCATGGCGACGCACCTGGGCGAGATCAACCATATCCAGCTGGCGGACAACCCAGGGCGCAACGAGCCAGGCACCGGTGAGATCAACTACCGCTTCCTGTTCGAGCATCTGGACCGCATTGGTTACGCCGGTTGGGTCGGCTGTGAGTACAAGCCGTTGACCACTACCGAGGCAGGTTTGGGTTGGCTCAAGACCCATAACGCCATCTGACAACTGACACCACACCAAACAATGTGGGAGCTGGCTTGCCTGCGACGCAGGCACCTCGGTGTATCAGGCATACCCGGCTGATGCCATCGCAGGCAAGCCAGCTCTCACATTAAAAGAGGATTTTGATCATGGCTAAAATCGGATTTATCGGCACCGGCATCATGGGCCAACCCATGGCCGCCAACCTGCAGAAAGCAGGTCATCAACTGTTTCTCTCTGAACATCACGGCAAGGCACCGGCTGAACTGATCAGCGCCGGCGCCGTGGCCCTGGCCAACCCGCAACAAGTGGCCCAGGAAGCCGAGTTCATCATCGTCATGGTGCCCGACACCCCACAAGTCGATGACGTGCTGTTCCGCGCCGACGGCGTGGCTGCGGGCCTGTCACCGAACAAGGTGGTGATCGACATGAGCTCGATCTCCCCGACCGCCACCAAAGCATTCGCCGCCAAGGTCAACCAGGCCGGCGCGCAGTACCTGGACGCCCCGGTGTCCGGTGGTGAAGTCGGCGCCAAGGCCGGCACCTTGAGCATCATGGTCGGCGGCGAACCGCAGACGTTTGAACGCGCGCTGCCGCTGTTCCAGAGCATGGGCAAGAACATCACCCTGGTGGGCGGCAATGGCGATGGCCAGACCGCCAAGGTCGCCAACCAGATCATCGTCGCGCTGAACATCCAGGCGGTGGCCGAAGCGTTGCTGTTCGCCGCCAAAAACGGCGCCGACCCAGCCAAGGTGCGTGAAGCGCTGATGGGTGGCTTTGCATCGTCCAAGATCCTGGAAGTGCACGGCGAGCGCATGATCAAGGGCACCTTCGACCCAGGTTTCCGCATCAACCTGCACCAGAAGGACCTGAACCTGGCCCTGGCCGGCGCCAAGGAACTGGGGATCAACCTGCCGAACACCGCCGGCACCCAGCAAGTGTTCAGCACCTGCACCGCAATTGGCGGCGGCAACTGGGACCACTCGGCACTGATCAAGGGCCTGGAGCATATGGCGAACTTCTCGATTCGCGATAAATAACCCAGCTTGAAATGCACTCCAGTGTGGGAGCTGGCTTGCCTGCGATAGCGGTCTCTGAGTGACAGACCAGGTGCCTGCCCCACCGCTATCGCAGGCAAGCCAGCTCCCACCTTTGAATGTGCTGCACCTCTAATAACAAGAATCCCCCGGGAGCCCGCTTATGTCGGTCGATCCGCAACACCTGCTTCGCGAGCTGTTTGCCACAGCCATCGACGCCGCCCACCCCCGGCAAGTCCTCGAACCCTACCTGCCTGCCGACCGCAGTGGCCGTGTGATCGTGATCGGCGCCGGCAAGGCCGCGGCCGCCATGGCGCTGGTCGTCGAAGACTGTTGGCAGGGCGAAGTTTCGGGCCTGGTAGTTACCCGTTACGGCCACGGCGCGCCGTGCAAAAAAATCGAAGTGGTCGAAGCCGCCCACCCGGTTCCGGATGCAGCCGGCCTGGCCGTGGCCCAGCGCGTGCTGGAACTGATCAGCCATCTGGGTGAAGACGACCGCGTGATCTTCCTGCTCTCCGGCGGTGGCTCGGCATTACTGGCCCTGCCCGCCGAGGGCATCACTCTGGCCGACAAGCAAACCATCAACAAAGCCCTGCTTAAATCCGGCGCCACCATTGGCGAGATGAATTGCGTGCGCAAGCACCTCTCGGCCATCAAGGGCGGGCGCTTGGCCAAGGCCGCGTGGCCGGCCACGGTGTACACCTACGCGATCTCCGACGTGCCGGGTGACCAGGCGACGGTGATTGCCTCGGGCCCGACCGTCGGCGACCCGAGTACCTCGCAACAGGCACTCGCGATCCTCAAGCGCTACCAGATCGACGCCCCTGCTTCGGTGCGCAGTTGGTTGCAGAACCCGGCCTCGGAAACCGTCAAGCCCGGCGACCCGGTGCTTGCCCGCAGCCACTTCCAATTGATCGCCCGCCCGCAGCAATCCCTGGAAGCAGTGGCAGTAAAAGTGCGCCAGGCCGGTTTCAGCCCGCTGATCCTCGGTGATCTGGAAGGCGAAGCCCGCGATGTGGCCAAGGTACACGCCGGCATCGCCCGGCAGATCGTGCAGCACGGCCAGCCACTGGCGGCGCCGTGCGTGATTCTTTCGGGGGGCGAAACCACCGTCACCGTACGCGGCGACGGCCGTGGCGGGCGTAATGCGGAATTCCTCTTGAGCCTCACCGACAGCCTCAAGGGCCTGCCCGGCGTGTACGCCCTGGCCGGCGATACCGATGGCATCGACGGTTCGGAAGACAACGCCGGCGCGATCATGACCCCCTGCAGCTACCGCCGTGCCGAAGCCCTGGGCCTGTCGGCCAGTGATGAGCTGGACAACAACAACGGCTACGGCTATTTCGCCGCCCTGGGCGACTTGATCGTCACCGAGCCGACGCGCACCAACGTCAACGACTTCCGCGCCATCCTGATCCTTGAGACTGCCAACCATGACGCCTGACAAGAAGGTCAAAATCCTCGCCACGCTGGGCCCGGCCACCGATGGTATCGACGACATCCGCGAGCTGGTGGAGGCCGGGGTGAATATCTTCCGCCTCAACTTCAGCCACGGCGACCACGCCGACCATGCCCAGCGCTACCAGTGGATTCGCCAGGTCGAGCGCCAGCTCAACTACCCGCTCGGCATCCTCATGGACCTGCAAGGGCCGAAGCTGCGGGTGGGACGCTTTGCCGAGGGCAAGGTGCAGCTCGTACGCGGCCAGGCCCTGCGCCTGGACCTGGATGAAACCCTGGGCGACCAACGCCGGGTCAACCTGCCCCACCCGGAAATCATCGCGGCCCTGGAGCCGGGCATGGACCTGCTGCTCGACGACGGCAAGCTGCGCCTGCGCGTGATTACCAAGCATGCCAACGCCATCGACACCACCGTGCTCAATGGCGGCGAACTGTCTGACCGCAAAGGTGTGAACGTCCCACAAGCGCTGTTGGAACTGAGCCCACTTACCGCCAAGGACCGTCGCGACCTCAGCTTTGGCCTGGAACTGGGTGTGGACTGGGTAGCACTGTCGTTTGTGCAGCGCCCGGAAGACATCCGCGAAGCCCGCGAGCTGATCGGCGATAAAGCGTTTTTGATGGCCAAGATCGAAAAGCCTTCGGCGGTGCAACGGCTGCGCGAAATCGCCGAATTGAGCGACGCGATCATGGTGGCCCGGGGAGATTTGGGCGTGGAAGTGCCGGCCGAGAGCGTGCCGCAGATCCAGAAAGACATCATCAGCACCTGCCGCCAACTGGGTAAGCCGGTGGTGGTGGCCACGCAGATGCTCGAATCCATGCGCTTCTCGCCGGCACCCACCCGCGCCGAAGTCACCGATGTCGCCAATGCAGTGGCTGAAGGTGCGGACGCGGTGATGCTGTCGGCCGAAACCGCTTCGGGCGAGTACCCACTGGAAGCGGTGCAGATGATGAGCAAGATCATCCGCCAGGTGGAAAACGGCCCGGACTACCAGGCCCAGCTGGACGTCAGCCGGCCCAAGGCGGATGCCACGGTGTCGGACGCCATCAGCTGTGCGATCCGCCGTATCAGCAGCATCCTGCCGGTGGCGGTGCTGGTGAATTACAGCGAGTCCGGCAGTTCCAGCTTGCGCGCGGCGCGGGAACGGCCGGTGGCGCCGATCCTCAACCTCACGCCCAACCTGTCCACGGCGCGACGCCTGAGCGTGGCGTGGGGCGTGCATTCGGTGGTCAATGATCGGCTGCGCCAGGTGGATGAGGTGTGTTCCACCGCGCTGGAAATTGCCCAGGCCCAGGGCATGGCGCAGCGTGGCGATACCTTGGTGATTACCGCGGGGGTGCCGTTCGGGCAGCCGGGGTCGACCAATTCGCTGCGTATCGAAACCCTACTGTAGGAGCGAGCTTGCTCGCGAAGAACGTCAACGATGACGCGGGTATCCTGAATGCACGCGGCGCCCTCAGGTTTTTCGCGAGCAGGGAGCTGACATGCACAACCCAACCTGCCCCGACTGGGCCGAAGCCCTGCTCAACGGCTTCAGCCAAATCTTCCTGCAGCGCCATCCGCTGTGCGGCCTGCTGTGCCTGCTGGCGATCCTGATCGGCGCCCCGGCCTTGCTCGGCGGGGCCTTGCTGGGTGGCGTCGCGGGGTTGCTCACGGCCCAGCGCCGGGGGTATCCCAAGGCCGAACGCCAGGCCGGGCTGTATAGCTACAACGGCGTGTTGCTGGGCCTGTTGATCAGCCAGCACTTTGCCTGGTCGGCGCTGGTGCCACCGCTGATCCTGGCGTGCGGCGGCTTGAGTGCGATCCTCACTCGGCACTGGTTGAAACACGCAACCGGGCCCCAGGATTTGCCCGCCTACACCGTGCCCTTTGTTGGCCTGGGCTGGTTGTTGCTCGGCCAGGCCCCACAGAGCCCCCTTGCGCTGATCGAGCCCGACACTGTCGCTGTACTGGCCGCGCCCTTCACCGGTCTTGGGCAAATTATGCTACTGGACCAGCCCCTGGCGGGCGTACTGATAGCCCTGGGCTTGCTGCTGGCCGACCGTCGCGCCGCCGCGTGGGCCTTGGGCGGCGCCGCTCTGGGCATGCTCGCCGGCTTGTGGCTGAACGACCCCACTGGCGCCCTGCTCGGCCTGCACAGCTATAACCCGGCGCTGGCGGCCCTGGCCCTGTGCTCATCACGTCGCCAGCCCTGGTTACCGCTGCTGGGCATCGGCCTGGCCATCCTGCTCACCCCAAGCTTCGCCGGCCTGCACCTGCCCGCGCTGACCGCGCCGTTTATCCTCGCCTGCTGGCTGGTGCGCGCCGGCCAGCGAATGCTGCACAAGCCTCACATGGACAGCCCGTTCGAATCGCCCTAGGCTTGCTCGATATTCGTTTCGGGCAGGGTTTATGGACAGCAACAACGACTGGCGCCAGCGCCTCTACATCATGGTGTTCCAAAGCGATACCGTCGCCGGGCGGCGCTTTGACGGCATCCTGCTGCTGATCATCCTCGCCAGCCTGGTGATCGTGATGCTCGACAGCATCGACACAATTCACCAGAACTACGCCGACGTGCTGGCCTATATCGAGTGGGGCTTCACGCTGATCTTCGCCATCGAGTACGGCCTGCGCCTGTATTGCTCGCCCAAGCCGCTGCGCTATGCCTTCAGCTTTTATGGCTTGGTGGACCTGCTCGCCATCGTCCCCGGCATCCTCGCGCTGTACTACAGCGATGCCCAGTATCTGCTGATCATCCGCATCATCCGGATGCTGCGCATCTTCCGCGTGCTCAAGCTCAGCCCGTACCTCAAGCAGGCCAACTACCTGATGGCGGCGCTGCGCGGCAGCAAGCAGAAGATCGTGGTGTTCCTGGTCAGCGTGTGCACCCTGGTGACGGTGTTCGGCACCTTGATGTACGTGATCGAAGGCCCGGAACATGGCTTCACCAGTATTCCCAAGGGCATCTACTGGGCCATCGTCACCCTGACCACCGTGGGCTTCGGCGATATCGTGCCCAAGACGCCCCTGGGCCAGGTGATTTCATCGCTGGTGATGATCACCGGTTACTCGATCATTGCGGTGCCGACGGGTATTTTTACCGCCGAACTGGCCAGTGCCATGCGCGGCGAACAGCTGCACACCGACTGCCCAGTGTGCAAAAAGGACAGCCATGAACCCAACGCCGCATTTTGCGCGCGCTGTGGCAGCAATCTGTTTCGCAAACTGGAATAAGCAAAGTTCGTTTTAATCTTTAAGGGTCTATGCAGGCCCGGCTATAGTCGCTGGCAAATTGCCTCCCCTCTTCTCGAACAACAAGGAATGAGCAGTGAAAAAGATCCTCAGCGCCTCCCTACTGGCCGCCGGCCTGGCCCTGGCGGGCTCCGCCCAGGCCGCGACCACCCTGCTCAACGTCTCCTACGACGTGATGCGCGACTTCTACAAGGACTACAACGCCGCCTTCCAGAAGCACTGGGCAGCCGAACACCCGGACGACAAGCTGACGTTGCAGATGTCCTTCGGCGGCTCCAGCAAACAGGCACGCTCGGTGATCGACGGCCTGCCCGCCGACGTGATCACCATGAACATGGCCACCGACATCAATGCCCTGGTCGACAACGGCAAACTGGTGCCGGACAACTGGGTAACGCGCTTGCCGAACAACAGCGCGCCGTTCACCTCCGCCACGGTGTTTATCGTGCGCAAAGGCAACCCCAAAGCCTTGAAAGACTGGCCCGACCTGCTCAAGGACGGCGTGCAGGTAATCGTTCCCAACCCGAAAACCTCCGGTAACGGCCGCTACACTTACCTGTCGGCCTGGGGTTACGTGTTGAAGAATGGCGGTGATGAAGAAAAGGCCAAGACCTTCGTTGGCAAGTTGTTCAAGCAAGCGCCAGTGCTGGACACCGGCGGTCGCGCCGCCACCACCACCTTCATGACCAACCAGATTGGCGACGTGCTGGTGACCTTTGAAAACGAAGCCGAAATGATCGCCCGTGAGTTTGGCCGTGATCAGTTCGAAGTAGTCTACCCAAGCGTCTCCGCCGAAGCCGAACCGCCGGTCTCAGTGGTGGATAAAGTGGTCGAGAAAAAAGGCACCCGTGCTGCGGCCGAGGACTACCTCAAGTATCTGTGGTCGCCCGAAGGCCAGGAAATTGCGGCCAACAACTACCTGCGCCCACGGGACCCGAAGGTGTTGGCCAAGTACACCGACCGGTTCCCCAAGGTAGATTTCCTGTCGGTGGAGAAAACCTTTGGTGACTGGCGCACGGTGCAAAAGACCCACTTCAATGATGGCGGCGTGTTTGACCAGATCTACTCTGGCCAATAACCCACCTGACTGAATCAACTCGGTCAAACTGTGGGAGCTGGCTTGCCTGCGATGACGGCGAGTCAGCTTGCACATGAGCGGCTGATCCCCCGCCATCGCAGCATAGGTATCTACACAACTTTGTAGGTTGCAGCAGCCAACGCTAACCACGATGCGAAGCGAGCCGCTCTTGATCTTGATCTGCTTGTGATCTTGATCTGGCTTTTGATCTTAGGCGCCCCGTTAAACCACGCTGGCCGAACGCAGGCTTGAATTCGTGGGTAACCCGGCAGGACGCCGGGTTAGCCGCCCCGCGCCAGGGATGGCGCGTGGCGGCGGCCCACGGATTCAAGCCTGTGTTCGGGCACACCGAGCCTAAGCGAGGTGCCGAGTGGTGGGGCAAGAGCGTTTTGCTTACTTTTGCGCTGTTCAAAAGTGAGCCGCCGTCAGGGCGGAACCCTAAGTGGCCGTTACCGCAGCAATGGATATGTACCCAATCCAACTGTGTCGCCTGTCAGGCCGCCTTCGCGAGCAAGCCCGCTCCCACAGTTGGATTGCGGAGCGTCAGGTAGATAGGCGTCGACTGGCAGGCCGTCATCGCAGGCAAGCCAGCTCCCACATTTGAATCGCGGGGCATCAGTTAGATCCAGCGTCGCACCAAAGTTGTGTAGATACCTATGGCCATCCCAAGCAAGCCAGCTCCCACTTTTTTGCGTGAAACAGATGTGTCTGAATGTATCATCAGCCGACATAAGTGATATCACCACAAGCAACCTACTCACTTGCAGGCCTTGTCTTTACTCTCCCACCCCATCGTCCTTCGCCTTTATGAGTACACCATGAACGCAACCTCTCACGCTGCTGGCACCATGACCCGGGGCATGGTCATGCTGTTCGCGTTTTGCTGCGGCGCCATCGTCGCCAACATCTACTATGCGCAACCGATCATCGAGCTGATCGCCCCGGACATTGGCCTGACGCCGGCAATGGCCAGCCTGATCGTGTCCCTCACACAAATCGGCTATGCCCTGGGCCTGTTCTTTCTGGTACCCCTGGGCGACCTGCTGGAAAACCGCAAGCTGATGATTGCCACCACCGTCGTGGCGATCGCCAGCCTGTTGGGTGCGGCGTTTATCGAACAGCCGAACCTGTTCCTGCTGGTGTCGTTGCTGATCGGTTTCAGTTCCGTCTCGGTGCAGATCCTGATTCCGCTGGCCGCACACCTGGCGCCCGCCGAGTCTCGTGGCCGGGTGGTCGGCAGTATCATGGGCGGCCTGCTGCTGGGCATCCTGCTGGCACGGCCGGTGTCGAGCGTGGTGGCCGACCACTTCGGCTGGCGTGCGATGTTCATGGCGGCCGCGGCGCTGATGGCGTTTATCAGCGTGGTGCTGATGCTGACCATCCCCAAGCGCCAACCCGATCACAGTGCCAGCTACGGCCAGTTGCTGCATTCGCTGGGCACTCTGCTGCGAGAGCAACCGCTGTTGCGCCAGCGGGCGTTCTACCAGGGTTGCATGTTCGCCGCCTTCAGCCTGTTCTGGACTGCCGCACCACTGGAACTGGCACGTAACCACGGCCTGAGCCAAAGCGAAATCGCACTGTTTGCCCTGGTCGGTGCCCTTGGCGCCATTGCCGCACCCATGGCCGGTCGCCTGGCCGATGCCGGCCATACCCACCGCGCCTCGCTGCTGGCGATGCTGTTTGGTGCGCTGAGCTTCCTGCCGGCGTGGGTGCACCCGCTCTACAGCGTGATCGGCCTGGCAGTCACCGGGGTGGTCCTGGATTTCTGCGTGCAGATGAACATGGTCCTCGGCCAACGCGCCATCTACGCCCTCGACGCCCACAGCCGCAGCCGTCTGAACGCGCTGTACATGACCAGCATCTTCATCGGCGGAGCATTCGGCTCGGCGATTGCCAGCAGCGTGTATGAACACGGCGGCTGGTTGGCTGTAATGCTGGTGGGCAGTGCATTTGCCCTGGTCGCCTTGTTGCGCTTCTTGAGTGCGTCACGTAAAGCCGCGTTGGGCACCGCGCAAGCGTCCTGACGGGTCATTGGCCCAACAAAAATTTTTCACAACGCACAAAGGGGCGGGACTTGATCAATCATTGATTAAGTCCCGCCCCGCCTTGCTTCAAGCAATGGCGACCGTCAAAGGTGCGCGATCACGTCGTTAGAGATAACCGCCATCTTTGATGTTGAGCCCGATGACATCTTCCGGGCTGATCATTCGGGTGCTTTTGATCAGGAAGTCGGTCTTGCCATCGCCATCCAGGTCGATCGCCAACAGGTAACGTCCCGACAGCGGATTGAACTTGATGATGGTGTCACCCGCAGCCCCCGTGTAGTTATCGACGAAGTTCAACGTGACCTTGCCGTCGAGCGCCATTTGCGACAGATCGATCTTGTCTTGCCCGGTTTTGAAGTCCAGTAGCAAGTCGGCATTGGCACGGGTTGAATCGCTGAAGGCATTGAACTTGAAGGTGTTCCAACCCTCGCCGCCCACCAGCGTATCGGCCCCTGCACCACCGGTCAGTACGTTATCGGCGCTGTTACCAATGATGCGATCGTTACCGTGGCCCCCCACGGCATTTTCGATCACGGTCTTCTCGCCGATCCTGACGTTTTCCCTCATCCCGCCTACGCTGGACAGCGCACCACCGCGCAAGTCGATGATTTGATCCTGCTTGAAGCCAGAGAAATCAAAGGTGTCGTTCCCGCGCTGATCCCAGATATTGAATTTGGGTTTATCGGACGCTGACGTCAGGGTAGTTTCCAACCTGCCGGTATTCGAGTTGAACCCGTAGGTGGTGTCGTCAGTCCTGGTGTCGCCGCCTGCCTTGGGCCGTTCAACCACTGGCTCCTTGGTGCCGCTTGCTTTGGGCTGTTCAACCACGGGCTCCTTGGTGCCGCCTGCCTTGGGCTGTTCAACCACGGGCTCCTTGGTGCCGCTTGCCTTGGGCTGTTCAACCACGGGCTTCTTGGTGCCGCCTGCCTTGGGCTGTTCAACCACGGGCTCCTTGGTGCCGCTTGCCTTGGGCTGTTCAGCCACTGGCTCCTTGGTGCCGCTTGCCTTGGGCTGTTCAACCACGGGTTCCTTGGTGCCGCCTGCCTTGGGCTGTTCAACCACGGGCTCCTTGGTGCCGCCTGCCTTGGGCTGTTCAACCACGGGCTCCTTGGTGCCGCTTGCCTTGGGCTGTTCAACCACGGGCTCCTTGGTGCCGCTTGCCTTGGGCTGTTCAGCCACTGGCTCCTTGGTGCCGCTTGCCTTGGGCTGTTCAACCACGGGTTCCTTGGTGCCGCTTGCCTTGGGCTGTTCAACCACTGGCTCCTTGGTGCCGCTTGCCTTGGGCTGTTCAACCACTGGCTCCTTGGTGCCGCTTGCCTTGGGCTGTTCAACCACTGGCTCCTTGGTGCCGCTTGCCTTGGGCTGTTCAACCACTGGCTCCTTGGTGCCGCTTGCCTTGGGCTGTTCAACCACTGGCTCCTTGGTGCCGCTTGCCTTGGGCTGTTCAACCACTGGCTCCTTGGTGCCGCTTGCCTTGGGCTGTTCAACCACTGGCTCCTTGGTGCCGCTTGCCTTGGGCTGTTCAACCACTGGCTCCTTGGTGCCGCCGCGTGGCTTTAGCCGATCAGTTAATGGCGTTTTGTAGCCGCTCGGCTTGGGCTTAGTCGTTACTGGCTTGGTATCGCCGTCCGAGATGGGCTGATCCGCTGCCGGTTTGGTTTCGCCGTTTGACTTGGGCTCAGCAGTGGGTTCGGTATCTGCCTGTGGCTTCGAATAGCACTGAGCCATTACCGCTTTGCCGGAATTAACGTCTCCCAGTTGAAGCAGTCCGGAGTTCAGGCTCAATCCATACATTCGCTGCTGGCCAGTGCGTTCACCTACCAGCGGAGCGGAAAGACTAAGTAACTTGGAGCTTGTCGAGACGTGGTTGTCTGCTGCGGAGTTCGCATTGCCTTGAGAAGACTTAGCGGCTTCACTGCCTCCCTGGTTTCCAGGATGTGCCAGCGATGACGGCTGAGGAGTCACGCTCGGCGTGGGCATATAGTGGTTTGCAGCGGATGGATTGACATTAATCATAATTAAGTTTTCTCAGTTAGTTAAAAACAACAACACGACACTTCACAAGTAAGGCACCCATGAATTCTTAAATAGCCGGTCTCAAACATGACCACTCAAACTTTCCAGCGAGCGTCATAAAACAGCCAAGTTATTACGTGTAGTCAGCACTTACGCTTGGCCTGATGTTTCACTCATAACAGCGATGGACTTGAATAGACTCAGCGCGCGTCTGACATTGAATGGTTCCACCTTCAACCCCGCGCGGAAAACGCCGACTGATCAAAAGCCGACGCGTGCATCGCGCGGGACTGACCTGAATGGGTATTGAAGCCATAGGCCGGTCTTGAATTTCGAATGAAAGCTTTCGGCTCACAAGGATCTGTACGAGGGATGGGTCTGGGCTCACACGGAACCGGGCGTGGCTGTGGCTCACACGGATCTGGACGTGGCTGCGGCTCACGCGGGTATGGTCGCGGCCTCGGTTCCCACGTAACTGGACGCGGCTTCGGTTCACACGGATCCGGACGTGGCTGTGGCTCACACGGGTCTGGACGTGGCTGCGGCTCGCGCGGGTATGGTCGCGGCTTCGGTTCAAACGGGTCCGGACGTGGCTGTGGCTCAGACGGGTCTGGACGTGGCTTCGGCTCACGTGGATCCGGACGTGGCTGTGGTTCACGCGGATCTGGACGCGGCTTCGGCTCACGTGGATCCGGACGTGGCTGTGGTTCACGCGGATCTGGACGCGGCTTCGGCTCACGTGGATCCGGACGTGGCTGTGGTTCACGCGGGTCTGGACGTGGCTTCGGTTCACGTGGATCCGGACGTGGCTGTGGTTCACGCGGATCTGGACGTGGTTGCGGTTCACGTGGATCCGGGCGCGGCTTCGGCTCACACGGATCCGGACATGGCTTCGGCTCACACGGATCCGGACGCGGCTTCGGCTCACACGGATCCGGGCGTGGCTTCGGCTCACACGGATCCGGGCGCGGCTTCGGCTCACACGGATCCGGGCGCGGCTTCGGCTCACACGGATCCGGACGCGGCTTCGGTTCACACGGATCCGGACGTGGTTTCGGTTTTGACTCCTCCGGTTTTGGTTCCGGCTTGGGTTTGGGCTCCTCGGGTTGAGGACGCGGCGCAGGCTTGGGGTCTTTCGGTTCAGGGTTTGCCGTTGGAGTGTCGCCCTGCGCCAAAACATCGCCTGCTTTTATCTGGCCAAGGCTTTTGATTAATAGGTCTGCCTTACCGTTACCCGTGAGATCCAGGGCCAGACTCCCCTCGTTGCTACCCTGGTTGTAACTTATCACCGCCTGACCGGGTTGACCGGTTAAGCGTTCGACGAATTTAAGCGCACTGAGATCCGCCTGTTTCAGGACGGCGCGAACATCAATCTTGTCTGAGCCACTCTGGAAATCCAGAATGACGTCGGGATTATCCGGGGTGGAGTCACTGGCGTGATCATAAACGAAGGTATCTGCACCGCCCCCCCCAGACAACCGGTCTGCTCCCCCGCCTCCTTTGAGTCGATTGGCAACAGCATTACCTATCAGGGCATCATTCCCTTTACCGCCCACTGCGTTCTCCAGTATGACGCCCTTGGCAACGGAGACATTACCCTTCAACGCGCCCACATCCGAAAAGGACTCGGCGTTGAGGTTGATTTTCTGATGCTGTGAATACCCGGAGAAATCCAGAGTGTCGTTGCCTCCCCCATCCCACACACAGAAAATAGAATTGTCATTCGCCGACTTTAAACTAAGCGCTTCACGGTTCGTATTGGAATTAAACCCATAGGTCGTGTCGGTATTGCGTGTTTTATTATTCGCCCCATAAAGTTTCTGGGCAGCCGCTATGTCATCCATCATCGGCGCAGAGGGGTACAGCGATTTGAAGTCATGCCCGGGCTGATTTTTCTCCGAAAAGTAACTCATGACAGAACGCGCTTGCGTATCCCCGGCATACGTTGCGTGACGTCCATAGTTACCGTTACCGTCATAGTTTCCCGGATGCTCCAACCCAAGGGCGTGGCCTAGTTCATGAACTAAAACCATACGAAAGAAATGCCCCGGTGACGGG
Organism: Pseudomonas sp. MF6394; assembly: GCF_002018845.1. Classification (NCBI taxonomy): domain Bacteria; kingdom Pseudomonadati; phylum Pseudomonadota; class Gammaproteobacteria; order Pseudomonadales; family Pseudomonadaceae; genus Pseudomonas; species Pseudomonas sp. MF6394. Next base: position 152,608 of record NZ_MVOJ01000013.1, read on the forward strand.
TTCGCCCCCACATTCTGCGTTCCAATGTTTGCGGAAGTCTGGGTCATAGAGCGATGGGGAAGTGAAGCCACCCCTCCCGAGGAGTCGGGCATGTCATTGATATCAACATGGCCGTCACGATGCAGCGCTTTTTCGGTAAATGTCACGTTAGCGACATCCTGCCAGGACTGCATTGCCTGCCTGGCTTGCTCTGCCTGCTGTGGAGTGAAGCCCTTGGCGACGCGATAGGACAACGTGGTTTTGCCGTCACCGTTATTGTCATGAACCTTGTAACCGCCGCGGGTGAGCTGTTTCCCAGCCTGTTGCGAAGTGAACACCGGCTTTTTGCTGTTTAGCGTAGATACCTCAGCAGGGCCCTCAGGGCTGAAACTGCTCCCGGGATCCAGCGCGTGGGGCACACCAACATTAGTTGTGGATGGTCCTGGCATTCTCATAAACCAAAGTCCTCATAAAAATCAGACTCGAACGATAAAATTTAAAACATTCGAGATACCGATTCCGCCCAACAAGAGCAGCAGTAGTTATCGGCACCGCTTTAAATTCGCACACTCCCTAGCCGCAGGCCAGCGACGAATTAATTCAACTCGACACACTCTAAAATTTAAAAACACTTTGACCCGACAACCGAAAAACTCTGAAACCGCAGTAGCGGAACCACCGCCAGGCAAAAACGATAACCACCTGTTTTATATGAAAATAAAATTCCACAAACACGCTTATGGTCATTTTTATTGCAAAGCATTATTCACAATCAGACAAGACCCTGACCGTACAAAAACATATACCTGACTTAAAACTTTTAACGCGCCCTACACAACAGTTTGATTAAAGGTCGAATAGCAGAATAGGAAGTGAAGGAAAAAATCCACAGGTTGCATAGAGGGGTTTTATGTCTGGCCCTCAACGGTAATTCAAGGCACTGCAACAGCCGATCAGGCTGACCTCGCCGAAACGCAGTCATGAAAAACATGCGGATGCTACGGCCAATGAATAGCTGTGCAGAACGCGCGACGCGATTGCCCCATGGAAACAGGAAACAGGAAACAGGAAGGAATCACCGAGATAGCCTGGTGAAAAGCGCACCACATCAATATGAGCGTGTCTGGAAGGTAACGATGCTGCACGTGACAGGCAGGCTTGAACGCGATGCCGCGCACGTCCAAACCTGGATAGAAGGAAACTTGGGTAACGGCGTTTAAAGCAGGAAGGTGTTCACTGATCGAAGCGTGGGCTCAGCTGAATATCGACCACACCTTGTTGAGGAAGCCTTTGAACGACGAAAAAATTTTCTCGAAAAACCCTCCACCGGGCCGAGGGGCCGGTTCAGGTTCGGGCTTAGGCTCGGGTTCAGTCGGCTCTGAAGTAGGCGCCGGGATGGGGTCCGAAACAGGCACGACAGGGGGGGGCGGCGTCGGCGTCACGGTCGGCGCTTGCCCGTTCCAGATCACGTCCGTCTGTTTGATCTGGCTTTGGCTGACCACCAGGAGGTCCGCCGAGCCATTGCCCGTCGTATCTACCGCCAATGTGAAACGACCCGTTTTCGAGTCCTGGCCGAGCAGCGCATCCCCCGCTTTGCCGCTCAATCGTTCAGAGAAATTCAACGCCTTGAGCCCGGCCTCCTGAAGAACGCCGGTCAGGTCGATCTTGTCGATCCCGCTTTGGAAGTCCTGGATGATGTCGGGTCTTTGCGGGGTTGAATCGCTGGCGCGGTGGTAAACAAACGTGTCTGCCCCAGCGCCACCGAACAACGTGTCAGCCCCCCTGCCGCCTGTGAGGCGATTATTGCCCTCATTTCCCGTCAAGGTATCGTTGCCAGCACCGCCAATCGCGTTTTCTACCATTACGCCCTTGGCAATCGACACATTCCCACGCAAACCACCCACATCCGAAAACGCCTCAGCCTTGAGGTTGATGGTTTGGTTCTGGGTGAACCCGGAAAAATCGAGTGTGTCGTTACCCCCGCCATCCCAGACGGTGAAAATCGGTTTTTCACTTTCGCGCTTGAGGCTATAAACCTCCCGGCCCGAGTTGGAATTGAAGCCGTAGGTGGTATCGGTATTGCGCGTCTTGGTATTGGCGCCGTAGAGCCGCTGGGCCGCCGCGATATCGTCCATCATCGGTGCCCCTGGGGTACGCCCGGCAAAATTGTGCCCAGGCTGATGGGTCTCGTTCCAATAACTCATGACACTGCGTGCCTTGGTGTCCTGGGCATATTCGGCATTGCGCTCGTAATTGAAGCCCTGGCCATTGTATTTACCTGGATGGCTCAGCCCCAGGGTATGCCCCAGTTCATGGATCAACAAACCCAGGAAGTGGCTGCCCATTGTCGGGTTCTGCCCGCCCTGGGTGCCGATATTGGCCGGGACTTTCGCATAATGACCGTGAGGCAAGCCTGCCCAGCCTCCCGATCCCCCAGTCCCTTTGATAGTGATCGTGCCATCGGTGTTTGAGCCATTTTCAACAAATTGGATATTGGCAACATCGGCCCAGTATTGAAGGGCCTGCCTGGCTCGTTCTTTCTGAGCCGCATTAAACCCCCCGTCGAACTTGAAACCCACGACAACTTTGCCATCTTTATTACTGTCCCTAAACTTAGCGTCAGTGCGCGTAATATGCTTCGCCGCCTGGTCGGTGGTGAACGATCTTTTATTATTGGCCCAAAGAATAACTTGGTTCTCGTCAGCAGAGAAATGGGAGTGCGCCGTCTCTGGGACAGGCGACTGGAAAGACTGCCTAACTGGGATATGCATGGTGCTTGACTACTCTGAACAGTGAAATGACCCGTCCATGTATAGAAGTTATCGATGCTGACTGATCCGTTGTCGGCCCGATAAAGCTCCCATATAGAAAACACCTTCACCATCATAAATTGCTTGCAAGAAAACACTATAAACACGGCTGCAAAAAATCTGCACAAGTTTTATTCAGCGCCAGCCACCCACCCTTCATTAACCGCCATAAAACCCTGATGCGGCAGGCGTCATAAACTTGCACAACATTAATTTAATCGGGTCAATAATTAACTTTCAAACATCCAGCAACCCACTCAAACACATCAGAAAAAAATAAGCTTGGCGCCAGGGTTTTATCTGAGCGCTGGCATCACCACGCACTACATCAATGAGTTGCCCCAACCTACCGGGATTGGGGTCAGGCGCATACGCTATGCCCATGGTCCAGACAGCACAGCAAACGTTCGACGGTATGCGCCAGCGGGCCGGAATTATCCAGCACGAACAAACCCGCGCCGTGGCCTGCGATCAATTGGGCAGTAAACCGCGCATTGCGCGCCAGGCGCTCCTCGATGTCCGCCAACGACTCGCGCCCACGCGCAATCAGACGTTGGCGCAACACCGCTTGGTCCACCGTCAGCAGCAACACCAGCAAGGTCGGATATCGCTCGCGGGTCTGCGCCAGGTGGGCACGGGAGCCGTTTACCAGGACGTCGTCGCCAGCGGCCAGCCAATCGTCGATGTCCTTGGGGATACCGTAGGACAAGCCATTCGCCTGCCAGCTCAAGGCAAATGCGCCCTCGGCCTCCATCGCCGCGAACTGCTCGGGGCTCACCCCTTGCGCCGCTTCACCCACCGCCTCCGCCGACCGGGTGATCACCCGCCGCACCATGCGGCATCCACGCTCGACCAGGCGTGGGCGCGCGGCGTCCAGCAGGCTGTCCTTGCCCGAACCCGATGGCCCGATGAGATAGATCAACCTGCCCGCCATTCAAAACACCCTCTTCGCTTGTCTTCAGACCTGTAACGGCGCCCCGGTGTCAGTTCCCCGCGCGTCGAGCGTCGTAGGCGCGGGAAAGTATTTCCAGCCAACAGACCCTTGCAGGCCGGCGCCGGCCACATTACCCGAGTGTGACCCACCGCGCACCACGCGCGGTACCTGTACCCAGGCTTTCCGGGCTTGTTCGAGTAAGTATGTGAATTTGTAACAACGATACAACATGAAACAAATGCTCGATGGTCGCCCCTTCTCACAATCTATAAAAAGCTCAGCACGTTCCTACATGGGAATGTTTTTCATCCTACAGCTGACAGTTTAAACAAGGATCTAGAACATGGAGTTCGACGTAATTGTAGTAGGCGCAGGCGCCATTGGCGGTTCTATCGCGTATGAACTGAGTTCACGGGGCTTGAAGGTTTGCCGGGTCGGTGAGACCGCCCGAACCAACGCTGCATCCAAGGCAGCCGGTGCCATGAATGGCTGTTTTGGCGAAGTCACCAGCGGCCTGTTGGCCAGCGAGCATGGCCGCCTCAAACTCAATATGGACCGTCAGGCACAAGACCTCTGGCCCGCCTGGGCCGAACGCCTGGCCGCCGACTCCGGCATCAGCACCCCGCTGTTCAGTGCCAGCGGCACCCATGTGTTGCTCAACAGTGCCGGCATGGACGAAGTCGATACGGTCAACTACGAAGCCATCGAGCACACACTGCAAGCCTATGGGGAACAGTACGAAACCATTGATCCAAGAGCCATGGAATGGCTGGCACCGGATCATCTGGTACGTCCGCTGCGCGGGCTGTTTATCCCCAATGAACACGCCGTTGATTCGCACTTGCTACTGGAAAAGCTCGACGCCGCGCTGCTCGCCAACCATGGCACCTTGATCAATGAGAACGCCCGCCGGGTGATCGCCGAAGGCGCAGTCGCCACAGGGGTGGAGTTGCTCAGCGGTGAGGTGCTGTGGGGGAAAAAGGTGGTAGTGGCTGCCGGTGTTCAGTCTCTGGACCTGCTCAGCGAGTTCGACACGCTCGTCAACAAAATCCCACCGTTGTTCAGCGGATATGGCGTGTCCATTCTGGTCAAGCTGCCTGAGGGCATGGCGTTACCCCAATCGGTGATCCGCACCCCCAATCGCGCGTTTGCCTGTGGCCTGCATTGCGTGCCACGTGGTGACGGCATGCTGTACCTGGGCGCGACCAATATCCTGTCCGAGCGCCCCAAGCACCATGCGCTGATTTCGGATGTACAGTTTTTGCTCGATTGCGCCGTCGACCAATTGAACCTTGACCTGCACAGTGCCGAAATTATTTCGATCCAGGTGGGCAACCGTCCCATTCCAGCCGACGGCTTCCCTCTGATCGGCGAATGCGGCATGCAAGGGCTGTGGCTGGCAACCGGGACATACCGTGATGGCCTGCACCAATCGCCGCTGCTGGCAGCCTACATCGCCGACTGTTTGACCGGCGTCAAGAGCACCGGCCTGGACTTGAGCACCTTCAACCCTGTGCGCGCCCCACTGACCGGGCTTGCTCGCGAGCTGACGGTTGGCGAAACCGTCAAGCAGATGTTTGCCACCGGTTATGAATATCGCTGGGACGTAAAACCTTACTGGCTGCCCATTCTCGATAAAGGACTGTCGAGCAATTACCAGCAACTGATCGATGAACTGCACCCCTCGTTCACTCCCCCTCCGGAGCTGGTCGCATTCTCCTACCTCTATGAGTCCATGCGCGTGAAGCTGGCGCAGTACTACAAGGAGTGGTCATGAGTCTGGGTAAACAGGAGCAGGAGGCGATCGCCCTGGCCCGCGTGCAGCTGGAAGCGGCCGGCGTGTGGGACCCGGACAATGACCTGGATAGCCTGGTCGATCGCTTTATCGTGCGTGCCGACAAACAGCGCGCACTGGATGAGTTCAGGCTGGCGGTCAGCGAGCGCTGCAATCGGATTCCGTTGGGGCATATTGTCGGCACGGTCGCGTTCGACGACCTGCCCCTGGTTGTGGGCAGCGGCGTATTTATTCCGCGCCCGCACAGCACGGTGATTCATAAGTGGCTGGACGATGCCCGACTGGCGACGGGAACCTGCGTGCTGGACCTATGCGCCGGCAGCGGCGCCATTGGCCTGGCCATCGCCCGGCGCCGGCCAGACCTGCGGGTGACCTGCGTGGAGTTTGAAGACGTGGCTGTCCACTACCTCAAACGCAATATCGCCCGGTTGGCCACCCACGACGTGCATGTCAACGCGATGCAGGCGGATATCCGTGAAACCCCTGCATTCGCTGGCTTCAAGCACCAGGTCGGGCTGATTGTCGCCAACCCGCCGTACGTTCCTAGGCAAACGCAGTTACAGCCCGAATGGGGCAGCCATCATCCCTCGGCGGCCGTCTATTCAGGTGCCGATGGCCTGGACCTGACACGGCACATCATCGCCTTGGCGACCACTTTGCTGACACCTGAGGGATGGCTGGTGATCGAACACGGCGAGGATCAAGCATTCGCCGTTCGTGAGTTGTTCCAACAGCACCACTTGCTTGACGTCAGCACTGTGATTGACCGTGAGTCATCAGACACCACAGGCACGTCCGTCATGACCGTGGGCCGCTTATCGAACGCTGTTCAAGCATAGGAGTTTTTAAGCCATGGATGCACACACCAAACCAGACTGGATGACCATTCGCCGCGACAACACCACCAGCGCCCTGGAGAGTGCCTATGCGGAGGGCCTCACGGGCCTCACCGTCGCGAGCCGTGAAGGCAAGCGCATCACCCTGGCGCAGGGCGGCACGTTCACCGAGTTCGTTTCCTGTTCTTATCTGGGCCTGGAAACCCATCCTGCACTGATCGACGCGGCGCACCAGGCACTGGGCACCTTTGGCCTGCACCTGTCCTCGTCACGCAGTGCCATGCGCCCGGTCTATTTGCCAGAACTGGAGTCGCTGCTCAGCCGCGTCTATAAAGGCTGCGGTGTCAGCGTGTTCACCTCCACCAGCAGCGTGCACCTTGGCGTACTGCCACTGTTGGGCAGCAATTCGCTCAAGGGCTATCCGATCAAAAAGCGCGCCCACTGGTTGATCGATAAAACCGCTCACGCCTCGATGCAGGTGCTGCGCGGCATTCTGCAGCAGTTTGGTGAAGTGTCCCGTGTCGAGGCCACCGATCCGGAGTCGATGAGCGTGGCCTTGAAACACTGCGCTGATCGCCAGGAAACGCCGATTCTGTTGATCGACGGTATCGGCTCGATGAGCGGCCTGGTGCCCATCGCGCACCTCGCGCGCCAACTGGCGGACGCCGCAGGCTACCTGTATGTGGATGATGCCCACGGCATCTCGATCGCAGGGCGTCATGGTGCTGGCTACGCCCTGGCGGCGGTAGATAACCAGTTGCCGCACAACATGATCCTGGCCGGTTCTTTGTCCAAGGCCTTTGGCGGAGCGGGCGGGTTTGTGGTGGTGAGTGACCCGCGGGATACCCCGTCGATACACACACTGGCCAACCCCCTGGTGTTCGGTCACTCGATCATGGTGCCAATGCTGGCCGCCAACGTGGCGGCCGCGAAGATTCACCTGAGCGACGAAATAGACGGCCTGCAAGACCGCCTGTGGAGCAACGTGCGCCTGTTTGATTCGCTGACCCACAATCGCCTGCTCAACGCCGGGGTTCAATCCCCGGTCAGGGGCGCATTTTTCGAAACCGAAGAAGACGGCCTGCAAGCCTGCCGGATCCTGCGCGACCACGGCATCCTCATGTTCCCGGTGTTCTACCCTATCATCGCCAAGGGAAAAGCCATGCTGCGCTTCGCCTTTTCGGCCAGCCACGGCGATCACGATATCCGGCAACTGGCCCAAGCCTTGAACGAGCTCACCCGTGCAGGCTTATGGAACGCCACTGCGCTACCCGAGGCCACCGCCTGACCCTTCACACACCCGCACTACGTCGTACACATCAAAGGAATGAATATGACACGGCACCAGCAAATTTCACGTGCAACTCCGTCCACCATCCTGCAACCCATGCGGGATCAGTTGGACCGGATCAACACCCACTTGGTCGACCTGCTTGGCGAACGCATGAGCGTGTGCATGGAGATCGCCGAACTCAAGGCGGCCCATGACATCCCCATGATGCAGCCCAAACGTATCGTTCAAGTGATGGATCAGCTCGCAAGCCACGCCTCGAAAGTCGGCTTGAGGCCCGATTACGTTCAGTCGGTGTTCAAGCTGATCATCGAGGAAACCTGCAACCAGGAAGAGCGGTTGATTCAGCAGCGCCTGGGCCAGGGGCAGCGCTCATGAAAATATTGCTGATTGATAATTTTGACTCCTTCACTCAGAACATCGCCCAATACCTGTACGAGGTCACAGGTGTGTGCGTCGATATCGTCACCAACAGCGTGGCGTACGAACACCTGCACATTGAACAATACGATGCCGTAGTGCTTTCACCGGGCCCTGGGCACCCGGGCGAGTACCTGGATTTTGGCGTGTGCGGGCAGGTTATCCTGCGCTCCCCGGTACCCTTGCTCGGCATTTGCCTGGGGCACCAGGGTATCGCCCAATTCCTTGGCGGAACCGTCGGCCACGCGCCCAACCCGGTGCACGGCTACCGCAGTAAAATCCAGCACGCCGGCAGTGGTTTGTTCCGCGACCTGCCAGAGCAGTTTGAAGTGGTGCGCTACCACTCCCTGATGTGTACCCATCTGCCTGAGGAGCTGCGCTGCACGGCGTGGACGGAGGAAGGTGTGGTGATGGCGATCGAGCACCAAAGCCGTCCGATCTGGGGCGTCCAGTTCCATCCTGAGTCCATCGACTCGGAGTATGGGCATGCGCTGCTCAGTAACTTCATCCGCATGGCACTCGAGCACAATGGGCGCCAGCGCGTGCCGACGCGACAGAGCCCGGCCAGTGCTCAATCGGCCAAGGAGCACTACGTCGCGGTAGGCGGTTTGCTCAACCTGCAATTGGCCTATCGAGTCCATTCGGCTGCGTGCGATCCATTGGCGCTGTTCACCACGCTTTATGCCAATGATCAGCATGCTTTCTGGCTCGACAGCGAAAAATCCGAACGGCCCAACGCGCGCTATTCAATCATGGGCAGCGGCCAGGCCCAAGGGGCTATTCGCCTAACCTATGACGTCAACAGCGAAACCCTCACACTTGAAGGCCCCAAAGGCAGCAGGCATGTGGCAGGTGATTTCTTCACCCTGCTCGGCCAGCTCATCGAATCGGTCAACGTGGCAGTCCCGCAATACCTTCCGTTTGAATTCAAGGGTGGTTTTGTCGGGTACCTGGGGTATGAACTCAAGGCCCTGACCGGCGGGAACAAGGTCTATCGCTCCGGGCAACCGGATGCCGGCTTTATGTTGGCGCCGCATTTCTTCGTCTTCGACCACCATGACCAAAAGGTCTACGAGTGCCTGTTAAGCGCGACGGGCCAACCCCCGCAGTGGCCGACGTTGCTGACCTCAATGCCAGCACCTCAGAGCACCACGAACACACGGCGTTTTGTCCCCGGTGCAGTGAATGAACTTGAGCTATCACTCGAAGACAGCCCCGACAGTTACATCCGTAAGGTCAAGCAGTCGCTGCAATACATCACCGATGGTGAATCCTATGAAATATGCCTGACCAACCGCGCGCGAATGAGCTACGACGGCGCGCCCCTCGCAGCCTATCGGAGAATGCGCGAAGCAAGCCCAGTACCTTATGGGGCTTACCTTTGCTTCGACAGCTTCAGCGTGCTGAGCGCATCACCCGAGACCTTTTTGAGAATCGATGAAGGCGGCCTGATCGAGTCCCGCCCCATCAAGGGCACCCGTGCACGCAGCAAAGACGCTGAGCAAGATCAGCGCCTGCGAGATGACTTGCACGCCTCGACCAAAGATCGCGCCGAGAACCTGATGATTGTCGATCTGGTACGCCATGATCTGAACCGCGTGTGCCGTTCAGGGAGTGTGCATGTGCCGAATATTTTCGCCGTGGAGAGTTTTTCCTCGGTACACCAGCTCGTCTCTACGGTACGTGGACATCTACGCAGCGACATCTCGTCAATGGAGGCCATCAGAGCGTGCTTTCCGGGAGGCTCAATGACCGGTGCGCCGAAAAAGCGCACGATGGAAATCATCGATGGGCTGGAGACCTGTGCACGGGGTGTTTATTCCGGAGCGCTGGGCTGGATCTCCTTCAATGGCAGCGCGGAACTGAGCATCGTCATCCGCACAGCGGTATTGCATAAACAACAGGCTGAGTTCGGCATTGGTGGCGCCATCGTCGCCCACTCCGACCCGAAAGAAGAACTTGAAGAGACGCTAGTCAAGGCCAGCGTGCCGTACTACAGCTTTTGCGCAGGGAGCGACACATGAATACCCAAGCAGTAGTCGTATTAGGAGGCGCTGGCCTCATCGGCTCACTGATCAGCCGTATTCTCAAGCAATACGGATACATCGTGCGCGTCGTGGATCGCCGTCCGCCGGATTTCGACTGTGAGTTTCACGAAATGGACGTGACTCAACCGTTCAATCATTCAGGGGCTGTTTTTCGCGACGCCATCGCCGTGGTGTTCGCTCTGCCTGAAAGCGTCGCGGTCAGCGCGATTGCCTGGGTGACCCGGTGCTTGCCTTCAGACGCGGTAATGATCCCCACCTGCTCGGTGCAGGGCCCCTTTTTCAAAGCACTGAAAGCAGCGGCGCCGCAGCAAAGGTTTGTGGGCGTCAACCCCATGTTTTCGCCCAAGTTGTCCGTCCAGGGGCGCACGGTGGCGGTCTGCGTGGAAGACGTGCAAACCCCGCAATCCTTCATCGAACGGCATTTGATGGAGGCCGGGATGAAGGTCCGTCGAATGACGCCCGCCGCGCATGATGAGCTGATGGCCCTGTGTCAGGCCTTGCCCCATGCAGCCATTCTCGGATTCGGCATGGCCCTGGCCCAATCTTCGGTCGACCTGGACATCGTGGCAGAGGTCATGCCGCCGCCCATGCGTACCATGATGGCGCTGCTGTCGCGCATCCTGGTCAACCCGCCCGAGGTGTATTGGGACATACAACTGGAAAACGACCAGGCGACCGCTCAGCGTGAAGCGCTGGTGCAGGGCCTGGAGCGCCTGCAGGAAAACATCGTGGAGCAGGACTATGAGCGCTTCAGAAGCGATTTACAGAGTGTTTCAAAGGTCTTGGGCAAACGCTTGAATGCAGGCGCCGTAGACTGCCAGCATCTGTTTTCATTGCTGAACTGAACGATGACCTCGCCAGGGAATGGCGAGGTGTTTTTTCACAACTCGCCACTTTTCCAAGAAGGAGCCGGTGATGTCTTTAGCGGCTGATGAAGTAACACAACAACCACGCTCACGCCGGTGGTTGGCGCTCGCAATATTGATGCTGCCAGTCTTGCTGGTGACCGTGGATAACACCGTGCTGGGTTTTGCCCTGCCCAAAATCGCCGAGGCCCTGCACCCCAGTGCCAGCCAGCAATTGTGGATGATCGATGCCTACTCACTGGTGCTGGCAGGGTTGCTCATTTCCATGGGTAGCCTGGGTGATCGCAAAGGCCATCGCAAACTCCTGCTGATCGGCTCACTGGGGTTTACCCTGGTGTCGGTGATGACCGCTTATTCCAGCACCGCCACGCAGCTGGTCGCGGGACGGGCGTGCATGGGGATCTTCGGGGCAATGTTGATGCCGTCAACGTTGGCGTTGATTCGCTCAGTGTTCGACGACCGGGAAGAGCGTCGCCTGGCCGTGGCGATCTGGGCAACCACCTTGACCGTCGGTTCTGCGCTTGGGCCATTGGTCGGCGGCATACTGCTGGAGTTCTTCAACTGGGGGTCGATTTTTCTCCTGGCCGTGCCGGTGCTGGTGCCTCTGTTGATCCTCGGCCCCTGGCTGCTGCCTGAGTCCGAGCCGGACGCCTCGGGGCCGATGGATGTCATCAGCATTGTGCTCTCGATGGTCGCCCTCAGTGCCCTGGTGTACAGCATCAAGCATGTCGCCAGCGAAGGGCCGGATGCCTGGGCACTGGCGACACTGGCCGTTGCAATCGTGAGCGGCTGGCAATTCGTACGCCGTCAGTTGCACCTCCCTACCCCCTTGATGGACCTGAGCCTGTTTCGCAACAAGACGTTCAGCGGCTCGGTGACCATTAACCTGATGAGCCTGGCCTTCCTGATCGGTTTCGTGTTCTTTGCCACGCAATTGCTGCAAATCGTCCTGGGCATGTCGCCCTTGAACGCCAGCCTGGCGCTGATACCGGGCCAGCTCATGGCGATTGTGGTGGGGATCCTGATAGTCCCGATCGCCCAGCGCGTATCGGTCAATGTCCTGATTCCCATCCTGCTGGCCTTCACGGCCGGCGCGTTTTTGCTGGTCGCCAGCCTCGGCAGCAGTTTGACGGTGATCGTGGTTGCGTTTGCCTTGTTGAACATTGGCGTGGGTGCCATCGCCACGGTCTCTAACGACGTGATCCTGTCGGCCGCACCGGCCAACAAGGCAGGAGCCGCGTCAGCCATCAGCGAAACGGCCTATGAAGTCGGGGTAGTACTCGGCACCACCGTGCTCGGTGGCCTGGTGACGGCGTACTACCGCGGCACGCTGCACCTACCGGACTTCTTGACCCCGGTGCAAATGCACCTGGCAAGCGAAACCTTGGCAGGCGCCCATGCAATTTCGGCCACCCTGGCTCACGACCAGGCCAGTGAAGTCATGGGCAACGCTATACAGGCATTTGTCGCAGGGACTCAACTGATGGCCTGGGCCACCTTCAGCTTGGCGGTGCTGGCCATTGTCATCGCCCGGCGCACATTGAAGGCACAGGAGGCAGCGTCGGTGTGAGGCGGGTTGTGGCGGGCGAACGCATATGAGCGCACCGCAATTTTGATTGAGAGCTTTAACTGTCCGGTCCCGATACAGATGTGAGCATTAGTCAGGACTGGACACCCACCCATAAGGCTGGCACGTCAATGCTGACCAAAAGGCGAAGGAGCGCCCAGCAACGTGGCAGCAGGTTCAAACCCAGAGTTTAATGGGACTTTTCCTACGATCTATGTGGCTTGCAGTTGCTATAACGCATCGTTAGCCTTTCGCAGTCGCTGCTCATCAGCGATCAGGCTTGGTCGCCTGGATTAGAATGGCGCACGGTGCCGCGCAAGCGGCATTATTGTGTTCGCGTTATGGCGAGCTGTGCGTGGGAGGGCTTCGGGCCCTGCCGGGTTTCCATTCCCTGGTCGACCAACCTGCGTACAGCTCGCCACCCTTCTGCTTGGTCGCGGAGATGGTGAGCTCCAACTGAATGGAGATTTACTGCATGAAAAAAGTCACCCCAAATCCCCCGCCATATCCCTCGGATGACACCCCACACACCCCACCCAATCTCATCTTCACTGTCCGTCCAGGTCTCAGCACCGAAGCTGCCCTGAGCAACGCCAGCGAAATGCTGGAATCGGCGACTGTGTGTGCGTACGACTGTGCAGAACATCTGGACGGATCAGGCCGCAAGCAGGTGCTGGCGGTGGTACAGATGATTGAGATTGCGCAGTTGTTAGTGGATGAGGTGCTGAACCGAGAGTGTCCCGTGGCTTGATCGCTAAGGAGGTTGGCTTGCGTGGAATTATTTACCCAACAGGGTAGCGACCAGCGGTAACTACGATGCGAAGCGAGTCGCTCTTGATCTTGATCTGCTTTTGATCTTGATGTTAGGCGCCCCGTCAAACCACGCTGGCCGGAATTCGACAGGGATTTGGGGGGTAAACCGGCAGGGATGCCGGTTTAGCCGCCCCGCGCCATGGATGGCGCGTGGCGGCGGCCCCCCAAATCACTGGCGGATTACGGGCACACCGAGCCCAAGCGAGGTGCCGAGTGGTGGGGCAAGAGCCCTTTGGTTACTTTGGGGCTCTTTTCCAAAGTGACCCGCCGTCAGGCGGAACCCTAAGTAGCCGTTACCGCAGCAATGGATATGAACACAATCCAACTGTGTTGACTGTCAGGCCGCCTTCGCGAGCAAGCCCGCTCCCACAGTTTGGATTGTGGGGTGTCAGGTGGATAGGTGTCGGCTGGCAGGCCGTCATCGCAGGCAGCCCCCACCGTTGTTAGCCTTTCAAATCGAACATAAAAAAGGCGACCCTAACACGGTCGCCTTTTGTCATTGCGCGTACTGCTTGCTCAACCCCGGCGGCACGCCTTGCACGTTGGTTTCTTCCCATGGCCCATTGGGGCTGATGGAGCGGCTCCAGCCGTTGCTCCAGCGGTAGTAGGTGCGCTGGCGGTAGAAGGTGTCAGGCTGATCGTCCAGCACGTACACCTGCATCTTGCCGTCCCAGTGGCTGGCGGCGCCCGGCGGTGGGGCGAAGGTCGGCGATTTGCTTGGCAGGGGCTTTGGCGGCGGCGTCACAGGGCCCGAAGGTTTGGTGTTCGGCTGGGTCGAGGGGCCCGACGGTGGAATAGTCGGGCCGGTCGGCGCCGCAGGTGGGCGGTGGACCGCACAGGCGCTCAGGCCGAGTACCAGGCTGAGCAGGGTGATGCGTGCAAATGCGGTCATGGGTGTGTCCTCAGAATTACTGGTCCGGAGTGTCGATGGTCAATTGCTGCAGCGCAGTGGTGCTGCTGGCCAACGGTTGGCTGCGGCCGATCCATTCGCCAGTGGTCGGTTGGCCGGCCCGGGATATGCGCGCAACCAGTTGGACTTCGGGGAAGTTGGACAGTTTCAACTGCGGCATCATCGCGTCGGCATCGCCCAGTTCGACGGTAACGGGCAATGCGTCGACGGTCACACGCTTGGCCGCCAAGGGCGCCGGCGGGCCGTTAACGGCGCGGGCGAAGATGAACACGCTGTCGCCTGGCAGGGCCTTGGCTTTGACCTCGGCGGATAGGTCCACACGCACTTTCAGCAGCGCCTTGGGCGCCTGTACGACGCTGCCACCGCTCTCCTTGAGCTTCTCTGCCGCGCGATCAATCCCGCCTTGCAAGGCGACGCGGGAGTTGTCCTCTGGCGGCAATTGCGCGAGCAGGCGGTTCCAGTAGTCGATGGCTTCCTGATAACGCTGGCCCTCAAAGGCGGCGATACCCAGCAGGCCGAGACTGGTGACTTCCGTGGGGTCGAGCTTCAAGGCTTCGTCGGTCAGCGCCTGAACCTTTGGCGACCATTGTTTGTTGTCGGCAAAGTACTGCGCCTGGGCCCATTGGCCGAGCAGTTCCGGTTGGCGCCCGGCCAATGCAACCGTACGTTCAAAGACTTTGGCGGCATCGGCGGCACGGTCCTGGGCCATATAGGCGCGACCGAGGAAGTACAAACCTTCTGCCGAATCCGGTTGTGCAGCGGCGGCACGTTCCAGACGGCGGGTCATGTCGGCCATGGACACCGGTGGCTGGGAAAACTCTCGGGTCAGTTCGACCTTGTCGCTCGCGCCATAATGCAGGTACAGCGCAACGCCCAGCACAGGCACCAGAAACGCCGCCAAAAACGGCAGTGGTTTGCCCAACCGCGATTCACGGGGTTTTTCCACGCCTTCGGTGTCGGCCAGCAACTCACGGGCCGCTTCGGCGCGGCCCGTGTCGAGTTGCGCGGTATTCAACACACCTTCGTCCTGCTGCGCTTGCAGCTCAGCGACGCGTTCCTGGTACAGCGCCACGTTCAACGCGGTGCGATCCTCTTCGCGCTGGGCACGACGGCCACGCAACACAGGGATCAACAGGAAACTCAGGGCAATCAGTAGCAGCAAACCGGCTGCGAGCCAGAAATCAATCATCAGTCTTGGTGTCCAGCAATTGGTCGAGGCGTTTGCGCTCTTCAGGGGACAGCGCATCGGCGCCATCAATCGGTGCGACGCGGCGACGGCGCACGATCACGGCCATCACCACCACGCCAGCCAGCAACAGCCCGGCCGGGCCGAACCACAGCAGCGCAGTCTTGCCGGTGAGCGCCGGTTTGTAGCGCACGAAGTCA
The DNA here is from genome assembly GCF_002018845.1 of Pseudomonas sp. MF6394. Classification (NCBI taxonomy): domain Bacteria; kingdom Pseudomonadati; phylum Pseudomonadota; class Gammaproteobacteria; order Pseudomonadales; family Pseudomonadaceae; genus Pseudomonas; species Pseudomonas sp. MF6394. The sequence goes on from NZ_MVOJ01000013.1 coordinate 168,263, forward strand.
CCGTAGCGGTCGACCATGAAGTCGATGATCTGCTGGTCGTCCTTGCCCTCCCCCAGCATGCGGAAAATCTCTCGGCGCAAGTCGGTGGCGATCGGGGCGTTGGAGTCGGCGATGTCCTGGTTCTGGCATTTGGGGCAGCGCAGTTCCTTGGTCAGGTCGCGAAAACGCTCGCGCTCGGCGTCGTTGGCAAATTCATAGGTGTCGATGGCGGCGTGGGCCACACCAGCCAGGCCCAGGGCTAAAACAGCTGCGGTCAACCAACGCTTCATGGCTTGGCCTCATCGACCAGGGCCTGGTACTTGGCGGCCAGTTGCTCGCGCCACACGGTTTCGTCGATCACGCCGACGTACTTGTCGCGGATCACACCTTTGGCGTCGATGAAGAAGGTTTCCGGCGCGCCGTACACGCCGAGGTTCAACCCCAGGTTGCCGTCTTCGTCGCGGATATCCAACTGGTACGGGTTATGAAATTCCGCCAGCCACTTCAAGGCCGCCGCATTGTCGTCCTTGTAGTTGATGCCGTAGATCACCACGCCTTTCTCGGCCAGTTTGTTCAACACCGGGTGTTCGACGCGGCAAGAGATGCACCAGGTGGCCCACACGTTGACCAGCGCCGGCTTGCCCTGCAAGTCGGCCTGGGTGAGGGTCTTGTCACCCTGCACCGTTGGCAGGTTGAAGGCGGGGAACGGCTTGCCGATCATCGCCGAAGGCAGCTCGGCCGGGTCCAGGTACAACCCGCGATACAAAAACACCGCCACCAGCAAAAACAACGCCAGCGGCACAACCATCAACCAACGCTTCATACCGCAGCTCCCGATAGGCCCAGCGCTTCACGCACCCGGCTCTTGACCTTGACCCGATAGCGACGGTCCAGCGCCGCGAGCAACCCGCCGAACCCGGTGAGCAACCCGCCGAACCAGATCCAGCGCACGAAGGGTTTGACATGCACGCGCACGGCCCAGGCGCCGTCGCCCAGGGGTTCACCGAGGGCCACATACAGGTCACGGGTGAAACCGGCGTCGATGCCAGCCTCGGTCATCATCGAACTCTGCACGGTGTACAGGCGTTTTTCCGGGTGCAGCACGGCGATTTCCTTGCCATTGCGCACCACGCGCACAGTACCTTTGTCGGAGGTGAAGTTCGGCCCTTCGAAGTGCTTGGCACCTTCGAAGATGAAGTGGTAACCGGCCAGGTCCATGGACTCGCCCGGCGCCAGGCGCAGGTCGCGCTCGGCGCTGTTCTGGCTGGACAGCACCACCCCAAGGGCGCATACCGCGATACCAATGTGGGCGATCTGCATGCCCCAGTAGCTGCGGGTCAGGGTGGGCAGGCCCTTGAGCAAACCCTTGTGGCGCGTCTTGTCGACGATATCCCGCGCGCCCGCCAGCAACACCCAGGCCGCCAGCAGGAACGTGGCGAGTACCGCCCAATTGAAGTCGCCGTAGGCAAACCCGGCGATCACCGCCAGGGCCACGCTGCCGAGCAGCACCGGCATCAGCATGCCTGCCAGCCATTTCACCGGGGTGTCTTTCCAGCGCACCAGCACGCCAACCGCCATCACCACCATCAACAGGCCCATCAGCGGGATGAACAACGCATTGAAGTACGGCGGCCCCACGGACAACTTGGCGCCGCTGAGGGCATCCAACACCAGCGGGTAGAGGGTGCCGAGCAGGATCATCGACGCGGCCACCACCAGCACCAGGTTATTGCCCAGCAACAAGGTTTCCCGCGACCACAGGTTGAAACCGACCTGGCTCTTGACCACCGGCGCGCGCAGGGCAAACAGGGTGAGCGAACCGCCGACGACAAACAGCAGGAAGATCAGGATGAACACGCCGCGCTCGGGGTCCGAGGCAAACGCATGCACCGAGGTCAGCACGCCCGAGCGCACCAGGAAGGTACCGAGCAGGCTGAGGGAAAACGCCGCGATGGCGAGCAGTACCGTCCAGCTCTTGAACACGCCACGTTTTTCGGTAACGGCCAGGGAGTGAATCAGCGCGGTGCCCACCAGCCACGGCATGAAGGAGGCGTTTTCCACCGGGTCCCAGAACCACCAGCCGCCCCAGCCGAGTTCGTAGTAGGCCCACCAAGAGCCCAGGGTGATACCGATACCGAGGAAGGCCCAGGCGACGATGGTCCATGGCCGTGACCAGCGCGCCCAGGCGGCGTCGAGACGCCCGCCGAGCAACGCGGCGATGGCGAACGCGAAGGCCACGGAAAAGCCCACATAGCCCATGTAGAGCATCGGCGGGTGCACGATCAGGCCGATATCCTGCAGCAACGGGTTGAGGTCGTGACCGTCCACCGGGATCTGCGGCAGGATGCGGGTGAACGGGTTGGAGGTCATGATCAAAAACAGCAGGAAACCGATGCTGATCATGCCCATCACCGCCAGCACCCGCGCCAGCATCACTTGCGGCAATTGGCGCGAGAACACCGAGACGGCGAAGGTCCAGCCGCCGAGGATCAAGGCCCACAGCAGCAATGAACCTTCGTGGGCGCCCCACACGGCGCTGAACTTGTAGTACCAGGGCAAGGCGCTGTTGGAGTTGTTGGCGACGTAGGCGACGGAAAAATCGTCGGTCATGAAGGCGTAGGTCAGGCAACCAAAGGCGAACAGCAAGAAAGCGAACTGGCCCCAGGCGGCCGGCTGCGCCAGGCTCATCCACAGGCGATCGCCGCGCCAGGCACCCAGCAAGGGCACCACGGCCTGGACCACCGCAAAGCACAGCGCGAGGATCATCGCCAACTGGCCCAACTCAGGAATAAACAGTGCGGACGTCATGGCTTAGCCCTCCTTGGCTGGGGCGGCGGGCGCGGTTTGGCCGCTGTCTTTCAAGGCTTTGGTGACCTCGGGCGGCATGTATTTTTCATCGTGCTTGGCCAACACTTCGTCAGCCACTACCACGCCGTCGGCGTTGAGCTTGCCCAGGGCGACAATGCCCTGGCCTTCGCGGAACAGGTCCGGGAGGATGCCGCGATAAGTGATGGTCACGGCCTTGTTGAAGTCGGTGACCACGAAGGTCACGTCCAACGAATCGCCGGAACGCTTCAACGAGCCCTGCTCCACCATGCCGCCGGCGCGGATGCGCGTATCGACCGGCGCTTCGCCATTGGCGATCTGGGTGGGCGTGTAGAACAGGTTGATGTTCTGCTGCAGGGCGCTCAGGGCCAGGGTCACGGCAATGCCGACGCCGGCCAGGATGGCAAGGATGATCAACAGACGCTTTCTAGGCAGCGGATTCACTTTTCGGTCTCCCGGCGCAGACGTCGCGCCTCTTGTTGCAGGTAACGCTTGCGGGCCAGGATCGGCGCGGCGACGTTGAGGGCCAGTACCGCCAGGCAGATGCCATAGGCCGTCCAGACATACAGGCCGTGGTGGCCCATGGCGAGAAAATCACTGAAAGAAGCAAAACTCATCCGCGTGCTCCCAGGCAGTTTTGCACTTCGGCTTTGACCCAACTGGTACGGGCTTCACGCTTGAGCACTTCAAGGCGCATGCGCAGCAGCAATACGGCACCGAAGAAACAGTAGAAACCCAGCACCATCAGCAGCAACGGCGCCCACATTTCCACGGGCATCGCCGGTTTTTCGGTGAGGGTGAAGGTGGCGCCCTGGTGCAGGGTGTTCCACCACTCCACCGAGTACTTGATGATCGGGATGTTGATCACGCCGACAATCGCCAGCACCGCGCAGGCCTTGGCGGCGCTGTCGCGGTTGCTGATGGCGTTGCCCAAGGCGATCAGGCCGAAATACAGGAACAGCAGGATCAGCATCGAGGTCAGGCGCGCATCCCACACCCACCACGAACCCCAGGTCGGCTTGCCCCAGATTGCACCGGTCACCAGCGCCACGGCGGTCATCCACGCACCGATGGGCGCGGCGCATTGCAGGGCCACATCGGCCAGCTTCATCTTCCAGACCAGGCCGACGATGCCGCACACCGCCAGCATCACATAGCAGGACTGGGCCAGCATCGCGGCAGGCACGTGGATATAGATGATGCGAAAGCTGTTGCCTTGCTGATAGTCCGGCGGCGCAAAGGCCAGGCCCCAGACCAGGCCGATGCCGATCAGCAGGATGGCGGCGATACTCAACCACGGCAGCAGCTTGCCACTGATGCCATAAAACCATTTGGGCGAGCCGAGCTTGTGAAACCAGGTCCAGTTCATTGCTGTTTCCATCACGGTGCTTTTCGTCGTGGCGAAAAGCTCAGGGTCTTTACTGACTCCGCGTCGTTAACGCCGGGTCAGACCTCATTATTCACCGACGCTGATTTTCAGGCCGGCGGCTATAGCAAAAGGTGTCAGGGTTACCGCCAGGGCGGTCAGGCTGCCAAGCCACAAGAGGTAACCGGTCGCCGGCATGCCCATGAGCGCGGCTTGCAACGCGCCACTGCCCAGGATCAACACCGGGATATACAAAGGCAGAATCAACAGGGCCAGCAACAGCCCGCCACGCTTCAAGCCGACCGTCAACGCTGCGCCCACCGCCCCCAACAGGCTGAGCACCGGCGTGCCGAGTAACAAGGACAGGAGTAGCACCGGCAGGCATTCAACGGGCAACCCGAGCATCATGGCAAGCAGTGGCGAGAGCAAGACTAGCGCCAAGCCGGAAAAAGCCCAGTGTGCCAGCACCTTGGCCAGTACCAGAAGTGGCAAAGGGTGCGACGAAAGGACCCACTGTTCCAGGGAACCGTCTTCGAAATCACTGCGAAACAGCCCGTCCAGCGAGAGCAGGACCGATAAAAGCGCGGCGACCCATACCAGTCCTGGCGACAAGGTTTGCAACAGTTTAGTCTCCGGGCCGACCGCCAGCGGAAACAGCGCGATCACGATGGCAAAGAACACCAGCGGGTTGGCCAGTTCGGCGGGGCGGCGGCACAACAGCCGTGCCTCGCGGGCCACCAACAAGGCGAACACACTCATAGCGACCACCGCCCCAGGTCCAGCTCACGGTAGCCGACAGGCATGCGCGCCAAGGTGTGGTGGGTGGTGAGCACCACCAGGCCGCCTTGTTCGCAGTGCTGGGCCAGGTGCGCTTCGAGTTGAGCCACGCCTTGTTTGTCGAGGGCCGTGAAAGGTTCGTCGAGAATCCACAGTGGCGGGCCGGGCAAGTACAAGCGGGCCAGGGCCACACGGCGCTGCTGGCCGGCGGACAGGGTATGGCAGGGAACGTCTTCAAAGCCCTTGAGGCCTACCGCGGCCAGGGCCTGCCAGATGGCTTCACGGGAAGCAGGATGATGCAGGGCGCTGAGCCAACTGAGGTTTTCTTCAGCGGTGAGTACGTCCTTGATGCCGGCGGCGTGGCCGATCCAGATCAGGTTGCGCGCCAGTTCGCTACGTTGTTCGTTCAACGGCTTGCCGTTGAGACGCACCACGCCGGCCGTGGGCTGCATCAGCCCGGCCAGCAGGCGCAGCAGGCTGGTCTTGCCGCTGCCATTGGGGCCACTGACTTGCACCATGTCGCCACTCGAAAGCCGCAGGTCGAGTTGCTCGAACAGCAGGCGCAGGTCGCGTTCACAGGCAAGCGCTACGGCTTCAAGAAGAGGGCTGGTCAAAAGATCGCGGGCCTTTACGGTTCAAGTCGGCGGTGCAGCGGCCGTTATAGAGAGATGCACAATAACGGCTTTGGCGACCGATTTTAGAGAGCTGGATCAAATAGTTGTGAGGTTTTTACCGCTCTCTTTACAGACGGGCGGCATTATACATGCGATGCCCTACTCTAAAGAGGGCAATTTCCCCAGAGACCACGCGCACGATGACCGGTGAGATCAACCTTCCTCCACTGCCGCCCACCTCAGCCCCCGGACCCGCGCCGCTGCCGGCTGCCGGCGGGCTGCTCACGCTGCTGGAACCGCAGGCCGGGTTGATCGGCCCGGGGAAAACCGTGAACGCCGAGGTCATCGCGCTTAAACAAGGCGGCGAGGCCTTTCAACTGCTGCTCAAGTTGACCCTCGAAGGCGGTCGCCAGACCCTGGTGCAGGCCAGCAGTGCCCAGCCCTTGCCCCTGGGCAGCAATGTGGCGGTGAGCCAGACGCCTGCGGGCAATCTGGCCATCACCTTGCAGCAAGCCATGAGCGCCAACGTGGCCGCCTTCACACGCCTCGACACCACGCAAATGCCGGTGGGCACGCTGCTGCAAGCCAAGGTGCTGACCACGCAGATGCTGCCCCAGGGCACGGCGCAACCGGCAATCTATCGCTCGCTGGTGAGCGTGCTCAATAACGCCCTGGCCGGTGCCACCCTGGCGTTGGAAAGCCCTCAGCCGCTGAGGGTGGGCAGCTTGCTCAGTGCCGTGGTGCAGAACGCGCAAACCCTGAACTTCGTACCGCTGAGCGGTTTGAAAGACCAACTGGCCGTGGCGCAACAACTCGCCACTCAGCAAAGTCGCCAAGGCTCGCTGGACGCGGTGTTTACCGCCTTGCAAAACCTGCCCCGTGGCGACAGCACATCGGCCGAGCTGCGGGCCGCCGCCGAGCGATTATTGGCGGCCTTGCCCGATCTGGCACAGGTCAGCAACCCCAAGGTGCTGGCCCAGGTGGTGCAGAACAGCGGCGCCTTTCTGGAAGCCAAATTGCTTGCCGGCCAGAACCCGCAAATCCCACCGCTGGACATGAAAGGCGCGCTGTTGCGCCTGGTCGCAGACCTGCTGCCCGCCCTGCCCGCCAGCACCAACCTGAATGCGATCCTCGCCGCCAATACCCTGGCCCAGGTGTTGCCACACTTTGTGCGCAGCCCGTTGAACACCCTCGGCCAGGTCGGCGCCCGCCAGATCCCCGCCGGCTTCCCGCTGCCCGAAAGGCTGATGGCAAAACTGGAAGGTGAAGGCGACCTGGAAAACCTGCTGCGCCTGGCCGCTGCGGCAATCTCGCGCTTGCAGAGCCATCAACTGTCGAGCCTGGAACAGACCGGCACCACCGCCGACGGCCGCCTGCAAACGACCTGGCAGTTGGAAATCCCCCTGCGCACTCTGCAAGACATCGTGCCGTTGCAGGTCAAGTTTCAACGCGAGGAGCCCGCGCCAGACAAGGACCAGACCGAGCGCAAAGATAAAAAAGACCCTAAGCAAATGCTCTGGCGCGTCGAACTGGCCTTCGACATGGAGCCACTGGGGCCGTTGCAAGTTCAGGCGCAGCTGTCCCAAGGCAAACTGTCCAGCCAGCTGTGGGCCAGCCGCCCGTTCACCGCCAGCCTGATCGAAAGCCACTTGGGCAGCCTGCGCGAGCGCCTGGTGTCATCCGGGCTCAACGTCGGCGACCTGGATTGCCACCTGGGCACCCCGCCACGCGGGCAAAAAACCGGACTGGAGCAACGCTGGGTGGATGAAACCGCATGAAAAACGCCGCCCCACCCCGCCAAGCCATCGCCCTCAAGTACGACGGGCAACAGGCCCCCACCCTGACGGCCAAAGGCGACGACGCCCTGGCCGAAGCCATCCTCAAATTGGCACGGGAAAACGAAGTCCCCATCTATGAAAACCCCGAGCTGGTGAAACTGCTGGCGCGTATGGAACTGGGCGACAGCATTCCGCAAGAGCTGTACCGCACCATTGCCGAAATCATTGCATTTGCCTGGACATTGAAGGGCAAGTTCCCGGTGGGCTACGACCCGGATGCGGGACCGGTGGAACGCGATGTCACTGAACAGGGTGACGATTACTGATTGCTCATGAGCTCCATACACATCCAACTGTGGGAGCGGGCTTGCTCGCGAAGGCGGCCTGGCAGTCAACACAGTTGGATTGTGGGCATATCCATTGCTGCGGTAACGGCTACTTAGGGTTCCGCCCTGACGGCGGCTCACTTTTGAACAGCGCAAAAGTAAGCAAAACGCTCTTGCCCCACCACTCGGCACCTCGCCTAGGCTCGGTGTGCCCGTAATCCGCCAGTGATTTGGGGGGCCGCCGCCACGCGCCATCCATGGCGCGGGGCGGCTAAACCGGCATCCCTGCCGGTTTACCCCCCAAATCCCTGTCGAATTCCGGCCAGCGTGGTTTAACGGGGCGCCTAAGATCAAGATCAAGAGC